>JALSSF010000155.1 GCA_026984375.1 Methylothermaceae bacterium | reverse complement strand
GGGCCAGGGTCTTGTCCCCGTTGTCGAAGCGGGGGAAGTGGACTTCCACCACCTCGTCGGGGTTGCCCACCAGGCTCAGTTGCGGGGTGATGTCCTCCCCGGTGGCGCCGTCCTTGGGTTCCAGGTGCCACTTGCCTTCCTCGCCCCAGCGGAAGCCGATGGATCCGGTGGGGGCGACGATGTTCCCCGTATTCTCGTCGAACACCACGGTCTTCCACTCCGGATTGTTGTCTTGCCCCAGGGAATCGTCGAAATCGGCGGCGCGCAGGAAACGGCCGGGGACGTAGCCGTCGCCGCGGTCGTCCAGGCGCACCAGCATGGGCATGTCGGTGTAGGTGCGGACGTACTCCAGGAAATAAGGCGTGGGCTTGTCGACGAAGAATTCCTTGAGCACCACGTGAGCCATCGCCAGGAACACCGCCGAGTCGGTGCCCTGTCTGGCCGGCATCCACAGATCGGCGAACTTGACGTATTCGGCGTAGTCGGGGGCGATGGCGACCACCTTGGTGCCCTTGTATCGCACTTCGGAATAGAAGTGGGCGTCAGGGGTACGGGTCATGGGCAGGTTGGCGCCGCAGACGATGATGTAGCCCGAGTTGTACCAGTCAGCCGCCTCCGGGACGTCGGTCTGTTCTCCCCAGACCTGGGGCGAGGAGGGGGGCAGGTCGCAGTACCAGTCGTAGAACGACAGGCAGGCGCCGCCGATGAGCGACAGGTATCGGGTGCCGGCGGCGTAGGAGATCATCGACATGGCCGGAATCGGGGAAAAACCGGCGATCCGGTCCGGACCCCATTTCTGGATGGTGTACACGTTGGCGGCGGCGATGATCTCCACCACCTCGTCCCAGGAGGCGCGCACGAAGCCACCCAGACCGCGCACGGCGGTGTACTGCTTGCGCTTTTCCGGATCGGCCTGGATCGCCGCCCACGCTTCCACCGGGTCCTTGCCGGCCTGGCGCTCGGCCCGGTACAGGTCCAGCAGGCGGCCGCGGATCAGGGGGTACTTGACTCGGTGGGGGCTGTAGAGATACCAGGAATAGCTGGCGCCGCGCTGGCAGCCGCGCGGCTCGTGGTTGGGCAGGTCCGGCCGGGTGCGGGGATAGTCGGTGGCCTGGATCTCGAAGGCCACCAGGCCGTTCTTGACATGGATGTTCCAGGAACAGCCCCCGGTGCAGTTGACCCCGTGGGTGGAACGCACCACCTTGTCGAAGCGCCAGCGGTTGCGGTAGGCGTCCTCCCACTGGCGGTCCTCGCGGGTGACGACGCCGTGGCCGTCGGAGAAGGTTCCCTTGGTTTTTTTGAAGAAACGAAGGCGGTCGAAGAAGTGGCTCATGGGCGTTACCTGCGATTCGTTCAGATATCAAAATGATAGCAATAACTGCGCCAACTGCGTGATGCCCGGAAACGCTTTCAGAGCGACGATTGCATGCACCGATTTGGTGCTTCCGGCTGCATCGTTGGGATGGCCTAGGGGAATTCTACCACTCCGTCACAGCAGCCAGCGCAACAACAGCATGGCGTTGACCACCAGCGAGGTCAGCGCCACTGCGCGCCAGAAAGCCACCGGGTCGCGCTCGATCAGCGGTTGGCGATCTTTCTGGAGGAAGTTGGGGTTGGGTTTTTCCAGGTCGTGAACGAATTCGCTCAGGGTGTCGTAGCGTTTTTCCGGATCGAGGCTCAACGCTTTTTCCAGGGCCCGGTCCATCCACACCGGGATGTCCGGATTCCAGCGCCGCGCCGAGGTGTATCTGGCCTTGGTGACGTTGCCTTCGCCGTACTTTTCCCCGTAGGGGAGACGGCCGGTGAGCAGCTCGTAGGCGATCACCGCCAGGGAAAACTGGTCAGAGCGCTGGGTGCCGGCATAACCCAGAAAGTATTCCGGGGCGGCGTAATGCTTGGTTCCCAGCAACTGGATGCGTTCCAGGGGGCTGCTGATCTCCTCGAGGCCGGCGATCTTGACCGAGCCGAAGTCGATCAGCTTGACGATGCCGTCACGGTCGATCATGACGTTCTCGGGCTTGAGGTCCTGGTGCAGCATTTCCAGACGGTGAAAAGCGGTCAGGCCTTTGGCCATCTGAGCCACCAGACCACGGACCTGCTGGAAGTCGCGCCGGGGATGTTCGTCCATCCACTGGCGCAGGGTTTCCCCCTCGATGTATTCGCTGACCAGATACAGGAACGAGCGTTTGCGCCGCGGCTTGAACACCTTCATCACGTGGGGGCTCTGGAGGCGGCTGCCGACCCATTCCTCGTGGCTGAACAGATCGATGTAGATGGGATCGTCCTCGAAGTTGGGCGACGGGGTCTTGAGGACGACCTTCTCCCCGCTTTCCTCGTCCACTGCCAGATAGATCTGAACTCGCTTGCTGGCGCTGATTTCGCGGACGATGCGGTAGCCGTCCAGCTTCATGCCTGCTTCCAGAAGCGGTGGAAAGGGCAGCTCGGCCAGTTTCAGCAGCACTTCCTGCTCGCTCGGGGCGGGCAGACGGGCGAAGTGGACGATCTGACAGGTGAGGTTGTCCGGACTGCCGGCGTCGTAGGCCTGGCGGACCAGTTCACAGGCGGCCCGGTTGAGGTCGTCGTGGCGCTCGATGGCCGCGACGATGGCTTCGGTGGAGACGTACTCGTGGACCCCGTCGGTGGTGAAGACGAAGATGTCGCCGGGTTCCAGAGGCACGGTGCGGTAGTCGATGTCCAGGCGCAGATCGATGCCCATAGCCCGGGACAGGTATTGGCTCTCGCCGCTGCCCCAGCTGTGGTCTTTGGTGAGCTGTTCCAGACGACCGTCACGCAGGCGGTAGATGCGACTGTCGCCGATGTGGAACAGATGGGCGGTGTTGGACTTGGCCACCAGGGCGCTCAGGGTGCTCGCCAGGCTGCCCGGCTGGCTGCCCTGGCCGTAGAGCCAGCGGTTGGTGGCCAGCAGCACCTTTTCCACCGAGCGTTTGACGCTCCAGGAATCGGGGGTGGCGTAATAATCCATCAACAGGCTCTTGACGCAGCTTTCGCTGGCGATCTTGCCGTCCTCGCAGCCGCTGACGCCGTCGGCGACCACCGCGGCGACGCCCTTGTAAGTGATTTCCGGCTCGTCCGGAATCAAGATGCCGAAGGAATCCTGGTTTTCCCGTTTGCGTCCGGCTTCCGAATGCTGACCGATGTTCAGTTCGAAGTGGCTGTTCATGGATCGCTGCGAAAAAAACGGCGCAGGCATAATACCTGCGCCCGAGGGGAGGAGTGGAGCTATTCGACCTCGATCATCTGCACGGTGCCGTCGGGCAGGACCTCGGCCATGTGGCCCTTGGGTTCGTCGAGGAACAACGCGGCGACCATGCCCGCCAACGAAGCGCCGGCGATGACCAGGAAGAACGTAGAAGCATCGACGAAGGAATACACGGTCAGAAACACCACCCCGCCGACGTTGCCGTAGGCACCGGTGAGACCGGCGATCTGGCCGGTGAGACGCCGTTTGATCAGAGGCACCATGGCGAACACCGCCCCCTCGCCTGCCTGGACGAAGAAAGAGCACATCATGGTGGCGGCCACCGCCAGCGCCAGGGGCCAAGTACCGTCGATGCGGCTGAGGACCAGATAGCCGACGCCGAGCCCGGCCATCAGAATCATCAACGTCGCCTTGCGGCTGAACTTGTCGCTGAACAGGCCGCCGCTGGGACGGGCCACCAGGTTCATGAAGGCGAACCCGGAAGCCAGGGCGCCGGCCAGCACTTCGCTGATGTGAAAAGTGTCCTTGAAGAACAGGGGCAGCATCGACACCACCGCCAGTTCCGAACCGAAGGTGATGAAATAGGCCAGGTTCAGGATCGCCACCTGCTTGAACTTGTAACGGTCGAACTCCGGCACCGGTTCCTTGAACACCCGGTGGTTGACCTTGACGGCGTGGTAGATCTGATAGGCGTACAGCAGACTCAGGCCGATGTAGAGCACGTTGGCCACCGCCGCGGTGAACAGTCCCAGGTTGGTGAGCTTCCAGGTCAGCAGCGCCAGGGCCAGGTACAGCGGCAGATTCATGAACAGATAGAAGAAGAAGTCGCCCACCGAGCTGACTTCCATCGCCCCGGTCTTCTTGGGCTTGAAGTAGGTCGAACCCTTGGGGGTATCGGAGACCGAAAAGAAGTAGACGAAGGAATAGACCAGGGCGATGGCGCCGGTGGTGGCGATGGCATAGCGCCAGCCGTCCGCGCCGCCGTAGAGCAGCGCCAGCGAGGGCAGGGTCAGGGCCGCCGCCGCCGAGCCGAAGTTGCCCCAGCCGCCGTAGATGCCTTCCGCCAACCCCACCTCGCGGGCGGGAAACCATTCGCCGATCATGCGGATGCCGATGACGAAACCGGCGCCCACGAAGCCGAGCAGAAAGCGGGTCAGGGCCAGCTGCTCGTAACTCCGGGAGAAGGCGAAGGCGAAACACACCCAGCTCGCCAGGAACAGTAGCCCGGAGAATACCCGCTTGGGCCCGAAGTGGTCCACCAGCATGCCGACCACCACCCGGGCCGGGATGGTGAGGGCGATGTTGAGGATCAGCAGCGTCTTGACCTGTTGCGGCGTCAGGCCGAAGACCTCACGGATCGAGGCCATCAGCGGGGCATGGTTGAACCAGACGAAGAAGGTGAGAAAGAAGGCCAACCAGGTCAAATGCAGGATCCGCATTCGACCGTGAAAGGAGAAAAAACGAAAGCGTTCACTCATGACGTAGACCTTTGGATGAATACGCACATCACAAAATAAGCAATATTAATACCAACTTGTCTCGCTACGGGATGGCGAGCGCTTTCAATACTGGGAAACATTACGCCCGATTTTGGTGCATTTTGTTGGCGGCGCATGGTGCTTGAGGTCTGCAGGCCTGCGCCAGATTACAGAAAATTACCAACCCGGACATCGTCCGGGTCGATTCGGTTCACCGCCGCACAGGCAGCTCAGAACATCCCGGATAGCCACACCGTCACCTGATTGCCGTATCCCGTGCCTCGGCGTTTGAGGCCGAAGTTGTGGGCGTAGTCCACCACCAGTAGCAAATGGCCGGGCAGGCCGGTGCTGATGCGGGCGCCGATGAAGGGCAGGACGGTGTTTTCCCGCCGCACTTGGCCGTGTTTGACCTTACGGGGGTTGAGGTAAGCGCCGCCGCCGTAAACATGGAAGAAAGTGAAAAAGGTGGCGGCCAGCCGGTATTCGCCGTAACCGATGACGTAGTGGTCCGGAAAGAATTCCAGATAAGCCGCCCCGGGAAGGATGGGGTAGCCGGTGGTGTGGAATTCCTGGCCGACGGGATTGATGCCGCCGCCGAGGCGTTGGGTGACACTGCGGTTGAAGCGGTCCAGATGATGACCGATGCCGGCGTTGACCGAGGCGATGAGACGGTGGCGGCCGCTTGCGAAGGGCAGGGGAGTGGCCACCAGGGCGTAGGCGCTGCCCAGATAATAATGGTCGCGCCCTTTTTTCGCTTTATTGACGCCCCAGTCGTCCCAGTTGGTGCGGTGACCCCAGAGGCCGTCGGCGCCGAAGGCATATCCCCGGTCCACCAGATTGAGAAAATTGCGCGTCAGGGCGTCCCAGCGCAACTGGGCCCGGGTGCGCAGCTCGAAGGTATCCCGGGGTTTGACGAAGCGGTCGGATTTGGCATGGCGGCCGAAGTAGAGCAGACCCGGTTCGACGATCAGGTCCAGGGCGGCCATGTTGTCCACGTGAAACGGTGCCACCGGGATCCGGTAGCCGATCCCGATCCCCGGGCGTACGTAGCCCCATTCCAGTTCGGTGTCGGTATCGTCGCGCCCTTCGATCAGTTCGGCCTGTTTCAGTCTGGGAATGGTGTAATTTTCGAAGGTGGTGACCCATTCCAGAGGGGAGTTTTCACGCCAGCGCTGGGCGTAGAAGAGATGGTTGTAAACCAGGGCGATGTCGCCGTAGAACAGCCGGTCCCGGTCCGGGCGACGCCACAGGTACAAAGCCGCCAGCGGTTCGGCGGGACGGCCGGAGGGAGCGGGGAAGTTGACGGTAGCGCCGAGGGTCCAGGCGTTGATGGTGCGCCGGTCGTAACCGGGAAAGTCGATGTCCCAGCCGAGGAAGCGGGTACGGAAGGGTTGACCGGCCAGGGGGGGATTTTCCAGCAGTCGTTCCGGGAGTTGCCAGGCGATCGATTCGGCCCGGGAGATGCCCGACCAGGCGAAAACCGCTAAAATCACCAATAACCGTGTGGGAAAGCAAACGGGAATCGGCATCGTCTCAGCTCCAGTTTGACACGCCTCGACAGCCTGAGTAACTTTAACCGAATTTGTTCCCCCCGAGAAACTGCATGGAAGAATTCCAACGCATCAAGCGCCTCCCTCCCTACGTCTTCAACATCGTCAACCAGCTCAAGGCCAGACAGCGAGCCGCCGGGGAAGACATCATCGATTTCGGCATGGGCAATCCCGATCAGCCACCGCCCCGCCACATCATCGACAAATTGGTGGAGGCGGCCCAACGGGACAACACCCACCGCTATTCGCTCTCCAGGGGCATCCCGCGCCTGCGCAAGGCCGTGTGTGACTGGTACGCGCGCAAGTACGACGTCCAGCTCGATCCGGAAACCCAGGCCATCGTCACCATCGGCTCCAAGGAGGGGCTGGCTCATCTGGCCTTGGCGACCCTGGGCCCGGGAGATGTGGTGTTGGTGCCCAATCCGGCCTATCCGATCCACCCTTACGGCTGTGTCATCGCCGGGGCCGACATCCGCCACGTACCGTTGACCTCCGGGCGCGACTTCTTCGAGGAGCTGGAGCAGGCCATCGCCGACCTTTGGCCCAAGCCCAAGATGTTGATCCTCAACTTTCCCGCCAACCCCACCACCCAGTGCGTCGATCTGGCCTTCTTCGAGCGGGTGGTGGCCATCGCCCGCGAACACCGCATCTGGCTGGTGCACGACATCGCCTATGCCGAAATCGTCTTCGACGGCTATCAGGCCCCTTCCATCCTCCAGGTGCCGGGGGCGATGGATCTGGCGGTGGAGTTCTATTCCCTGTCCAAGACGTACAACATGCCGGGGTGGCGGGTCGGCTTCATGTGCGGCAACCGCGAACTGGTGGCCGCCCTGGGACGGCTCAAGTCCTATCTCGATTACGGCATGTTCACCCCGATCCAGATCGCCGCCATCACCGCCCTGGAAGGGCCGCAGGATTGCGTGGCCGAGATCCGCGCTATGTACCGGCGCCGCCGTGACGTTCTGTGCGACGGTTTGAACCAGCTTGGCTGGCAGGTGGAGAAACCGAAGGCCACCATGTTCGTCTGGGCGCCGATACCGGAGCCCTATCGGGCCATGGGATCGCTGGAGTTCTCCAAGAAGCTGCTGCTGGAGGCCAAGGTGGCGGTGTCGCCGGGGGTCGGTTTCGGCCAGTACGGCGAGGGGTACGTGCGCTTCGGCCTGATCGAGAACGAGCACCGCACCCGCCAGGCGATTCGCGGCATCCGCCATATGATGCGGAGGGACGGAACGTTATAATTCGATTCATCGCAGGGACGCCGAGTACGTAGAGGATTGATCGTCATGAAGGGGGTAAGGACGTTGAAACCGGTCAAAATCGGTCTATTGGGACTGGGAACCGTCGGCGGCGGCACCGTCAACGTGCTGCGGCGCAACGGCGAGGAGATCGCCCGCCGGGCCGGCCGGGCCATTGAGATCGCCCGGGTCTTCACCCGCAGCCCGGACAAGCCCCGCATCTGCGACCTCGATGGGATCGAGGTGGTCACCGATCCCTGGCAGGTGGTGAACGACCCCGACATCGCCATCGTCGCCGAACTGATCGGCGGCACCGACATCGCCCGTGAACTGGTGCTGGGCGCCATCGACCGCGGCAAGCACGTGGTCACCGCCAACAAGGCGCTGATCGCCCTGCACGGCAACGAGGTCTTCGCCCGGGCTTCGGAAAAGGGGGTGATGGTGGCCTTCGAGGCCGCGGTGGCCGGCGGCATTCCCATCATCAAGGTGCTGCGCGAGGGATTGGCCGGTAACCGTATCGAATGGCTCGCCGGCATCATCAACGGCACCGGCAACTTCATCCTCACCGCCATGCGCGATCAGGGGCGCGATTTCGCCGACGTGCTCGCCGAGGCCCAGCGCCTCGGTTACGCCGAGGCCGATCCCACCTTCGACGTGGAGGGTGTCGACGCCGCCCACAAGCTCACCATCCTGGCCGCCATTGCCTTCGGCATTCCCCTCCAGTTCGAGCACGTCTACACCGAAGGCATCACTCGGGTCACCCAGGAGGACGTCCGCTATGCCGAGGAGCTGGGCTACCGCATCAAGCATCTGGGTATCGCCCGCCGCCGCGCTGACGGGATCGAGTTGCGGGTCCATCCCTGCCTGGTGCCGGCCCGGCGCTTGCTGGCCAACGTGGACGGGGTGATGAACGCCGTGGTGGTCAAGGGGGACGCCGTCGGTCCCACCCTGTACTACGGGCCGGGGGCCGGGGCCGAACCCACGGCATCGGCGGTGGTGGCCGATCTGGTGGACGTGGTCCGCACCCTCACCGCCGATCCCGAGAACCGGGTGCCTCACTTGGCCTTCCAGCCCGACGCCCTGGCCGATCTGCCCATTCTGCCGATGGCGGCGGTGGAGACCGCCTATTACCTGCGCCTGCGGGTGGCCGACCGCCCCGGGGTGCTCGCCGAGGTGGCCCGCATCCTGGCCGACGAGTCCATCAGCATCGAGGCGGTGATCCAGAAGGAACCCCGGCCGGGGCAGACCGACGTCCCCCTGATCTTCCTCACCCACCGGGTGCCGGAACGGGCGCTCGACGCCGCCCTCGCCCGCATCGAGGCGCTCGAGGCGGTCAAGGCCACCCCTTACCGCATTCGTCTGGAAACCCTGGAGTGATCATGTCCCGTTACACCGGCCTCATCGACCGTTACCGCGACCGTCTGCCGCTGCGGGCGGACACCGTTCCCGTGACCCTGTGCGAGGGCGACACGCCCCTGATCCGGTTGGAGAACATTCCCCGGCTGATCGGCAGGGACGTGGCCCTGTACGTCAAGTTCGAAGGACTCAATCCCACCGGTTCCTTCAAGGACCGCGGCATGACCGTCGCCGTCACCCGGGCGGTACGCGAGGAGGGCAGCCGGGCCATCATCTGCGCCTCCACCGGCAACACCTCGGCCTCGGCGGCCGCCTACGCGGCCCGCTGCGGCATCAAATGCTTCGTCCTCATCCCGGAAGGCAAGATCGCCCTGGGCAAGCTGGCCCAGGCGCTGATGCACGGGGCCGAGGTGATCCAGATCCAGGGCAATTTCGACGCCGGGATGGCCATCGTCAAGGAAATCGCCGACCACGCCCCGGTGTCCATCGTCAACTCCATCAATCCCTACCGCATCGAGGGACAGAAGACCGCCGCCTTCGAGATCGTCGACGCCCTCGGGGATGCCCCCGACTACCACTGCCTGCCGGTGGGCAACGCCGGCAACATCACCGCCTACTGGAAGGGCTACCGGGAGTACCACGCCGACGGGGTGGCGCGCCGGCGCCCGGTGATGTGCGGCTATCAGGCCGAGGGCGCCGCCCCCTTCGTCAAGGGGTCGCCGGTGGCAAACCCGGAGACCGTCGCCACCGCCATCCGCATCGGCAATCCCCAGTCCTGGGACGGGGCGGTGACGGCCCAGCGCGAATCCGGGGGGTGGTTCGCCGCCTTCAGCGACGCGGACATTCTCGCGGCCCAGAAGCTCCTGGCCGACCACGAAGGGGTATTCTGCGAGCCAGCTTCGGCCGCCTCGGTCGCCGGCGCCCTGCACGACCTGAAGCACGGGCGCATCCCCGAGGGTAGCACCGTGGTCTGCACCCTGACCGGCAACGGTCTCAAGGACCCGGACACCGCCATCCGCCAGTGTCCGGTGGGCCCGGCGGCGGTGCCCGCCCGGCTCGAGGCGGTGAAGCGCGCCATCCTCGAGCGGCTCTGAGCGGTGCGGCGCCGAAGACTCGTCACCCGCCCGGTTCCTGCGGACGACCACGATCTGCCGGCGCATCTCCATCCCGTGCTCAAACGGGTCTATCTGGGCCGCGGGGTGCGCCGCGCCGAGGAGCT
>JALSSF010000154.1 GCA_026984375.1 Methylothermaceae bacterium | reverse complement strand
GCCGCCGAGGGCGAACACTTCCAGGCAGGCGAGCCTGGCCCTGGGATCCGCCAGGTCCTCACCGTGCTCCCAGGCGGTGGCGGCAATGGCACGCAGCATCAGGGTGGCGGAGACCGGCAGTTCCAAGGCCAGACTGGCGATGCCGAAACTGCCCCCCAGGGCGCCGCTGAACCCCGCCATGATCTTGTGGACCGAGCGGCGCGACGGGGCCCTTCCTTCCCCGGGCAGCGTCAACAGGGCGGCATCCAGGGCCTTGCTCAGCGCTTCCTGGGTCAGACGGGTGATCGGTTCCACCAGTTCTTCCGGCAGGCCGGACAATGCCTTTTCCACCGGCATTCCGATATAATGAGACAGGCGCGCCGCCAGGCCCGGATTTTCCAGCTGGCGAACCGCCTTCTCCAGAGCCTGAAGTTCGGCCGCCGTCAGGGGAGGGCGCTGCCATTCCAGCAAGGCCTCGGTGGAGGTCACCATCGGATTCATGGATTCAGCCTGTGTGTGGTCGCTTCTTTTTGACCGTCTCCGGAGAGGAAATACGCCGGCAGTTCCGCTGTGTCAACCGTATCGACTGGCAGGAACGTTACAACGTCGCGCCGGGACAAACGATTCCCGTCGTCCGCCTTCAGGGGGACCAGCGCCGGCTGGAAAAGCTGCGCTGGGGTCTGATTCCTTCCTGGTCCAGGGATGAAACCATCGGCCACCGCCTCGTCAACGCCCGGGCCGAAACCCTGGCGGAACGCCCGGCTTTCCGGGAAGCCTTCAAACATCGCCGCTGCCTGATTCCCGCCAGTGGCTTCTACGAATGGCAGCACACCGGACACCGGAAACAGCCGTACGCCATCCGACGCCGTGACGGCGGCCTGCTGGCCTTCGCCGGTCTCTGGGAACGCTGGCGCTGCCCCGAAAGCGGTGCGGAAATCCGCACCTGCGTCATCGTCACCACCGACGCCAACCGGCTTCTGCAACCCCTGCACCGGCGGATGCCCGCCATTCTGGAGGAAACCGACTGGGACGCCTGGCTCGATCCCACATGCACACCGCCGTCGCCAGCTCCCTGCCGGGACGACCTGCTGGAAGCGTATCCGGTCGGTTTCCACGTCAACGACCCCCGTCACGACGATCCCCGTTGCCTCGAACCGCGCCAGTTGACCGAACCGTTATTCATCTAAGGTCAACCGCCCTTCCCGGGAAACGAGGCGGTAACCGCGCCGGCGCCGGGTCCGGTCCAGTCGCCGCAGCCATTCCTCGCCATCCTCGCGCGAGTCGCAGGGTACGTGCCGGACTTGGCCGAGACGCTGGCCACAGCGCCCCCACACCCGGGTGACCACCCAGCCGCCCCACAGATCCTGGTGCAGATGGGCCTCGTAGTAGCGCTCCTGCTTTTCCCAACGCAGCTTGACCCAGTCGTCGGTCATGTCAACGGGGAATCAGCCGGTAAGTGGGTTCGTAGGTCGCCGCCAACTTCATGCGGCGCTGGGCCACCAGTTGCCGCAGCAGGGTTTCCAGCGGTTGAAGGATCCGCCGGTCCCCGTGAATTTCGAAGGGTCCGTGGCGTTCCACGGCCTCTATACCAGCTTCCTTGACGTTGGCGGCGACGATCCCGGAAAAGGCCCGGCGTAACTCCGCGGCCAGCCGGTGGGGCGGCAGTTCCGGCGTCAGGCGCAGGCGGGCCATGGCGGCATGGGTAGGCTGGAAAGGCTGTTGATAGACCGGGTCGATGAACAGACGCCAGTTGAAATAGTAAGCGTCACGGGTGCGATGACGGAAGCGGTGCACCTCCTCCAGACCCTGCCGCATGATCCGGCCCACTTCCGGCGGATCGGCGATGACCAGCCGGTAACGCTGCCGCACCGCCTCGCCCAGGGTGGTCCGGAGGAAACGGTCGATGAGGCGGAAATACTCCCGGCTTTCCTCCGGGCCGGTAAAAACCAGGGGCAGGGGCAGATCGGCGTTGGCCGGATGGAGCAGAATGCCGAGCAGATAAAGTATCTCTTCCAGGGTACCGACGCCGCCGGGAAAGACGACGATGCCGTGGCCCACCCGAACGAAGGCTTCGAGCCGTTTTTCGATGTCGGGCATGACGACCAGGGCGTTGACGATGGGGTTGGGCGGTTCGGCGGCGATGATCCCGGGTTCGGAAATCCCGAGA
>JALSSF010000153.1 GCA_026984375.1 Methylothermaceae bacterium | reverse complement strand
CGGCCGGTATGACAGGCGATTCCCCCCGCCTGCTCCACCTGCAGCAGGACGGCGTCGCCGTCGCAATCCAGCCGGATCTCCCGAACCCGCTGGACATGACCGGAAGACTCCCCCTTGCGCCACAGCCGGTTGCGAGAACGCGACCAGTAGACCGCAACCCCCTCGGCGGCGGTCTTCCGCAGGGCTTCCCGGTTCATCCAGGCCAGCATCAACACCTGCCCGGTGGACGCGTCCTGGGCGATCGCCGGCACCAGCCCCTCCCGGTTCCATTTCACCCGATCGAGCCAGTCGGTCACAGGCGCACCTCGATGCCGCGGGAGGCCAGATATTCCTTGGCTTCCCGGATGGTGTACTCGCCGAAGTGGAAGATGCTGGCCGCCAGCACGGCATCGGCCCCGCCTTCCAGAATGCCCTCGGCCAGATGGTCCAGATTTCCGACCCCGCCGGAGGCGATCACCGGGATCCGCACCCGCTCGCTGACCGCGCGGGTCAGGGGGATGTCGAAGCCTTCCCGGGTCCCGTCCCGGTCCATGCTGGTCAGCAGGATTTCCCCGGCACCGAGGTCTTCCATCTTCCCGGCCCATTCCACCGCGTCGATACCGGTGGGCTTGCGGCCGCCGTGGGTGAAGATCTCCCAGCGGTCGCCGACGCGCTTGGCGTCGATGGCCACCACGATGCACTGGGAACCGAAACGGCGGGCCGCTTCCTGGACGAAGTCGGGATTGAACACCGCCGCGGTGTTGATGGCCACCTTGTCGGCCCCGGCGTTCAGCATTCGGCGGATGTCGTCCAGAGTGCGGATTCCGCCGCCCACGGTCAGGGGAATGAAGACGCAGCCGGCCACGTCCTCGACCACGTGGACCATGGTTTCCCGGTCCTCGTGACTGGCGGTGATGTCGAGGAAGGTCAGCTCGTCGGCTCCTTCCCGGTCGTAACGGCGGGCGATTTCCACCGGATCGCCGGCGTCGCGGATGTCGACGAAACGCACCCCTTTGACGACGCGCCCCCGGTCGACGTCGAGGCAGGGAATGATGCGCTTGGCCAGGCCCATCAGAAGGACTCCGCCAGCTTCAGGGCTTCGGCGAAATCCAGCGTGCCCTCGTAAATGGCCCGTCCCGTGATGGCCCCCATGATTCCCTTGTCGGCCACGGCGCCGAGGGCCCGGATGTCGTCCAGGTTGCGGATGCCGCCGGAGGCGATGACGGGAATGTGGATGGCCTCGGCGAGGCGCGCCGTCGCCTCCACGTTGACGCCCTCCAGCATGCCGTCCCGGCTGATGTCGGTGTAGAGGATGGCCTCCACGCCGTCGCTCTCGAAGCGCTGGGCCAGTTCGATGACGTTGTGGCGCGACAGCTTGGACCAACCGTCGATGGCGACCTTGTCACCCTTGGCGTCCAGGGCGACGATGATGTGACCGGGAAATTCCATCGCCACGTCCTCGACGAAATGCGGAGCGGTCACCGCCTGGGTGCCGATGATGACGTAACGCACCCCGGCATCGAGATATTCCTGGATCGTGTCCTCGTCGCGGATACCGCCGCCGACCTGAACGTCCACCTCGGGAAAGGTTTCGGTGATGGCGCGGATGACGCCGGCGTTCTTCGGTTTCCCGGCGAAGGCGCCGTCCAGATCCACCAGATGGAGACGCTTCGCCCCCAACGCCACCCAACGACCCGCCATGGCCACCGGATCGTCGGAAAACACGGTGTCCTCCTCCATACGCCCCTGACGCAGGCGCACGCATTTCCCCTCTTTCAGATCGATCGCGGGAATTAACAACATGACCTCAGTCTCTCAAGGTGTCCAACGGAGAAAGTTTTGCAACAGCCGGAGACCCGCCCACTGGCTTTTTTCCGGATGGAACTGGACCGCGAACACATTGTCCCGCGCCAGGGCGCAGGCGAAGGGATCCGGATAATAGCAGATCGCGGCGACGTCCTGTTCCCGGGCCGGGACGGCATGATAACTGTGGACGAAGTAGAAGCGGGTCCCGTCATCGATCCCCTCCCATACCGGATGGGACCGGGTCGGATACACCTGGTTCCAGCCCATGTGGGGAATTTTCAGACGCCGGCCCCGGTCGTCGTGCAGCGCATCGGGAAAACGGACCACCCGGCCCGGCAACACGCCGAGACAACGCACCCTGCCCCCCTCCTCGCTTTCCTCGAGCAACGCCTGCAGCCCCAGGCAAATCCCCAGCAGGGGGCGATCCCTCGCCACCTGACGGATCACCGCCACCAGACCAAGCCGGGTGAGGGCGGCCATGCAGTCGGCGATGGCACCGACCCCGGGAAACACCACCCGCTCGGCGGCGCGGATCGCTTGCGGATCGGCCGTAACCTGCACCTGGCAACGATCCCCCACGTGCTGGAGGGCCTTGGCGATGGAATGGAGGTTCCCCATGCCGTAGTCGATGACAGCGATCCGCTTCATGCCAGCGTCCCCTTGGTGGAAGGGATGGTCCGTCCTCCGCGTTCGTCGAAGGTCAAGGCCATGCGCAGGGCCCGGCCGAAGGCCTTGAAAACGGTTTCGGCGATATGATGGGCGTTGCGCCCCCGCAGACAATCGACGTGCAAGGTCATCCGGGCATGATTGACGAATCCCTGGAAAAACTCCCGGAACAGATCGACGTCGAAATCGCCGACCATGGCCCGGGGAAATTCGACCCCGTAGACCAGGCCCGGCCGGCCGGAGAAGTCCACCACCACCCGGGACAGAGCTTCGTCCAAGGGGACATAGGCATGACCGTAGCGGTAGATGCCCTGCTTGTCGCCGACGGCCTCGGCGACCGCCATCCCCAGGGTGATGCCGATGTCTTCGACGGTGTGATGGGCGTCGATGTGCAGATCCCCCTCGGCCTGGATCTCCAGATCGATGGCACCGTGGCGAGCCACCTGATCGAGCATGTGCTCCAGGAAGGGAATCCCGGTCGCGAACGTCCCGCGCCCGGTGCCGTCCAGATCGATCCGCACCGCGACGCGGGTTTCCAGGGTGCTGCGCTCCACCGCAGCCTGACGGGACGTTTTCATGGTATCGATACGGTCAGAAAGCTGTTTTTATCATACCCCCTCGAGGGTAGGGGGCCAAAATCCGATCGGAAATCAGAATTTTCTTACCGGAATTTCAAGAAAATCGGCTTTTTTCCTTTCGACGAATCGCCATACTTGCATACGTCGCTACCCCTGAAACGTATCCTTTCAGGACGACGACGTCAAAGCCAACCAAGCAGGCACTGTCCCCGGGTCGTCCCGGGGACCTTTTTTCATCCCGCCGCCCGCAGGGCACGCCTGCGCGCCTGCTCGGTGAGCAGTTTTTTCCGCAGCCGGATCGCCTTGGGTGTGACCTCGACCAGTTCGTCCTCGTCGATGAATTCCAGGGCCTGCTCCAGACTGAAACGGACAGGTGGCGTGAGGAGCAGATTCTCGTCGCTGCCGGCGGCGCGGATGTTGGTGAGCTGCTTGGCCTTGGTGGGATTGACCACCAGATCGTTGCTGCGCGAATGGATACCGACGATCATTCCCTCGTAGACCTCGTCACCGTGACCGATGAACAGCCGGCCCCGATCCTGGAGATTGAACAGGGCGAAGGCCAGGGCCTTGCCGGCGCAATTGGAAATCAGCACCCCGTTGACACGGCGGCCGATGTCTCCGGGTTTGACGGGGGCGTAACGGTCGAAGACGTGATGGAACAGGCCGGAACCGGAGGTGGCCGACAAGAATTCGGTCTGGAAGCCGATCAACCCCCTCGACGGAATACGGTACTCCAGGCGGACCCGCCCCTGCCCGTCGGCGGCCATGTCGGCAAGCTCCCCCTTACGGGCCCCCAGCCGCTCCATCACCGCCCCCTGGTGTTCCTCGTCCACTTCGATGGTCACCCGCTCCCACGGTTCGCACAACCGGCCGTCGATCTCCCGGAGAATGACCTCGGGTCGGGAAACCGCCAGTTCGTAGCCTTCCCGACGCATGGTTTCGATCAATATCGACAGGTGCAGGGCGCCGCGGCCGGAAACCCGGAACTTGTCCGGATCCTCGGTCTCCTCCACCCGCAGGGCGACGTTGTGCTGCAGTTCCCGGAACAGGCGCTCACGCAGATGCCGGGAGGTCAGGAACTTGCCTTCCCTGCCGGCGAAGGGGGAGGTGTTGACCTGGAAGGTCATGCTGACGGTGGGCTCGTCCACGGTCAGCGGCGGCAAGGCCTCGGGACGGTCCGGATCACACAGGGTGTCGGAAATCTCCAGGGGTTCCAGACCGCTGAAGGCGACGATGTCGCCGGCGCCGGCCTCGTCGATCTCGACGCGCTTCAGCCCTTCGAAGCCGTAGATCCGGGCGACCCGGCCGCTGCGGACCCGGCCCTCCCGGTCCACCACGGCGACGGCCTGGTTGCGCCGCAGACGACCACGCTGCACCCGGCCGACGCCGATGACTCCGACATAGCTGCTGTAGTCCAGACTGCTGACCTGCAACTGCAGGGGACCGTCGGCTTCCACCGGGGGAGGCGGCACCTGGGCGACGATGGTTTCGAACAGGGGGGTCATGTCCCCCTCCCGGATCTCCGCCGACAGCCCGGCGTACCCCTTCAGAGCCGAGGCGTAGACCACCGGGAAGTCCAGCTGTTCGTCGCTGGCCCCCAACCGGTCGAACAAATCGAAGGTCTGATCCAGGACCCAGTCGGGGCGGGCGCCGGGACGGTCGATTTTGTTGATGACCACGATGGGCCTGAAGCCCTGCTCCAGGGCCTTGCGGGTGACGAAGCGGGTCTGGGGCATGGGGCCTTCCACCGCGTCCACCAACAGCAACACCGAATCGACCATGGACAACACCCGTTCCACCTCGCCGCCGAAGTCGGCGTGTCCCGGGGTGTCGACGATGTTGATGCGCCAGTCGCGCCAACGAATCGCGGTGTTCTTGGCCAGGATGGTGATGCCGCGCTCCCGTTCCAGCTCGTTGGAGTCCAGGACCCGTTCGGCGGGCTGCTCGTGGGCGGCGAAGGCCCCCGACTGCTGCAACAGTTTGTCCACCAGGGTGGTCTTGCCGTGATCCACGTGGGCGATGATGGCGATGTTACGAATGTTCCGGGTCACGAAATCTCCTGTGATCTACGACGATTGGTTCCTGCGTCGATGCCGCCCCTCAATTCTGCTCCCATGGCAGACCGTGGAAACGCCAGCCCCCCAGGGTACCACGGTGTTTGTTCTCGTCCAGGGGGCCCTCGAACCCCTCGTCGATGTTGATCAGGGTCCGATAGCCCTGTTGCGCCATGATCTTGGCCGCCTCCATGGAACGATGGCCGCTGCGGCACAGGAACAGGATCGGGGTGGCAGGATCGGGAACCGCCTCTTTGACCATGGTGACGAAATTGGGATTGGGCGTCATGGGCAGACCGTCCTTGAGCGGCACCAGAACCGCGCCCACGGGACGGCCCACGAACAGATGTTCGCAGGTGGTGCGCACATCGATCAGCACCGCCTCGGGATGTTCCTGCATGTATTGCCAGGCGGCCGGTGGTTTCAGATTCAGAATCTCGCTCATGATGACATCCTCCGTTACATGGGTTTCTGGGCGACCAGATAAGCCTCGTCACGCCATCCCCGGCACCGGTCGCCGCAATGGCCTTCCTCCCGATAGGCTCTTACGATCAGACCGGAAAACAGGCGCAACAATTCATTTTCCGCCAGCCGGTAGGCCGGGTTCGACGGACCGGCCGGCGTCACCGGATCGCGGACGAAGGTCTGGTACAACAACAACCCGCCGGGTTTGAGCGCCTTTCGCATCGCCGCACACACGCTCCGGTCCAGGAACCGGCTGACGACGATAACATCCCAGGCTTCCGGTGGCCAGGGGGTGGCCGTGACGTCGCGCACCTCGGCCCGGAGCGGCAATCCCTCGCTCTCGGCCCGGCGCCGCAGCCGCTCGACGGCCACCGGCGAAAGATCCCAGGCGGTCACCGCCAGGCCGCGGCGGGCCAGCAGCAAGGCGTTGGCCCCCAGGCCGCAAGCCACCTCGAGGGCCCGGCCCCGGGACGGGAGTAGATGTTCGTTCTCGCGCACCACCCGGGCGGGGACCGGCCAGTCCGCGTCGGCGTAAATACGGTCCCACTTGTCCCGGGAAGACCTGCCCATGTCAACTACGCCAATAATCCGGTACCAGCAACACCAGCAGGGTGAAGATTTCCAGGCGTCCCAGCAACATGGCGAAACAGGCCAGCCATTTGACCGAATCGGGCATGGTCATGAAACCGGCCGTCACTTCGCCAAGACCCGGCCCCAGATTGTTGAGGCACGCCGCCACGGCGGCGAAGGCGGTCACCTGATCCAATCCGGCGGCCATCATCAATGCCATCAGGATCGCGAACGACACCACGTACAGGGAAAAGAAGCCCCACACCGCCTCCACGACCCGAGTGGACACCGGAACCCGTCCCACCTTGACCGGAATTTCGGCCTGGGGATGGATCAGACGCAGGATCTCCCGGATCCCCTGCTTGTAAAGGAGGAGAACCCGAATCACCTTGAGCCCCCCGGCGGTGGACCCGGCGCAGCCGCCGACGAAAGCACCGAAGACCAAAATCACTTGGACGAACGCCGGCCAGGCGCTGTAGTCGGTGCTGGTGAAGCCGGTGGTTGTCATGAAGGAGATCGTCTGAAACAGACCGTGACGCACCGCCGAACGCGGATCGACCCCGCCATGCCACCAAAGATAGCCGGAGGCCAACATCGCAATCAAGGCCAGCAGGGCGACGTAGGTGCGCACTTCGCTGTCGGCAAAATAAACCCGGAGACGACGGCGGCGCAGGATTTCGAAATGAAGGGCGAAATTGATTCCGGAAACCAGCATGAAAACGATGGCGACGGCCTCGACGGCGGGGCTGCGAAAGAAGCCTAGGCTGGCATCGTGGGTGGAAAAGCCGCCGATGGCGATGGTGGAGAAGGCATGACCGACGGCGTCGAAGGGCTCCATGCCGACGAGCCAGTAACTGAAAGCGCACACCACCGTCAGTCCCAGATAGACCCCCCACAGAGCCTTGGCGGTCTCGGCGATCCGCGGGGTCAGTTTGGTGTCCTTCATCGGACCCGGGGTTTCGGCCCGGTACAACTGCATTCCCCCCACCCGGAGCAGCGGCAGCACCGCCACCGCCAGCACCACGATCCCCATCCCCCCCAGCCATTGCAGCTGCTGACGGTAGTAGAGGATGGACTTAGGCAGGCCGTCCAGTCCGGAGATGACCGTGGCGCCGGTGGTGGTGAGACCGGAAACCGCCTCGAACACCGCATCGGTGAACGACAGATAGGGCCGCTCCACCATCAGCAGGGGCACCGCGCCGGTAAACCCCAGAATGACCCAGAGCAACGCCACCACCAGGAAGCCGTCCCGGACCCGCAGATCGCGCTGGGCGTGACGAAACGGCCACCAGAACAGCAGCCCGGCACCGAGAATGATGAGGAAGCCGAACAGGAACGGCAGGTGGGCCCCGTCCCGGTAGTACCAGGAAACCGCCAGGGGCGGCAGCATGGTGAAGCTGAAGAACACCGACAGGGCGCCGATGATGCGCAGCACCACCTGGATCTGGACCGCGGTACGCAATTCAGGCCGCCTTGGCGACAGGTGGGGCGAACAGGTTTTCCACCGCGGGGATCAGTTTCTTGTCGAGCAGGAACATGATCAGGTGATCGTCCTCCTGAATCCGGGTATCGTGGTGGGCCTGGATCACCTCCTTGCCCCGCACGATCACGCCGGGCACCACCCCGGCAGGCAATTTCAGACGCTCGATGGTCCGGCCCACCACCCGGGAACGGCCGGGACAACCATGGGCGACCGCTTCGATGGCTTCCGCCGCCCCCCGGCGCAGGGAATGCACCTGGACCACGTCGCCGCGGCGCACGTGACGCAGCAGACTACCGATGGTGGCCTCCTGAGGGGAGATCACCAGATCCACCAGATTGCGCTCGACCAGATCGGCATAGGCGGGACGGTTGATGAGGCTGATGACCCGCCGGGCCCCCAACTTCTTGGCCAGCATGGCAGAGAGGATGTTGGCCTCGTCGTCGTCGGTGATGGCGCAGAAAACATCGATGTTCTCGATGTTTTCGTTCAACAGCAGATCCCGGTCGGCGGCGTCGCCCACCAATACCACGGTGCTGTCCAGATCGGCGGCCAGTTTCCGGGCCCGCACAGGGTCCTTCTCGATGACCTTGACCTGAAAACGGCGCTCGAGGGTCTTGGCCACCCGTTTGCCGATATGGCCGCCGCCGGCGAACATGATGCGCTTGTAAGGCCGATCGAGGCCCCGCAGTTCGCTCATCACTCCACGGATTTCGGCCGGCGAGGCGACGAAAAACACCTCGTCGCCCGGTTCGATGATCATGTCGCCGGTCGGGACGATGGGGCGCCCCCGGCGGAAAATGGCGGTGATCCGCGCGTGCACCCGCGGCATGTGCTGGTGCAGCTCACGGATCGGATGGGTCACCAGAGGCCCGCCGGCGACCGCCTGCACCGAGACCAGCCGCACCCGGCCGTCGGCGAAATCCAGCACCTGGGAAGCCCCGGGATATTGCAAGAGTCCGCTGATGAAATCGCTGATGATCTGCTCGGGGCTGATGACCACGTCCACGGCGAGCCCGCCGGGACCGAATAGCCGAGGATAACGGGTGTACTCGATGGCCCGGATGCGGGCGATTTTCTTGGGGACCTGAAACAGGGTGTGGGCGATTTGGCAGGCCAGGATGTTGGTTTCGTCATCGCTGGTGACCGCCACGATCAAATCGGCATTGTCGGCACCGGCCGAGCCGAGGACGGGGGGATGGGCCGCGTTGCCGGTCACCGTGGCGATGTCGAAGCGGTCGCGCAGTTCCCGGAGGATGTCCGGGTTCTTGTCCACCACCACCACGTCGTAGTTTTCCTGAGCCAGATTGCTGACCACGCTGGTGCCGACCCGGCCCGCCCCCAACACCAAGATTTTCATTTCATTATCGTTTGTCCTTGAACTTGATACCCAGCGAATGCAGTTTGCGGTACAGGTGAGTGCGCTCCATCCCGATGGCCTGGGACAGGCGCGCCACACTGCCGCCGTGTTTTTCCAAATGATATTCCAAATAAGCCTTTTCGAACCGTTCCCGGGCTTCCTTCAGGGGCAGGTCGTAAAACTCCGGGGCTTCGATCGCCTCCTTGGTGACGATCTCCCCTAGAGCGGTCTTGACCTCGTCCAGCTCGACCTCCTCGCCGCTGCCCAGTATCAACAGGCGGTGAACTAAGTTTTTCAGCTCGCGAACGTTGCCCGGCCAGGCATAGTTGCGCAGAAAATTCTGCACCGCCACCGGAAAACGGCGAAAAGCCAGTTTCTCCCGGGTCACGAAACGGTCGACATAGTAGTTCAACAGCTCGGGAACATCCTCGTGGTGCTGGCGCAACGGGGGAATCTGTAGGGTCACTTCGTTCAGAAGATAGTACAAATCCTTGCGGAAACGGCCGGCCTTGACCTCCTCCTCCAGATTGCGCCGCGTCGACGCCAGGATCCGCACGTCCACCTTGACCTGCTCGCTCCCCCCCACGCGGAGGAAGGATTTGGACTCCAGGGCGCTCACCAGACGCAACTGGGTCTCCTCGTCCATGTCACCGACCTCGTCGAGGAACAGAATGCCACCGTGGGCCTGCTCCAGCAGGCCGCGATGGACGGTGTCACCTTCCTCCTTGCCGAAGAACTCCACGGCGGAAAATTCCGGTGCGATGGTGCCCACCCCTACCGCGATGAAAGGGCCGTGGCGCCGCAGGCTGTGACGGTGCAGATAGCGGGCGAAGGTCTCCTTGCCGGTGCCGGGCTCCCCGACCAGAAGCACCCGGGTGTTGTACTGGGCCAGTCGCTTCACCTGATCGCGCAGCTGGGACATGGCGGCACTCTTGCCCACGGGCTCGACGTAATCGGCCTCGACGGCCGGCGGCGACCGACGCCTCGGGGCGGATTCCAGCGCCCTTTCCACCGTGGACAGCAACTTGGTCATGGACAGGGGTTTTTCCAGGTAGTCGAACGCACCCAGACGGGTGGCCTCCACGGCGGTCTCCACCGTTCCGTGACCCGACATCATGATCACCGGACAGGGCGTCTGCCCTTGGACCACCCATTCCTTGAGGAGACTGACTCCGTCCACGTCGGGCATCCAGATGTCCAGCAGGACCAGGTCCGGAGGATCGTCGCGCCAATGACGCCGGGCCTCGGCGCCGTTTTCCGCGGTGACGACCTGGTAACCCTCGTCTTCAAGGATCTCCTGCACCAGTTCGCAAATATCCGGTTCGTCGTCGACTACGAGTATGGTTGTCTTACTCATGACCTTGCTCGTCGATTTCGGGTTTTAGTGGAACCTGGATCACGAAACGGGCACCGTTCCGGTAGCTTCGATCCAGGTGAATGGAGCCGCCGTGCTCTTCGATGATCTTCCGGACGATCGCCAGCCCCAGACCGGTTCCCTTGGATTTGCTGGTCACGTAGGGATCGAAGATCTGTTCGGCCCGTTCCGGCGCCACACCCGGACCGTTGTCCTCCATGACCAGCTCGACCCAGGGATGCCCCCGGGTCTGGATGCACCTGACCGCAATCCGGATCCGGACCGGGGGGGCTCCCGCCTCCAAGGCGTTCTTGATCAAATTGTGCAGCACCTGGCGCAGGCGCAACGGGTCGGCCATCGCCCGGGGCAGGTCCGGATCGACGTCGAGCACGAATTCCACGCCCATGGTCGGCGGATACAGCGCCAGCACCTCGTCGATCAGTATACCCAGATCCACCGGCTGTGGCTTCAGCTTGGGCAACCGGGCGTATTCGGAGAAGGCGTTGACCATGGCCTTCAGCGCTTCGACCTGTTGGACGATGGTGCGGGTGGAACGTTCCAGCACCACGGCGCCCCCCTCGTCGACGCGGGGCTTGAGCTTGTGCTCCAGACGCTCGGCCGCCAACTGGATCGGCGTCAGGGGGTTTTTGATCTCGTGGGCCAGACGCCGGGCCATCTCGCTCCAGGCGGCGTGTTTCTGGGCCTGCACCAGGGCGGTGATGTCGTCGAACACCAGCACGGCCCCTAACCGCCGGCCATCGGCGCCCAAGAGGGAACTGCCCCGGCACAGCAGGACCTTCTGTCCCTGACGGCCGTTGACGGTGATCTCCTCCTGCCAGGTCCCGTCGCTTTCCAACAGGTGCGCCCGGATCGAACGCACCAGCCGGTCCAGTTCCGGATTCTGCTCCGCCAGAGCCCTCAGGGGCCGGCCCTGGATCTTTTGGAAATCGACCTCGAGGATGTACTCGGCCGCCTGGTTGGCGGTCTTGAGGCGGGTTTGCTGGTTCAGGGTCAAAACCCCGGAGGACAGATGTCCCAGCACGGTTTCCAGATAGGCGCGCTGGTCTTCCACTTCCCGGCGCGACCGTTCCGCCTCGTCACGGGCCTGGGCCAGACGCGCGGTCATGGTGTTGAAGGAGCTGACCAGAAACCCCATGTCGTCCTTTTGCAGCACGGGCAGGCGCTTGTCCAGATTCCCCTGGGCCACGGCCTGGGTGCCCTGCACCAGCATCTTCACCGGCGCCACGATGCGGCGGATGCTGATGAAGGCGGCCCAGATCGCCGCCAGCATGCTCACCAGCAGAATCAGCGCCAGGGTCAGGGAGAAGCTGAACTTGAGGGAGCGGCGCAGGTAGACCATCTGCTGATAATGGGCGTAGGCCTGCTCCACGGTCCGGGACAGCCGGTCCAGACGCCGCGGCAGCGGGTAAAGCGCCTGGAGGAAGGCGGGGCGCTCCAGTTT
The DNA here is from genome assembly GCA_026984375.1 of Methylothermaceae bacterium. Taxonomy (GTDB): domain Bacteria; phylum Pseudomonadota; class Gammaproteobacteria; order Methylococcales; family Methylothermaceae; genus Methylohalobius. The sequence continues at coordinate 31,701 of JALSSF010000153.1, read as the reverse complement.
CACCGGGATCAGCACCCGCACCCGCAGTCCGGGATCGGCGGAATCTTCCACCATGGGTCCCGGCGTCGGATCCAGCCCCACGTAGCCGTAGCGGCGCGCCAGGGTGAGAATGGAAACGTCCGGCAGGTTGGGCAGAATCAGTTCGGATCCGGCGCTGCTGGTGGCGATGATGCGTCCCTGCTGGGTCAGCAGGGTCAGTTCGGCCGCCCCGCTCCTTTCCCGCAAGCGGTCGAGCTCGATGATACGCACCTCCTCGGGAACCTTGTCCAAGGTTTCCGCCAGCCGCCGGGTCTGCCGCAGCAACGCCTGCATGCGCTGATCCAGTGCCGCCTTGCTCAGCTCCAGGGAACTCTCCATGGCCCGATCGATCTCCACGTCGAACCAACTATCGATACTGCGATGCAGAAACTGGAACGAGTAATAGAACACGATGGCGGCCGGCGTCAGGGCCAGAAACACGAACAGCAGCACCATCTTCAGGGCCAGGCGCGACCCGGCGGCCCGCTTGCGGAACTGGCGCACGAGCCACCAGATGTTGGCTCCCACCAGCCCCAGCAGCAACAAGCCGCCCAGCACGTTGATGAGCAGCAACCAAGTGTACCAGCGGTTGAGTTCCGAGGCGGCCTGGGTCGCCGAACTCATCAGGTGCAGGGGGATCAGGACGATCCCGAACAGGATCGACACCAGGACGGTGAGGGGAAATCTCATCCGGTGAGCGGCCATCGGTAAGACTCCGAAATCAGGCGCCATGCGGGGGAAAAATAAGCCAGAGGCCGAAGCGCCCAAGGCAGGCGTTCGATATTGAGCCCGACGCTGACCTCGGCGTAGGCCCGCGCCGGAGGCCGCCAGCCTTCCGGCACCGGCAAGGCGATCTCCTGCAATTGCCCCAGGGCCGCCAGGGCGGCGTCGAGACGGGGGAAACTGCGCTGGGAGTGATTGGTCTCGTCGATCACCCGGTAGACCCGGGCCAGGGGATAATACTGGATCCGGAAATTCAACCGCCGCTGCCACAGGCGTTCGTCCCAAAGGCCACGGCGGGGACGGAGGATCCTCACCTCGACCGTCAACGTCAACGGCACGCCGTGACGCAACGCCCGGACCAGGGTGGGGCTGAAACGGTAATGAATGGCGGCGGACAGGGCCAGCACGTCCCCCCGGCGCACCAGATCCGCACGCTCGACGCGGAAACCGTAATCCCCGGCCAATGCCGTCAGGGTCCAGCCCAGCAGAATCAGCAGCAAACGCATTTACCCAGTCTGGCGTAATAGAACCCGTCCATCGTCCCCGGCAGGATCTGGCGTCCGATCCCGCCGGCCAATCCCCAGCCGGCTTCGATGGCGATCGCGCCGGCATGCGGATGGCGGCCGACGAAGTCGTCCATCTGCCCGGCGTTTTCCTCGGGCAGGATGGAGCAGGTGGCGTAGAGCAGCATCCCCTCCGGTTTCAGCAACGGCCATACGGCGTCCAGAATCTGCCGCTGCAACGCCGCCAGGGCGGAAACGTCCTCGTCGCGGCGCAGCAGCTTGATATCGGGATGCCGGCGAATGACACCGGTGCCCGAACAGGGGGCGTCCACCAGAATGCGGTCGAAGGGACGGCCGTCCCACCAGGATCCGGGATCGCGGGCGTCGCCGCAAAGCAGCCGCACCGGCGGATTCCGGCCCAGCCGTTGCAGATTTTCCCCGATCCGGGCCAGCCGCTGCGGATCCACGTCGAGGGCCACCACTTCCCCGACCTCCGGGCAATGTTCCACCATATGCAGGGTCTTGCCGCCCGGCGCGGCGCAGACGTCCAGTACCCGGCATCCCGGCCGCAGATCCAACAGAGGAGCCGCCAGCTGGGCGGCGCCGTCCTGCACCGAGACCAGCCCTTCGGCAAAACCCGGCAGCTCCGCCACGGCGAGGGGATGCTCCAACACCACGGCCGACGCCACTTCGGGCAGCGGACGAGCGGCGATTCCCTTCCCCGCCAGAACCTGCAGATATTCATCCCGCCCTATGCGGGCCAGATTGACGCGCAACACCAGAGGCGGATGACCATTGTTGGCGATCAGAATTTCCTGCGCCTGGGGGGGCCAGGCCTGCTCGATACGCCGCCGCAACCAGGCGGGATGGCTGAACGCGGCCTGGTAGTCCCGATCGGCCGCCCGCTCCAGTTCTTCCCGGCGGCGCAGGTAATTCCGCAGCAACGCGTTCACCAGCCCCCGGGCCCAGCGTTTGCGTCCCGCGGCCGCCACGGTCTCGGCTACGGCGGCATGGGGGGGAACCGCCATCCGGGACAATTGCGCCAGCCCGACCAGAACCAGGGCTTGAACCTCTCGATCCTTCAAGGGTTTATCGAGCAGACGCTGCAAAATGAAATCGAGACGGTGATACCAGCGTACCGTCGTGTAACAGAGCGCCTGCAGCAGGGAGCGCTCCCCGGCGTCCATCCGAACCAGGCGGGGCGGCAGGGTCTGATCCAGGGATTTTCCGCCGAGGACCTGGAACACCACCGTGGCCGCTAGGCGACGAACCCGGCTCACCGAAGGCGCAGTCCCAGACAGGAATGGGCGTTGACGAAAGCGGAGGCGGGCATGCGTCGGCCGCCGGGCAACTGAACTTCCAGCAACCGCAGCCGCCCCTGGCCGCAGGCCACTTCCAGGGAGCGGCGTGCCTGCACCACGGTGCCGGGTTCCGCCCCCGGATCGGCGTCCACGACCTCGGCACGCCATATCCGCAGGGTCCGCTCGCCGAAACCGCAGTGGGCCACCGGCCAGGGATCGAACGCCCGGACCGCCCGCTCCAGCTCCCAAGCGGGCCGCCGCCAGTCCAGGCGCGCTTCCGCCTTGGTGATCTTGGGGGCGTAGGTGGCCCGGGATTCGTCCTGGGGTTCGGGCGACACGGTGCCCGCGGCGATCCGGGGAAGAATCTCCGTCAGCGCCATCCCGCCCAGCCGGGCGAGCCGGTCGTGCAATTCCCCTGCGGTTTCCCGGGGGCCGATCGGCGTGGCTTTTCGCAACAGCATCGGACCGGCGTCCAGCCGCTCGATCATCTGCATGATAGTGATACCGGTCTCCGGATCCCCGGCGAGGATGGCCCGCTGGATGGGTGCCGCCCCGCGCCAGCGCGGCAGCAGCGAGGCATGGACGTTGATGGCCCCCAGGGACGGGGTCTCCAGAACCTCGCCCGGCAGGATCAGACCGTAGGCGGCCACCACCAGCAAATCGGGACGCAGGCGGACGAACGCCTCGACGGCCTCGGGATCTTTCAGGCTCGGGGGCTGATGGACCGGAATCCGCCGGGCCTGCGCGAGCTGCTTGACCGGGCTGGCCTGCAACCGCCGACCGCGCCCGGCAGGACGGTCGGGCTGGGTATAGACCGCGACCACCTCGTGGCCGGACGCCAACAGAGCCTCGAGACTGGGAACGGCGAATTGCGGGGTTCCCGCAAAGACGATACGCATCAAATCGCGGCGGCGGCCGGGGCTTTGTCCTTGGCCAGTCGTCTGGATTTGAGCAACTTCTTGCGAATCCGCTGCCGTTTCAACGGGGAGAGGTAGTCCACGAACAGTTTACCGTCCAGGTGATCGATCTCGTGCTGGATGCAGACCGCCAGAAGACCGTCCGCCTCCAGTTCGAACGGCTTGCCGTTCCGGTCCAGGGCGCGGACCTTGATCTTCTCGGCGCGGCGCACCTTTTCGAACACCCCCGGCACCGAGAGACAGCCTTCCTCCTGTTCCTCCTCCCCTTCCCGGGCGAGGATTTCCGGATTGATGAAACACTGCGGCTGATCCTTGTTCTCGGAAACGTCGATGACGATGACCCGGCGGTGGACGTTCACCTGGGTGGCCGCCAGACCGACGCCGGGCGCCTCGTACATGGTTTCCAACATGTCGTCGACCAGCTTGCGGATGGTGTCGTCCACCCGCTCCACCGGCCGGGCGCGCTTGCGCAGGCGTTCGTCCGGGAATTCCAGAATTTCCAACAAGGCCATGGATGCCTCCTCTCGCTGCTTCGAACCTAGCATTCTAGCCCAATTGAACTAGACTTTGAACGACACCGACCGCCCCACGGAGCTGGCTTGTCGCTTTTGAACAACAGACGTTTCCCGAGCCCCAAAGTTTCTTTGCATCGCAGGAGGAAACCATGCTTCGCTTCCCGATCCTGTTGCTCGCCCTGACCCTCTCCGCCGCCCCGGTACTGGCGGGTGACGACGGGGTCGCCCTGAACCCCGACCATCCCCAGCGATACACGGTGGTCCGGGGCGACACCCTGTGGCACATCGCCGGCCGTTTTCTGCAGAATCCCTGGGACTGGCCCAAACTCTGGCACGCCAATCCCAACATCGAAAATCCCGATTTGATCTACCCGGGCGACACCATCGTGCTGGCCTATGACGGCAGCCGCCCCTATCTGGTCCTGCAGCGGGATGGCGATCCGGGCACGGCAAACGCGGAAAAACTGCAGCCGCAGGTCCGCGTCACCCCCATCGAGCGCGCCGTCCCCATCATCCATTACGAAACCATCCGGCCATTCCTCACTTCCCCCAAGGTGGTCAGCCAGGCGGAAATCGACGCCGCCCCTTACGTCGTCAGCCTGACCAACAACCGCCTGATCGGGGGAACCGGGGACACCATCTACGTCCGCGGTCTCCCGGCGGACGCTCGCACCGCCGCTTTCACCGTCTTCCGTCCCGACAGCCCCCTGAAGGACCCGGAAACGAAAGCGGACCTCGGCTACGACGCCCTCTACATCGCCGACAGCCGCCTGGTGGCACCGGGCGATCCGGCCACCCTGCGGATCGAGCGGAGCGTGCGGGAAGTCCTGGTCGGCGACCGGCTTTTGCCGGTCACGGAAGAACAGTTGGCGCTGGATTACTTCCCCCACCCGGCCCCCAAACACGTGCGCGGCCGGATTCTCAAGGTGCTCGACGGGGTCTCCCGCATCGGCCAGTACAACATCGTCGCCGTCAGCGCCGGGCGTGCCGACGGCCTGGAGAAAGGCCACGTACTTAAAGTCTGGCGTCACGGCGACAAGGTGTTCGACAACGTCGCCCGGCGCCGGGGCGAATGGCTCACCCTGCCCGACACGGAGGCCGGCTGGATCCTGATCTTCCGTCCCTTCGAACGGGTCAGCTACGGCATCGTCATGAAGGCGGTACAGGCGATCCGCATCGGCGACCTGGTCACCTCCCCCGAGCTTTGAACGCCGAAACGCTGCGTCCCTGGCTCGCCCTGGCCCAGACCCCCGGTCTGGGGGGCAAGAAGATCCTCGAACTGATCGCCCGCTTCGGCGATCCGGCGGCGGTGCTCCGCCAGTCCCACACCGACCTGCTGGCCGCGGGGCTCGGGGAAAGCACAGTGCGGGCCCTGCGGCAGCCCCGCTGGCAAACGGTCGATCGGGCCCTCGCATGGGCGGAACGCCCCGGCTGTCGCATCCTTCCCCTGAGCGACCCCGCCTATCCGGAGGCGCTGAAACCGATCCCCTCCCCGCCCGCCGTCCTCTTCGTCCAGGGGGATCCGGAAACGCTGCGCCGCCCCCAGATCGCCATCGTGGGCAGCCGCAACCCCACCGAAACCGGCCGTCGGCTGGCCTTCGAATTCGCCGCCCAGTTGGGTTCGCTCGGTCTCGTCGTCACCAGCGGCCTGGCCCTGGGAATCGACGAAGCCGCCCACCAGGGGGCTCTGAGTCGGGGGACGACCGTCGCGGTGGCCGGCACCGGTCCCGACCGGGTCTATCCGGCGCGCCATCGGAAACTGGCCGAGGAGATCGCCGACCGCGGGGCCATCGTGACCGAATTCCCACCCGGCACTCCGGTGCGGCCGCAGCATTTTCCCCGCCGCAACCGCATCATTTCCGGTTTGTCCCTGGGCACCCTGGTGGTGGAGGCGACCCGCCGGAGCGGCTCCTTGATCACCGCCCGCCACGCCCTGGAACAGGGGCGGGAGGTCATGGCGGTTCCAGGCTCCATCCACAATCCCCAGGCCAAGGGGTGCAACGGCCTGATCCGCGAGGGGGCGACCCTGGTGGAAACCGTGGAAGATGTTTTAGAATCACTGGGACTTCTTCCCGCGATTGATCCGCCGGCCGACGCGAATCCCCGACCATCCCTTGCTCAAAACGCTGAACTCGGCGAAGATTATCGGGACTTATTAGCGAGAATCGATTTCTCGCCCACGCCGGTGGACCGGCTGGTGGAAGAAACGGGTCTTCCGCCCGAAGAGATCGCCTCCATGCTGTTCATCCTCGAACTGGAAGGCCATATCTCCAGCGTTGCGGGAGGCTGTTACCAACGGATTCGTTAACCGATCCCCAGGCCAGGAACGAGCGCCATGAAAGAAAACGTGTTCGACGTCTTACTCTATCTGTTCGAGAACTACATGGACGAGGATCCGGAGCAAATGCCCGATCCGGATTCCCTGCGCAGCGAACTGGTCGCCGCAGGTTTCCCGGAGCGCGACATCGACAAGGCCTTCAGTTGGCTGGAATCCCTGACCACCGGCCAGCCGATTCAGACCACCATGCCCACCTTCCGCATCTACGCGCCGGAGGAAATCGCCAAACTGAATCAGGAATGCCGCGGTTTGCTGTTGTTTCTGGAACAAAGCGGCATCCTCACCCCGTCTAACAGGGAACTGGTGATCGACCGAGCCATGGCGCTCAGCGCCGAGGAACTGACCCTGGAAAATCTGAAGTGGATCGTTCTGATGGTGCTGTTCAGCCAACCGGATCAGGAAGCGGCCTTCGCCCGCATGGAAGATCTGGTCTACGGCAACATCCCGGTCGCCCTGCATTGACACCGATATAACCGTAGCAATCAAACGCCATCCATGTCCAAAAACCTCGTCATCGTCGAATCGCCCGCCAAGGCCAAGACCATCGCCAAATACCTGGGGCCCGGCTTTCAAGTCCTGGCTTCCTACGGTCACGTGCGCGATCTGGTCCCCAAGGAGGGAGCCGTGGATCCCGAGCGCGATTTCGCGATGAAATACGAGCTCATCGACAAAAACAAGAAACACGTGCAGGCCCTGAAACAGGCGGCCAAACAGGCCGACGCCCTCTATCTGGCCACCGACCCGGACCGGGAAGGCGAGGCGATTTCCTGGCACATCCTGGAAATCCTCAAGCAGGACAAGGACATCAAAGACAAGCCGGCCCACCGCATCGTGTTCCACGAAATCACCCGGCGCGCCATCCAGGAAGCGTTGCGCCAGCCGGGAGAAATCTCCATGAACCTGGTCAACGCCCAGCAGGCGCGCCGCGCGCTCGACTACCTGGTCGGCTTCAACCTGTCGCCCCTGCTGTGGCGCAAGATCCGCCGCGGCCTGTCCGCCGGGCGGGTCCAAAGCCCCGCGCTGCGCATGATCGTGGAACGGGAAATCGAAATCGAGAATTTCGAACCCCGGGAATATTGGACCATCGAAGCGGCCTGCGAGGCGGAGGCGAAACCGTTCAAGGCCCGGCTGCTCCAGTACCGGGGCGAAAAGATCAAACAGTTCAGCATCACCGATGCCGACCAGGCCCACCAGGTGCGTCAGACCCTGCTCGAGCAGGCCCAGGGCAGGCTCACCGTGGTCAAGGTGGAGAAGAAGCAGCGCAAGCGCAATCCGGCGCCGCCCTTCATCACCTCCACCCTGCAGCAGGAAGCGGCCCGCAAACTGGGCTTCACCACTCGGCGCACCATGACGGTGGCCCAACAGCTCTACGAAGGCATCGACATCGGGGGCGAGACCGTAGGTCTCATCACCTACATGCGCACCGACTCCACCCAGTTGGCCCAGGAGGCGGTGGCCGAAATCCGTGAGCTGATCGCTTCGATGTACGGCGAGGACAACCTGCCGGCCAAACCGCGTGTGTTCAAGGCCAAGTCCAAGAACGCCCAGGAAGCCCACGAGGCCATCCGCCCCACCTCGGTCAAACGCCTGCCGGAACAGGTCAAGCCGTACCTGAGCGCCGATCAATACCGGCTCTACGAACTGATCTGGAAGCGCACCGTCGCCTGCCAGATGATTCACGCCACTTTGAACACCGTGGCGGTGGATCTGGCCTGCGGCGGTGACGACAATCTGTTCCGCGCCACCGGTTCCACCGTCGCCCGGCCGGGCTTCATGGCGGTGTATCAGGAAGGCCGGGACGACACCGGCGGCGAGGACGGCGACAAGATCCTGCCGCCGCTGGAAGAAGGCCAGCAGGTGACCCTGCGCGACATCGCGGCGGACCAGCACTTCACCGAACCGCCGCCCCGCTACACCGAGGCCAGCCTGGTGAAGGCCCTGGAAGAATACGGCATCGGCCGGCCTTCCACCTATGCCACCATCATATCCACCCTGCTCAACCGCGGTTACGTGGTGCTGGAGAACAAACGTTTCCGCCCCACGGACATCGGCCGGATCGTCAACAAGTTCCTCACCGAACACTTCACCCGCTACGTGGATTACCACTTCACTGCGGGACTGGAGGACGAACTCGACGCGGTCTCCCGGGGCGAGAAGAAATGGCTCGCCCTGCTGCGGGCTTTCTGGGACCCGTTCAAGCGACTGGTGCAGGAAAAGGACAGCAACGTCCAGCGCAAGGACGTCACCCAGGAACCCCTCGACGAAAAGTGCCCCGAATGCGGCGGCCAACTGGCCATCCGCCTGGGACGGAACGGCCGTTTCATCGGCTGCGGCAATTTCCCCCGGTGCAAATACACCCGCAACCTGGAAGACGACAGCGGGGAAAACCGGGAACCGGAGACCCTCGACCGGAAATGCCCCGAATGCGGCGGCGCGCTGCAGATCAAGACCGGCCGCTACGGCAAGTTCATCGGCTGCAGCAACTATCCCGACTGCCGCCACATCGAACCCCTGGAAAAACCCGAGGACACCGGCGTCCCGTGCCCCCAGTGCCGGGAGGGCACGCTGCTGAAGCGCAAATCGCGCAGCGGCAAGATTTTCTACTCCTGTTCCACGTATCCCAAGTGCAACTACGCCCTGTGGAATCCCCCCCTGGCGGAACCCTGCCCCGAATGCGGCTGGCCTGTCCTGACCCGCAAGACCACCAAGCGCCGGGGCACGGAAAAGGTCTGCCCCCAGAAGAACTGCCGCTACGCCGCACCCTGTGAAGACGAAGCCTCCGAACCGGCCGCGGCCGTCTCCTGAACCATGATTCCCCTGCCCCGCTGGCGCCTGTCACAGGCGGTGCGCCATTTGCGCCGGGGCGGTGTCATCGCCTATCCCACCGAGGGTGTCTTCGGCCTGGGGTGCGACCCCTGCCGTGAAGGAGCGGTTGCCGAAATTCTGGAGCTCAAGGGCCGCCCCGCCGCCAAGGGCATGATTCTGATCGCCGCCGATTTCGATCAGTTGCTACCTTTCGTTTCCGTACCTCCTGCCGCCGTTCTGGCGCGCATCCTCGCTTCCTGGCCGGGCCCGGTCACCTGGATTCTGCCGGCCGCCCCCCGGGTCCCCGCCTGGCTGACCGGCGGACGGAGCACCCTCGCCTGCCGGGTGACCGACCATCCGGTCGCGGCCAGACTGTGCCGCGCCTTCGGCCGTCCCCTGGTTTCCACCAGCGCCAATCCCACAGGACGGCCGCCGGCAAGATCCCTGCTTCAGGTGCGCCGTTACTTCGGCCGCCGGGTGCTGATGATCCCCGGTCCTCTGGGAAGACTCGAGGGGCCCACGCCCATTTACGACGCCCTGACCGGCTGCTGCCTGAGGGGCGGAAGCCAGTCCGGCGGCAACCCCACCACCTGAACCGAAGACACCGGTTTCCCGTGGATGCAGAGGGCGGCCTGAAGCGGGTCGCCGACCTCGATTTCGAGCAACTGCCAATCCCGGGGACGGCCGCAGTCTTCCGGAACGGCCACCAGGCGCAGCGGATCGGGTGTGAGCACACACCGCTTCAGCCCCAGGCTCAGTCCCCGCCCGTCCGCCTTCACGAAGGCCTCCTTGCCGGTCCAGAATTTGAAAAAGGCGCCGATCCGTTCCGCTTCCTCCAGATTCCGCCACCAGGCCAATTCGGACGGCGCCAGACAGTGTTCGGCCAGTGCCGCCATCCGCGACAGCGGCCGGACCCGCTCGACATCGACCCCGACGGGGCGCCCTTCCGCCACCGCGATCAGCAGACACTCACCGCTGTGGCTCAGATTGAAATCCAGCGGCGCATCGACGAGAAAGGGCTTTCCGTGGCGTTCCCGACCGAAACGAAGCCGTTCGGGGGATCGCCCGAGACAGCTTGCCAGCAGCCAGCGCAACTGTCCCCAGGCCGCCCGGTGGCGACGCCGGTGCAGCGGATTCCGCAGTCGTTCCCCTCGGGCCTGTTCCGGCGGGGAGAGCACCGCCCGGCACTGACTCAGGGCCTCGTCCGGCAGATCCAGGGACAGTCTCCAGACGATGACTTCGTCCGGCCCAGGAAGACGGATCATCGGACCTGGGCCAGACCCTCGCCCCGGGGATCGGCGGCGGCCACGACCCGGCGGCGGGACCGGTCCCACAAGATGGCCTGCATGTTGCCGTAGGGCCGCGCCAGCGGTTTCAGGCGGTGGCCGCGGCGGCGCAGTTGCCGCTGCTCTTCCGCGCTCAGAGCGCCGGGCTCGAATTGAATTTCGTCGGGCAGATACTGATGGTGAAAGCGGGGCCAGGAAACCCACAGGGAAGGGCCGAAGCCGGCGGCGAAATCCAGGGCGGCCAGCGTCACCATGGAAATGATGCGGCTGCCGCCGGGCGTGCCCAGGATCGCCACCCGGTCCCTGGTTTCCAGAAAGGTGGGGGTCATGCTCGACAGCATCCGTTTCCCCGGGGCGATGGCGTTGGCCTCCCCGCCCACCAGCCCGTAAATGTTGGGAACGCCCGGTTTGATGGCGAAATCGTCCATCTCGTCGTTGAGCAGCACCCCGGTGCCCGGCACCACGAAGCCGGAGCCGAACAGATAGTTGATGCTCAAAGTGGCCGCCACCCGGTTGCCTTCGCGGTCGAGAATGGAAAAATGGGTGGTGTCGGCGCCCTGAGGGCGAGTCTCCGGCCGACCGGCCAGCCAGTCGCTCGGCAGGGCGCGATCGGGACGGATGGCCACCCGCAGGCCGGCGGCGTAAGCGGGGCTGAGCAGACGCCGCAGCGGCATGGTCACGAAATCGGGATCGCCCAGGTACAGGGCCCGGTCCCGGTAAGCCCGGCGCCAGGCCTCCACGATCAGGTGCTTGGCGGTGGCCGGATCGAGGCGGGTCAACGGATAGGGGGCCAGGATGTTGAGGGTTTCCGCCAGCACCACGCCCCCGGAAGACGGCGGCGCGGCGCTGACGAGGCGGACGTGGCGATAACGACCGACGACCGGGCGCCGTTCCTTCACCCGGTAGCGGGCCAGGTCGGTGAGAGACCAGATGCCGCCGGCCTCCCGCACCCCCTCGACCAGACGCCCGGCCACCCAGCCGCCATAAAAACCCGGATGTCCGCGGCGGGCGATTTCCTGCAACACCCGGGCTAGCTGCAGTTGTCGCAGCCGGAAACCGGGCCGCGGCACCTGCCCCCGATCGAGAAAAATGCGGGCGCTTTCCCGATAGCGGCGCAAGACCGGGAGGCGGCGCCGCACCTGGTCCCGATAGCGGGGACCGACGATGAAGCCGTCGCGGGCGTGGCGGATCGCCGGCGCCAGTGTCACCGCCAGGGGCAGGCGGCCGTAATGCCGGGCCAGGTGCACCAGGGCGGCGGGAAGTCCCGGAATCCCGGCCGCCAGCGGACCGTCCACCGACAGCCCGGGCACCGGGTCGCCCCGAGCGTCCAGATACATGTCGCGGCGCGCCGCCAGCGGTGCGCGCTCCCGGGCGTCGACCATGATCTGGAAACCGTCACGGGCACGGTGCAGCAGGAAAAAGCCACCGCCCCCGAGCCCGGAACCGGCCGGTTCCACCACCGCCAGCGTCGCCGCCACCGCCACGGCGGCATCGAAGGCGTTCCCCCCCTGATCGAGGATGGCGAAACCGGCCGCAGTGGCCAACGGATGGGCCGAGGCGATGGCCGCCCGGGGCGGCCGGGGCCCGGCGGCGGCACCGATCTGCCACAGCAGGCAGACGAGCACCAGCGCCAGACGGCGGCCGGGTTTCATTCCCGCTCCAGGCGAAGGTATTTCTGATACAGGGTTTCCCGATCCTCCCGATGGTCCGGGTCGGGAACGATGCAGTCGACCGGACAGACTTCCACGCACTGGGAAGTCGAATAATGGCCGACGCATTCGGTACAACGGTCCGGATCGATCCGGTAGATTTCCTCGCCCAGGGAAATGGCGTCGTTGGGACACTCGAGCACGCAAACGTCGCAGCAAATGCATTCATCGGTGATTTTCAGCGCCATCACGGACCTCCTGGAAAAATCTCCCGCAAACGCCGAGCCACGGGCACCGGCACGAACTGGTCGATGTCGCCGCCCAGCCGGGCGACTTCCTTGATCAAACTGGAGGAGACGAAGGCGTATTGCTCGGCGGGGGTCAAAAACATCGTCTCGATGCCTTCCCCGGCCAGACGCCGGTTCATCGCCGCCAACTGAAATTCGTACTCGAAGTCCGACACCGCCCGGAGACCGCGCAGGATGACCTTGGCGCCGTGCTGGCGGGCGCAATCGACCAGCAAATTGCCGAAGCCGATCACCCGGACGTTGTCCAGGTGGGCGAGCACTTCCCTGGAGAGCGCCACCCGCTCCGCCAGGGGCAACAACGGCCCCTTGCCGCGGTTCTCGGCGATCGCCACCACCACATGGGAGAATATCCCCGCCGCCCGGTTGATCAAGTCCACGTGGCCGTTGGTGATGGGATCGAACGTGCCTGGATAGATGGCGGTGACGGTCATCAGGCCCTCCGATACAGATGGCATCCGACCTCGCCGACCCGTTTGTGCCGCAGCGGGCGCCAATTCTCCGGCACCTCGGGAAGCCAATCGCTTTCCGCCTCCACGTAAACCCGGGCATCGGGGGCCAGCCAGCCGCCGTCTTCCAGGGCCCGGCAGCAATCGGCCACCTCGCCCCGGCCGAAAGGCGGATCGAGAAACACCAGATCGAAAGCGGCCGGCGGCGGACGGCGCAAAAACCGCCCCACTTCCGCACGCACGACGGTCACCTGCCCGGCCTGCAACCGGCGGGAATTTTCCGCCAGGGAGCGGACGACCCGGGGATTGGCCTCCACCTGGACCACTTCGGCGGCCCCGCGGGAGGCCGCTTCGAAGCCGAGAGCGCCGCTGCCGGCGTACAGGTCGAGACAGCGGGCGCCCGCCACCTCGGCCCGAAGCCAGTTGAACAGCGTTTCCCGCACCACTCCCGGCGTCGGACGCAGACCCGCCGCCGGGGGGAAACGCAGTCTGCGCCCCCGCCAGCGCCCGGCGATGATGCGAATCTCATTCTTTCTTGCCATCGTTCATGGCACCTCCCCCCACCAGCACGGTCTGAAAGCGGTCCGGATCGAGGCGGCGGCGAAAGGCGGCGACGATGTCCTGGCGGGTCACCCGCGACACCTGCTCGGGGAAGCGGTCGAGATAATCCAGCGGCAGGCCGTAGAAGGCGATCATCGCCACGTAGTCGGCCAGTTTGGCGTTGCTGTCATAGCGCAGGACGAAGCCGCCGGTGATGTTCTTCTTGGCCGCCTTCAGCTCCGCCTCGGTGGGGCCCTGGTCGAGGTAATCGCGGATGGTCGCCTGCAGCACTTCGAGGGCGGCGTCCGCCGCGTCGTTGCGAGTCTGCAAGGCGGCGACGAACGGCCCCTTTTCCTTCAGGGGCAGGAAGTAACTGTAAGCGCTGTAGGACAAGCCGCGCTTCTCCCGGATCTCCTTGACGATCCGGGAGGTGAATCCGCCGCCTCCCAGTATGTGGTTGCCCACGTAGAGGGGGAAGTAGTCCGGATCCCCGCGCCGCAGTACGGGCATGCCGGTGTAGATGTGGGTCTGGACGGAAGGGAACAGACGGCGCTCCGTGCGACCCTTCTCGGGCAGGGGAACCGGGGGAATCGCAGGGGCGGCCTCCCCCAGCGGCAGGCCGTCGGTCAGGCGCCGGGCGATGCGGTCCGCCCGATCGCGATCCACCGCCCCGACGATCACCACGATGGCGTTGCGGGCGACGTAATAGCGCTCGTGAAACGCCGCCAGGTCGTCGCGCTCGATGGCCTTGACGGTGTCGATCTCGCCTTCCGGGGGATGGCCGTAAGGGTGATCCCCGTAGAGCATCCGGTAAAACCGCCGGGCGGCGATCTGTCCCGGGGATTCCTGCTGCTGCCGCAACGCCTGGAGCAGGCGGCGCTTTTCCCGCTCGAAATCACGCCGGGCGAAGCGGGGATGGGCCAGGATCGCCGCCGCGGTCTCCAGCGCCACCGCCAGCTTGTCCGTCTCGGTGAGGCTGCGCAGGTCGAGCCAGGCCGAATCCCGCGAGGCCCCGGTGGACAGCTCGGCCCCGACGTTCTCCAGACGCCGGGCGATCCCATCGGCATCCCAGTCGCCGGCCCCCTTGTCGAGCAGGGCGGCGGTCAGGGATGCGAGACCGTGGTGGTCACCGTCCCGGGCGCTGCCGGCGTCGAAGACCACCTGCAGATCCACCAGTGGCAGCTCGGGATTGTGGACGAAATAGACCCGCACGCCTGCAGGAGTCTCCCAATGCTGGATGCGGGGACCGGCGTGGACCAGGAGCGGCCACAACAGTAACGGCAGCAAGAACCGCAGCAGATCAACGGACATGGTCACCTCCCGGCACAGTTTCGGGAACCGCGGAACGCTGGCCTTCCTCGATGGGCAGCGGCAGCAGATGGGCCACGGTCAAATGTTCAGGAATCAAGTATTTGCGCGCCACTTGACGCACCTGTTCGGCGCTGACGCGGCGAATGCGGTCGACGTATTCGTCCAGACGCCGCCAGCCCAGTCCCACCGTCTCCAGCAGTCCGATCTGCATGGCCTGATAGAACATGGAATCGCGCTGATAGACCGCTTCGGCGGTGACCTGGGTCTTGACCCGTTCCAGTTCCTCGTCGCTGACCCGTTCCTTCTGGAGCATTTCGACTTCCCGCCGCAAGGCCTGTTCCAGTTCCTGCAGGTCATGGCCCTGGGCCGGGGTGGCGTCGAAGACGAACAAGCTCGGCAGCCGGTCGTACAGATCGTAGCCGGCACCGGCGGCGGCGGCGATCTGACTGCCGCGCACCAGGCGGCTGGCCAGCCGGGCGCTTTCCCCCCCGTCGAGGATGCCCGCCAGCACGGTCAAAGCGTAGGCCTCCCACCGCCGGTCCTCGGGCAGACTGGCCAGCACCGGCACCTTGTATCCCATCAGCAGGTAGGGCAGTTTGGCGGGCAGTTTCACCTGCAGGCGGCGCTCCCCCAACTGTTCCACCTCGGTACGCGGCTTGAGGGGGGGAATCTCGCTGGGCTGCAGGGGACCGAACCAGCGCCGGGCCAGTTGCAGCACCTTTCGGGGCTCGACGTCGCCGACCACGACCAGGGTGGCGTTGTTGGGGGCGTACCAGCGCCGATACCAGCGCCGGAGATCTTCCACCGTCAGAGCTTCGATGTCGGCCGGCCAGCCGATCACCGGGTTGCGGTAGGGGCCGTTGGTGAACGCCGTGGCCATGAAATGCTCGCGGGTCTTGGCCCGGGGCCGGTCGTCGGTCCGCATGCGCCGTTCCTCGAGCACCACCTGCTTCTCCTTGACGAATTCCTTCTCGTCCAGCAGCAGGTTGCGCATGCGATCGGCCTCCAACTCGAAGGCGACCGGCAGGCGGGACTTCTCCAGGGTCTCGAAATAGGCGGTGTAGTCGGATCCGGTAAAGGCGTTTTCCCGGCCGCCGTGTTCGGCGATGATACGGGAAAACTCCCCCGGGCCATGCCGGGTCGTGCCCTTGAACATCATGTGCTCGAGCAAGTGGGAGATGCCGGTGATTCCGTCGTGTTCGTAGCTGGAACCCACCTTGTACCAGACCTGGGTGACGACCACCGGCGCCCGGTGATCTTCCTTGACGAGAACCTTCAGGCCGTTTTCCAGCCTGAATTCGTGGACCTGGGTCGCGGCCGCCGCCCACAGGGGCAACAGCAGCCCCGTCAGCCACAACCAGCGAGCGCGTTTGCGAGGATCGATCATAACCGTCCCTAAATCCCGATGGAATTCGTATAAAATGAGGGATTCCATTGTAAACGATTCCCCCGGAACTCATGAAAGCGAATACCATTTCCCTCGCCAACCGCACCGCGCCGCGCTGGCGCGCCTATTGGCAACTGTGCAAACCCAAGGTGGTGGCCCTGATCGTGTTCACCGCCGTGGTCGGGATGTTTCTGTCGGTTCCGGGAATGGTGCCCTGGCGGCCGCTGGTGTTCGGAACCCTGGGAATCGCGCTGGCCGCGGCCTCCGCCGCCGCCTTCAATCACTACCTGGACCGGGAAGCCGACGCCCAGATGGGACGCACCCACAGGCGCCCCCTGCCCCGGGGCGAAATCGAACCGCGCCGGGTCCTGATCTTCGCCTCCGTGCTGGGAGCCGCTTCGATGGCGATCCTGACCTTCCAGGTCAACGGGCTGACGGCGGTCCTGACCTTCCTGTCACTGATCGGTTACGCCGTGGTGTACACGGTCTATCTGAAGCGGGCCACGCCGCAGAACATCGTGATCGGCGGCGCCGCCGGCGCGGTCCCGCCCATTTTGGGGTCGTGTGCCGTGCTGGGAAGCGTTCATCCCCATTCCGTACTGCTGTTCTTGATCATCTTCCTCTGGACCCCGCCCCACTTCTGGGCCCTGGCCATCGCCAAGCGGGACGAGTACGCCAAGGTGGACATCCCCATGCTGCCGGTAACCCACGGAGTCGAGTTCACCGGCCTGCAGGTGTTCCTCTACACCATTCTGCTGACGGTCATCAGCTTGATTCCCTATCTGACCCGCATGAGCGGTCTGATCTATCTGGCCGCCGCCCTGATCCTGGATGCCGTGTTCCTGTATCTGGCCTGGCAACTGCGCCGCCACCCCGACGACCGCCGCCTGGCCATGCGCACCTTCGGCTACTCCATCCTTTACCTGATGGGCGTTTTCGCCGCCCTGCTGGTGGATCACTACGTCCGCATCGACTTCTGATTCCGATCAGACGGCTTCCGCCGCCATCAGGCTTTTCAGCTTCTTGATGGCGTTCTTTTCCAGCTGGCGGATCCGTTCCGCCGACACGCCATAACGATCCGCCAGTTCCTGCAGGGTCACTTTCCGTTCCCCCAGCCAGCGGGACTGGAGAATGTCCCGACTGCGGTCATCCAGTTGCGTCAGCGCCCGTTGCAGTTGCTGATGCTCGATCCGACGCCATTCCAACTCCTCCAGTTGACAGGCCGGATCCGCTTCGGCAGCGGCGCTGAGGAAATGGGCCGGCGCCGGCGACGGATCCTCGCTTTCGTCCATGCTACCGTCGAAGGCCATGTCATGGCTGTTCATGCGTTTTTCCATTTCCCGCACCGTCTCCACCTTGACACCCAGATCCCGGGCGATGGTCTCAGCCTCGTTCTGACTAAGCCAATTCAGTTTCTTGCGCGCCTTGCGCAGATTGAAGAACAGCTTGCGTTGGGCCTTGGTGGTGGCGATCTTGACGATGCGCCAGTTACGCAGAATGAATTCGTGAATCTCGGCGCGGATCCAGTGGACGGCGAAGGAAATCAGACGCACGCCGACCGCCGGATCGTAGCGTTTCACCGCCTTCATCAGGCCGATGTTGCCCTCCTGGATCAGGTCCGCCAACGGCAAACCGTAGCCCAGGTAACCCCTGGCGATGGGGACCACGTAGCGTAGGTTGGCCAGAATCAGCTGTTTGGCCGCTTCCAGGTCGTTCTGAAGCCGAAAACGGGTCGCCAGCCTGCGTTCCTCCTCGGCGTTCAGTTTGGGCAACCGGTTGACAGCGACGATATAGTCGTTGACCGAACGGATCGAAGTCCCGATGCTCGGAACCGCCAGTGCGTTGCTCATCCTGCTATCCCCCCTGAAGTTGTGATTTTTCTTTACACTGGAGTCATGTTAGCACTCTAACAAAGAGAGTGCTATTTTTTTTCAAAGTTCCTTGCTCCAGATAAAAAAAACCGCCCCGGAGGGCGGTCTACCAAAGTATGCCCCCATTCGTTTAGACCCACGTTGGGAACGATCATGAACGTCTCCACACGGAAATCAAAAAACCATACAAAATTCATAATTTTGCTCGAACCCCAAACCAATTCCATAAAAAAATAATGGTTTTTTGCCCCGCCTGCGGGAGACCCGCCGATCACTTTCCCAGGAGGAGGCGGGTAAGCCGAACTTACCGGATTATGCAGGGGAATGACGGAGAGACCAGAGATAACGGCTCACCACCAACCAGGCGGCGGCCATGCCCAACAGGACAGCCCAGCCCCAGAAGATGGCGATCTCCCCCGGGGTGGCAAAGCGCAGATGGTAAAGGCCGTCGTACAAACCGGCCAGGCGATCGACCTGCGGACGCAATCCCAGATACAGACCGAAAACCAGAATCCAGGCCAGCCCGCCACCGATGCACCCATACCAGAAGCCGAGATAGAGAAAGGGTCTGCGGACGAAACGGTTGGTCGCCCCGAGCAACAGCATCACTTCGATCTCCCGGCGGCGGTCTTCGATCTCGAGGCGAACGGTATTGCCGACCACTAGTAACGCCGCCGATCCCAGGATCACCCCCGCCAGCATCGCCCCCCGCTCGGCGAGATCCAGCCAGGCCTTCAGGCGTTGCAGCCAGCGCATGTCCCACTGGACGAAATCCACCCCTTTCCAGCGTTGCCATCGCTCGACCAGGGAAGCCAGTTTTTCCGGATCCTCCCACTCCCGTTTGGGCAGCACCTCGATGACGATGGGGAGGGGATTGTCCGGCAAGGCCTGCAACACGTCGCCGAAACCGCTGTAACGGCGGAACCAGGCCAGACCGGTTTCCTTGTCGATCAGGCGCGCCTCGGCCACCGCCCCGTCGTTCCTCAGTTTCCCGAGCAGCTTGCCGGCCGTTTTCCGGTCGACTTGCGGTTCCAGATAGAAGGAGACCTGCCAATGATTTTCGATGCGCTCGCTCAAGGCATGAAGATTTTTGAGAACGAGATAGAAAGCAAGCGGCAACACCAGAGTGACGGCGATCACCAGCACGGTCACCAGCGTCATCCAGGGCGTGCGCCATAGCCGCCCCAGGCTGGAGAACAGGGCATGGCCCTGGAGCCGCAGCCAGGTACGCACCCAGGCGCTCATTCGGGAACCGAAGCCGGTACGCATCGTGTTCATACCAGACGGCCGTGTTCCAGGTGGATCACCTGGTCGGCGAAACGGGAAACCAGTCCCTGGTCGTGGCTGGCAATCAGAAAGGTGATGCCGATTCGGTTGAAGTCGCGGAACATTTCCATGATTTCGACGGAAAGGTCCGGATCGAGATTGCCGGTGGGTTCGTCCGCCAGGATCAAGGGCGGGCGGGTGGCGATGGCCCGGGCGATCCCCACGCGCTGCTGCTCCCCTCCGGAAAGAGTGATGGGATAGCGCCGCTCGAACCCGGCCAGGCCGACCTTGTCGAGCGCCGCCCGGGTACGGCGCTCGATCTCCTCGGGACCGTAACCGGCGATCAAAAGCGGCAGGGCGACGTTGTCGAACACGCTACGGTCGTGGAGCAGGCGGTAATCCTGGAAGATCAATCCCAGGCGACGCCGCAGAAAGGGGATGGCATGGGCGGCAATCCGGGTGACATCCTTGCCCGCCAACAAGATGTTGCCACGGCTGGGACGTTCGATCAGGGCGGCGAGACGGAGCACAGTGCTTTTCCCGGCGCCGGAATGGCCGGTGATGAAGGCCATCTGGCCCCGCTCGACGGCGAAGCTGACACCGCTCAGCACCTCGCCGCTGCCCGGATAGCGCTTGCTGACCTGATCGAAGCGCAACACGGCTATCAGTGCAGCACCGGCGCCTCCTTCCGGGACGGCTCGGGCTCGGCGAACAGGGCGTTGACGAAGGCTTCGGCGTCGAAGTCCTGCAGGTCGTCGATACCCTCCCCGATGCCGATGAGGCGGATGGGAATGCCGAACCGCTTCGCCAGGGCGAAGATCACCCCGCCCTTGGCGGTGCCGTCCAGCTTGGTCAGGGCGATACCGGTGACGCCGACCGCCCGATTGAACTGCTCCGCCTGCATCAGGGCGTTCTGCCCCGTGGTGGCATCGAGGACCAGCAATACCTCGTGGGGCGCCGAGGGGTCCAGTTTCGCCATGATCCGCTTGATCTTGGCCAGTTCCTCCATCAGATTGGACTTGGTGTGCAAACGCCCGGCGGTGTCGGCGATCAGGACGTCGATGCCACGGGCCTTGGCCGACTGAAGGGCGTCGTAGATGACGGAAGCGGAATCGGCACCGGTTTCCTGGGCGACCACCGGGACCTGGTTGCGTTCGCCCCACACCTTGAGCTGGTCCACGGCGGCGGCCCGGAAGGTGTCCCCGGCCGCCAGCATCACGCTGTAACCTTGACGCTGCAGGCGTTTGGCCAGCTTGCCGATGGTCGTGGTCTTGCCGACCCCGTTCACTCCCACCACCAGGATGACGAACGGCCGGTGGCCGGGGTCTATTTTCAGCGGCTGACTGCAGGGCGCCAGGATTTCCAGCAGCACACCGTGCAGGGTCTCCATGACCTCGTCGCTGTCCCGGAGCTGACGGCGGGAAAGCCTGGTGGTGAGGCGGTCGATGATCTCCTGCGTCGCCTCGACACCGACGTCGGCCATCAACAGATGGGTCTCGATTTCCTCCAGAAGTTCCTCATCCAGGCTGCGTCCGGCCGGGGGCAGGGCAGCCAGAAAGCCGGTCAGGCCCTGGCGGGTCTTCCCCAATTGGCTTCGGAGGCGTTGGAACAGGGTTTCCGGGCGTGGCGGGACGGCCTCGGCCGGCGGGGGGACAACTTCCGGCGTCACCGCCTCGACGCCTTCCCTTTCGACCACCGGCAGCGGCGGTCCCTGGCGCAGATAAAACACCACCCCGGTCACCACCAGCATCAATCCGAGAGCCGACAACCCGTGCGCCACCACCAGTCCCGGCTGGGCTTCCTTCAGGACGACCGACATGCCCAGGGTGATCACGACCAGCAGGAGAAAATTGACCAGCAGCCCGATTTTGCTCAGATGGGGCACCTTGGGATTGGAGCTGATAGCCATCCCCAGACCGAACAGCACCACGAAACCGACCGCGGCACCGACGCGGTGGAGCCAGTGGATGGCGATCCGGGCCTCGGCGTCCGGCAGGCTCCACCTGGTCAGACCACCGGCCCATTGGTGCCAGAAGGCCAGGCCATCCCAGTCCATGACCGGCCACCAGCTTCCCTGACAGGTGGGAAAGTCCGGGCACACCAGGGCGGCGTAATTGGCCCCCACCCAGACTCCCAACAGCCCCTGCAGCAACGACAGGCCCCAGGCGAACCAGGCATAGCGGTACAATCCCCGGGTATGGTCATAGCGGACCCGCCGGGCCGGGCTCAAAGCCAGATACCAAGCCAGCAGCCCCATCGTCACCAGGACCGCCGACAGCCAGTGCAAGGCGACGACGGCGGGCATGAGACGGCTGGCCACGGTCACCAGTCCCAGCCAGATCGTCAGACCGCAAACCGCCAGCAAACCGATGGCTGGCAGCGCGCTACGCCTCCGCCCGGGCCGGGCCAGCGCGCCCAGCAGCAGTCCTATCAGCCCCAGCGTCGAGAGCACGGCACCATAGCGATGGAGCATCTGCCAGCGGGCCGCTCCGGCATCGTAAAGGAAACCGGGATAGCGCCCCGTCACTTCAGCAGGCAAGCGCGACGCCGGCCACCATTGACCGAAACAGGTCAAGGCATCGGGACAGGCCGTCCCCGCACCGCTGGCACGCACGTAAGTACCCAGCGCCACGGTGGTCAGCAACAGCAACAAAACCAGAAGAACGAATCGTCTATACATGACCAGAGCTTGAAAACTCAACCGATACGGGACGCCCGCAACAGGCGCTTCAGATCGCGATACAGGCCAAAGGGGTCGAAGCCGGCATCATACCACATCATCAGATTGGCCAACGGATCCATCAGCAGCAACTGGCCACAGCGCGGTGCCTTCCCGAACACCCCGGTCTCCAGGCGCCTCAGGAAACTTTCCGGCACCGTGGCCAGATACAGATCCCGGTCGGCGCGCATCGTTTTCAGCAACCCGGCGGCGGGCGGCCTGTCCTCGGCCCACACGGCCAGGCGCCTGATGCGGGGGATGTCCTTGCTGAACAGGGGATGCAGCCGGCGGGTATCCTCCAGCAGCCGCCGGCACCCGTCTTCGTCACCGGGAACGATCAGATGGATCAGCACCCAGCGCCCCTGGATCTCCTGCAGCGGCTTGCGGGCCCCGGGCAAGGGACGGAACACGCCGTAGTCTTGCGCCAGCGGCGGCTGGATCAGACGGCCGTGATTGGCCGGATCGCCCCACAGACCGGGGTGCTCGACCAGATACCAGGCCCCGATCCAGGGCAGAACTCCGATCAAGACGATGAGCCCAAAAATCCACCAATTACTTTTACCCTTATCGTTCAATTTGCCTCCTGGCCCGTTTCACACCGTGCCAAATCCAAAGCCCGAGGGCGATCGCCGCGAAGCTGAACCACTGGATGGCATAACCAATGTGGCGCTGGGGACGAACGTGCTCCAGGCGCCAATCCCGCAGGTAACCATCGGGAAGATCAGGATCCATTTTGATCTGGTAATCGGCCACCGTCTTTCCCAGGCGGGCGGCGGCGATCCGGGGCTCCAAAATCTGCACCACGGCAGGCCAGCCGGGCGTCGGCTGGCGCATTCCGGGCAAATCCATGCCGGCTTGGGGAAAGCGGTCCACCCGGCCTCGAACGGTCACCCGACGCTTGGTCACAGTCACCGGAGGCAAGCGGTACCGGTCCCCAGAAGCCGGCACCCAGCCGCGATTGACCAGGATCACCCCGTCGCCATCGAGCTGCAGGGGCGTCAATACCTCGTAACCGGCCCGCCCCTGATGGATCCGGCCATCGAGAAGAAACTGATGTTCCGGATCCCAGGTACCGGTAACGACCACCCGCCGGTAGCGCCCCAGTCGCGCCAGCGATTCCCCGCCCTGCAACCGGATCGGGGGCAACTGCAGCTGCCGTGTCTGCAAGTCCAGCAGCGCCTGTTTCTCCGCCGCCCGCCGCAATTGCCAGTTTCCCAAAGCCAGGAACACCGTCACAGCCGCCGCCGTCAAAAGGGTGATCGTAAAGCCGGGTTTGAAAACCCCCACACCGCTCCTTACCATAACTGCTTTAATTCCGGGGTAACGTCATGCTCACCAAGCTCTTTATCCTCGCGGCCTTTCTCGCCATCGTCATCAGTCTGGGGTCGGCCCTCTACTATCTCATCCACGACAAAAACCGCTCGCCACGCACCGTCAAGGCTTTGACCACGCGCATTTCCCTGTCGTTAGTCCTGTTTTTCTTCCTGTTGTTCGCCGCCAGTCAGGGCTGGATCAAACCCCACGGTATCGGCCAGATGCCCCAGCCACAAAAAAAGGCGCTACTCCGGTAGCGCCTTTTTCGTCTGAACGGCCAGGTTCAAAGCCAATAGACGAAGATGAACAGCCCCAACCAGACCACGTCGACGAAGTGCCAGTACCAGGCGGCCGCCTCAAAGGCGAAATGATGGTCGGGATCGAAATGACCCCGCAGCGCCCGGAGGAGGACGACGGTCAGAAAGATAGCGCCGATGGTGACGTGGAAACCGTGGAATCCGGTCAGGAGAAAAAAGGTCGAACCGTAGATGCCGGCCCCCAGGGTCAGACCCATCTCGGTATAGGCATGATAGTACTCGTACGCCTGCAGAGCGACGAAAGCCAGACCGAGGGCGATGGTGGCGATCAGTCCCTTGACGAACTGAGAGCGGTCGTTTTTCAGCAGCCCCCAATGGGCCCAGGTCACCGTCGCCCCACTGGAAAGCAGGATCAGGGTGTTGAGCGCCGGGATACCCCAGGCTTCCATGGGCTCGAATTCACCACCGACACGCGCCGGTCCGTTGGTGGGCCATTCCGGCTTGAAATCGGGCCAGAGCAGGTGGGTGAAGGCACCCACCCCCGTGGTCCCCTCACCCCCCAGCCAGGGGATGACGTAAGCGCGAAAATAGAACAGGCTGCCGAAGAAGCAGGCGAAGAACATGACCTCCGAGGCGATGAACCAGATCATGCCCCAGCGGAAGGAACGCTCCACCTGGGGATTGTAAAGCCCCTGCAGTCCTTCGTTGATGACTTCGCCGAACCAGCCAACCATCATGCCGACGATGATAAGCAGCCCCAGCACCATGAAGAAGGTCCCGGCGCCGATGCCGATCAGTTTGGCGGCGAAACCACCAACGAAAAAGAACAGACCGGTCGAGGCCAGGATCGGCCATTTGGCCTGGTGCGGCAGATAATAGCTACCCGTTGCAGATGTCATGACTCTCCCCTTTCGCTCACTTTATTTATCGTCGTGCTCAACGCCCCAGCAGCCATTCGAACACGTTCAGCAGCGCCAACACGTAGAACAGCAATGCGATCAGCCCCAAGGCGATGGCCAGATACAGATTCTTCTTGCGCAAACGCTTTTCCATCCATCGAACGACGCCCCGCCCGGCAGGCGGGGCGGTGCCATCACTCGTCCGCCACGGCTTTTTGAATGTCGATGCCTTCGAAGGAATGGTGATAGGGCATCGGTGACGGCAGGTTCCACTCCAGACCGTGGGACTTGGCCCCTTCCCAGACCTCGTCGCCGACCTTTTCGCCTTCACCCTTGACGCACTTGTAGACGATATAGATCAGCAGCAACTGGGTGAAGCCGAAGATGAAGGCCCCCACCGTGGACATCTGGTTGAACTCGGTGAACTGTACGGCGTAGTCGGGAATCCGCCGCGGCATGCCGGCCAGTCCCAGGAAATGCTGGGGCATGAACAGCAGGTTGAAGCCGAGGAACGACAGCCAGAAGTGCAGCTTGCCCAACTTCTCGTCGTACATGGTACCGGTCCACTTCGGCAGCCAGTAGAACAGGCCGGCGAAGATGCCGAATACCCCGCCGCCCACCAGGGTGTAGTGAAAGTGGGCGACGATGAAATAGTTGTCGTGATAATACAGATCCGCCGGCACCTGGGACATCATGATGCCGGTGAAACCGCCCAACACGAACAGCACCAGAAAACCCAGGGCGTGGAGCATCGGGGTCTCGAAGGTCAAGGATCCCTTCCACATGGTGGCCAGCCAGTTGAACACCTTCACCCCGGTGGGCACGGCGATCAGCATGGTGGCGTACATGAAGTACAGTTCGGCCGGCACCGGCATTCCCACGGTGAACTGGTGATGGGCCCAGACGATGAAGGACAGGAAGCCGATCACCGCGGTAGCGAAAATCATGGAGTTCTTGCCGAACAACGGTTTGCGGGAAAAGGTCGGGATGACCTGGGAGATGATCCCGAAGGCCGGCAGGATGATGATGTAAACCTCGGGATGGCCGAAGAACCAGAACAAATGCTGGAACAGCACCGGATCCCCACCGCCGGCGGCGTCGAAGAAGCTGGTGTCGAAGAACTTGTCGAACAACAGCATGGTGACCGCCCCGGCCAGCACCGGCATCACCAGAATCAGCAGAAAGGCGGTGATCAGCCAGGTCCAGCAGAACATCGGCATCTTCATCATCGTCAATCCGGGAGCGCGCAGGTTGAAGATAGTGACGATGATGTTGATCGACGCCAGAATCGACGAGATCCCCAGCAGGTGGACGCTGAAGATGGTGAACGGCAGGGCGTTGCCAAATTGCAGAACCAGGGGCGGATACAGGGTCCAGCCCGAGGCCACCGCACCCCCGTCCATGAACAGCGTCGCCGACAACAAAGTGGCGGCGAACGGAAGGATCCAGAAGCTCCAGTTGTTCAGGCGGGGCAGGGCCATGTCCGGCGCCCCGATCATGGGGGGGATCATCCAGTTGGCGAAACCGGCGAACGCCGGCATCACCGCGCCGAACACCATGATCAAGGCGTGCAGGGTGGTCATCTGATTGAAGAAGTGGGGATCGACCAATTGCAGGCCAGGCTGATAGAGCTCGGCGCGGATGATCAGGGCCATGGTACCGCCCACCAGGAACATGATCATCGCGAACGTCAGGTACAGGGTACCGATGTCCTTGTGATTGGTGGTGGTGATCCACCTAAGGATACCCTTCGCAGGACCGTGTTCGTGTTCTGCGCCATGCGTGTCTGCTACCGTTGCCATTTCCTTTACCTCTTCTTTGAAGACCAAATCATTCAGCGCACATCGGCAATGTCGTCCGGCTTCACCAGGTCGCCGACCTGATTGCCGAAGGCATTGCGCACGTAGGTGATCACCGCGGCCAGATCGGCATCGCTGATGTTTTCATCCTTGCCGAAGGCGGGCATCGCCCCCTTCCCTTCCAACACGATGTCGATGACCCGATCCACCTCGCCGGTCGCAACCGCGCTGCCGGCCAGGGCCGGGAAGGTTCCGGGAACGCCGCTGCCGTCAACTTGGTGGCAGCTGACACAATGGGTGTTGTAGACCTCCCTGCCCCGCTTCAACGCCACCTCCATGGTCCATTGCGCCTCTTCCGCCTTGCGGGCCGCGTGTTCCTGCTTCCATTGCGCCACCCAGGCCCGGTATTCGTCCTTGGTGACCGCCTTCACCACGATCGGCATGTAGCCGTGATCCCTGCCGCACAGTTCCGCACACTGGCCGCGATAGACGCCGGGTTTTTCGATCTCGACCCAGGCGGCGTTCATGAAGCCCGGAATGGCGTCTTTCTTCCAGCCGAACGCCGGCACCCACCAGGCATGAATGACATCGGCAGCGGTGATCAGAAAGCGGATCTTGGTATTGACAGGAACGACCAGCGGATGGTCCACTTCGAGCAGGTAATGGGGGACGGTCTCCGGGTCGATGCCGGAACCCAACTGCCGGGCCCGGTTGCTGGCTTCGTCCAGGCTACTGAAGAACTGGATTCCCTCTTCCGGATATTCGTAGTGCCACTTCCACTGATAACCGGTGACTTTGATCGTCATTTCCGCGCCGCTGGTATCCTCGATCTTGATCAGCGCCTTGGTGGCGGGTACCGCCAGACCGATCAGAATCAACACCGGGATCACCGTCCAGACGATCTCCAGGGTGGTGTTCTCGTGGAAGGTGGCAGGAACGGGGTTCTTGGACTTGCGGTGATGGATGATGGAATAGAACATCACCCCGAATACCACCACGGCGATGCCGACACACACCCAGATGGCGTACATGTGGAAGCCGTAGATCAGCCGGCTGGTTTCCGTCGGACCCACCGGAATGTTCACGGCATAGTCGGCCCGGGCCGCTTCCCCCAACGAAACCAGAACCAAAAAGACAAACAACCGCTTGAGATTATGTAAAATCACGGAGCACTCCCCTCAAGTTTTGCAACCACGGAAACGAGTTTAGAATTCCAGGCTGCGGGCTTGTTGTAATGTTCTTGCCAGGGCCCGCTTCTCTTCTTCCCCCAGGAAGGTGCCGACCTCCACCCACTTGCCGTGGGAGCCGACCAGCAGATGCGGCATCGGTCCCGGACGCCAGTCGATCTGGAGCCAGGCGCGCGGAAATTGGTAGCGCTGCTCTCCTTCCACCCCCTTTTCGATGAACACCTTATCCTGACCGATGGTGATCACCTCGCGAGCAGCACTCCAGCGCATACTACAACTCAGCGCGTAGATGAGCAACAATAACTCCCCGCCGGAAAACGGCAGCACCAACCAGGCACCCACTGCGGCAAACCCAAATCCGATGACCGCCATCATCAAACCGAGCAATCCCACCAGAAGCCTGGCCTGGCCGGGAGTCAACGACGCGTTCGGCCGCAGGACCAGGCGGTATTCACCGCCGTGACCGAGGGACTGCCGTTGGATCATCGACGCCGAAACCCCCAATTTAAATCTTTTTTAATGTACCTTATGGAATCCTCATGCTCAAGCAGACCAACCGTTTTTCGTCCCCGAAGCGAATAAAACCGGAGCTTTTCCTATCACTGGCGCTTCTGCCGCTCACCACAGCGGCCCACGGCATCTCCGGCGCGGAAAATCCATGGCAGGCCTGGCAGTGGACCCCGTCCATCGCCCTCCCCTGGCTGATCACCCTGATCGTCTATTGTCGGGGCTGGTGGCGCCGTTACCGGCAGGGACGGCGCGTCGTCACCGGGCAAACCCTCGCTTTCGTTTCGGGAATGCTGTGTTTCCTGATCGCACTCCAATCGCCCGTCGAATTTTTGTCCGACCATTTTCTGTTCGTGCATCAGATCGAACACCTGCTACTGCGGGTCTTCGGACCCTTGCTGGTCATCCTGGGAATGCCGCTGGCGCCCCTGATCCAAGGCTTGCCCGGACCGGTGCGCCATTTCCTGCTGGCCCCCTCGATCCGCAGCGGAACCGTCCAGGCCCTGTACCGTTTCCTGAGCCATCCCCTGGTGGCCCCGGTGCTGTTCATCGCCACCCTGGTCGTCTGGCAGATCCCCCCCTGGCACGACCGCGCCGTTCTGGAACCTTGGCTGCACGATCTGATGCATCTGAGCATGATCGTCACCGGATTCTTCTTCTGGTGGCTGATCGCCGACCCCCGGGGAAAACAGGCCCGGCTCTCCTATGGCCTCCGCCTCATCGTCCTGTGGATCGTCACCGTCCCCAACACCCTCCTGGGCGCCTTCATCACTCTGAGCAAGTTTCCCCTGTATCAGGTCTACGACGTCCTGGGCGGGCGCTGGCACATCGACCGCCTGCTGGATCAGCAGTTGGGCGGGATCCTGATCTGGGGTCCGGGAGCGATGATGGGCGTCGTGGGTACGGCCGTGGTTTTCCTGGTGTGGATCCGTGCGGAGCGCAAAACGATCACCGGCCCGTCCGCCCGCCGTCACTTGACGGCGATGACATAGGCGGGAACGAAGCTGGCGACCACCGCCCCGTTTTCCCGGGAATAAGCAGCTTCCAGGCAGCGCAGACGCCCTTTTCCCAGGAGATGGCGGGGACGGTCACGGGTGACGTTGTGGGCTCCGATCCCTTTGAGTTCCCGAAACAGGGCCGCGAGGGAGGGATAACGGCATCTGAGGGTCTCGGCGTCGACCTGCCAGGTGCGGAACCCCGCTTCCCGGAGCAGTCCCTCCAAGGCAGGCACCGCAAGGAATTCGTTGACGTGGCTGTAACGATCCACCCGGGCCCAGGCCTGACGCAACTCGGCCAAGGTGCCGGCGGCGAAAGTGGACAACAGCAACCGCCCCCCGGGACGCAGCGCCCGTGCCATCGCTTCGACGGCCCGGCGGGGATCGGGACACCATTGCAGAGCCAGATTGCTGACGATCAGGGCGGCACTGCCATCCACCAGCGGCAGGCGTTCGGCATCGGCCACGAGATAGGCCGCCTCGTCCTTCAGGCGTTTCCTGGCCTGGTGCAGCATGGCCTCGGCGATATCGACCAACAGGACCTCGGCGCCGGGATAACGGTACCGGAGCCGCTCCGCACACCAGCCGGTCCCGGCACCGACATCGACCAGCGCCCCGGCCGGGAGGAGCCGGGGCAACCCGGTCAACAACCGCTCGCCGATGCGGCGTTGCAGCGCGGCCAGGCGATCGTAGTCGGCGGCCGCTGCCGAAAACGAGCGGCGCAGCCAGCGCTTGTCGAGATTCATGGAAAGACCGTTCGAATCCTGTCCGCCAACCAGTCAGGCTCCACCAGAAAGGGAACGTGCCCCCCCGCCCCGACCATGGTGAGGTGGGCTTCGGGGAAAAGTGCCGCCGAGCGCCGCAGGGCCTCCCGCGGCACCAAGGCGTCCCCCTCGCCGCCGACGATCACCACCGGGCAGCGGACTTCCCTCAGACTGGGACGCAAATCGAGCCGGGCCAGCAGATCCAGCCCCCGGCACAAGTCGGCCGGCGCCGGGGGTGGCGCGCTCCGCCACAGTCGACGGGCCGCTCTGGCCACCGGGCGCGGGGCCCCCTGGACGATCAGGCCGAGGAAACGCCTCAGGGTCGCGGGCGGATCCTCGCGTAACTGCCGCCGAAAAGCGTCGAAGAGCCGCGGATCCATCCCGGGCCAGTCCGCGGCGGCGACGAAGCGGGGATTGGCGGCCAACAGAACCAGTCCCCGCACCCGTTCCGGCCGCCGAGCGGCTATCGCCGTGAGCAATTGCCCTCCCAGGGACCAGCCCAGCCAGAAGGCCCCGCCCTCCGGCAGCGCCGGCTCCCCCGGCCATTCGGCCGGATCCCAGGAACGGTGGGACGGGGCGGCGCCGTGACCGGGCAACTCCACTTGCACGAGGGTGAAATGGCGGGCCAGGGCCCGGGCGAACTCCCCCCACATCCCGCTGTGCATTCCCCAGCCCGGCACCATCACCAGAGGCGGCCTCGATCCCGCGCGTCCTGACACTAAGCCAGACATCGGGTCAGGGCGGTCAACAACCGCTCGACCTGCTCTTCCCGGTGATCGGCGGTGAGCGTGATGCGCAGGCGGGCGCTCCCGGGCGGAACCGTGGGCGGCCGAATGGGCGCCACCCAGAATCCCTGCTCCCGCAGTTTCCGGGCCAACGCCACCGCCGCTTGACTGTCCCCCACCACCAGGGGCTGAACCGGGGTGGCGGAGGGCAGCAGCGGCAGGTTCAGCTCGCGGGCGCCCTGGCGGAAGCGCTCGATCAAATGCTTCAGGTATTCCCGGCGCCAACTCTGGCGGCGGATGAGCCCGAGACTGGCACGGACCGCCTCGGCCGCCGCCGGCGGCAGAGCGGTGGTATAGACATAGGTGCGTGCCTTCTGGATCAGGGTCTCGATCAGGACCTGGCTGCCGGCGACGAAGGCGCCGAAGACCCCCACCGCCTTCCCCAGGGTCGCCATCAGGACGGGAACCTGTTCCTGATCCAACCGGTAATGGGCCACCGTGCCACTCCCGTCGGGTCCGAGGACGCCGAAACCGTGGGCATCGTCCACATAGAGCCAGGCACCGTGAGCCTTGGCCAGCTCGGCCAAGCGGGGCAGCGGCGCCAGATCGCCGTCCATGCTGAACACGCCGTCGGTGGCGATCAGGGCGGCTGGATGCCGCGCCAGCCAGCGGGCCAGAATGGCGGTGTCGCCGTGCGGATAACGGCGCAAACGAGCTCCGGCGAGGCGGGCGCCGTCGAGCAGGGAGGCATGATTGAGGCGGTCCTGGTACACCCGGTCCCCCGGTTCGGTCAACGCCGAGATCACCCCCAGGTTGGCTTGATAGCCGGTGGAAAACAGCAGGGCGCGCTCCCGGCCGGTGAATTCCGCCAATTCCTCCTCGAGCTGGTGATGGGGACGCAGGTGGCCGCAGATCAGATGGGATGCGCCGCTGCCGACGCCGTACCGCTCCGCCCCCCGTTGCCAGGCCAGGACGACGTCCGGATGATTGGCTAGACCTAAGTAATCGTTGCTGCAAAAATTGACCAGGCGCCGGCCTTCCACCACCACCGCCGCCCCCTGGGGACCTTCCACCACCTCCCGGTGGCGGTAAAGGCCCTGAGCGCGGCGCTGCCGGAGCCAGGATTCCAGATCAGTGGCGTTCACCGGCGATGCGGAGCCCCAGACGGTCGAACAGGCGCCGGTCGGCATCGGCTTCCGGGTTGTCGGTGGTCAACAGCCGGTCGCCGTAGAAGACCGAATTGGCGCCCGCCAGGAAACAAAGCGCCTGAAGTTCGTCGCTCATTTCCGTCCGCCCCGCCGACAACCGTATCCGGGAAGCGGGCATCAACACCCGGGCCACGGCGACCGTG
>JALSSF010000152.1 GCA_026984375.1 Methylothermaceae bacterium | reverse complement strand
GCCAACCGCACCGAAGATCTGTTCCGTCGATTGATCGTCGTTCTGGACCATTACCACTACGGTCCCTTCGATCCGGTTCGTTTTCTGATCCACGGCCGGGGCATGGAACGCTGGCTGCAGATGGAGTTGGCCCGGGTGTGGGGGGCGGCGGCTCACTGCCGTTTCGATTTTCCCCAACGTTTCTTCGCCGAGCTGGCCCGCGATCTGGGGCTGCGCCTTGAGGATGCCGCCTTCGAACGCGGCCGCCTGACCTGGCTCATCGACGAACTCTTGGATCAGGAGGCGTTTTGCAACGATCCGCAGCTGGGACGTTATCTCGCCGGTCCCGGACCACGGTTGCGGCGCTTCCAATTGGCGCGTCGCCTGGCCCAGTTGTTCGACCAGTATCAGATCCAGCGCCGCGACTGGCTGTTGGCTTGGGCGGCGGGACGTTCCGCCGGGGTGGGCGGCATGGATCCGGAGACGGAACGGTGGCAGGCGGCGTTGTGGCGTCGGCTCTATACCCGCCTGGGGGGGCACCGGGGGGAATTGTGGCAGGCGCTGATCGACGTCCTCCGCAACCCCCCGGAGGGAGTGCGGTTTCCGCCGGCGGTGCATCTGTTCGGCATCAGCTTCCTGCCGCCGCTGATGATGGAAGTGCTGGCGGCCCTGGCCGATCACAGCGACGTCCATTTGTACCTGCTCACCCCGACCGAAGGCTACTGGGCCGATCTGCCCGGCAAACGCCGTCGAGCCTTGACCCGGATCGAGGAGGGGGAGATGGCCGTGCCCGGTCCCCATCCGCTGCTGGTGGCGCTGGGACGGCGCGGGGCCCAGTTTCAGCACCTGACTCTCGAATGCCTGGAACCGGCGCTGGAATCGAGCGGCTTCTTCCGTCACCGGCCGCCGACGACGTTGCTGCAGCATGTGCAGAACGATCTGGCCGATGGTGCGCTTTCGCCGCCCCCCCCGGGGTTGGCCCCCGGCTTCGAACTGCATCGCTGCCACACGCCTCTGCGGGAGGTGGAAGTGGCGCGCGACCGTATTCTCGCCGCCCTGGCCGCCGATCCGGCCCTGAAACTGGAAGACATCGCGGTGATGGCCCCCGACATCGGTGCCTATCAGCCTTATCTCGAGGCGGTTTTCACCGATCTGCCCCATCATATCGCTGACCGCAGCCTGGGGCGCAGCAACCCGCTGCTGGAAGTGCTGGTCGCCGCCCTGGAGCTGCTGGCCGGCCGTTTCGAGTGGGAAGCGGTGCTGGAACTGCTGGGGCGGCCGCCGGTACGGGAACGCTTCGGACTGACGGCGCCGCAATTGCCCCTGTTGGAGCGTTGGGTGCGCGACTGCGCCATCCGCTGGGGGCTGGACGGTCGGCAGCGGGAGAGTCTGGGGCTGCCGCCTCACGAGTACAACACCTGGCAGTCGGGTGTGGACCGGATGATCCTGGGGTGGATGGCCGACGGCGACGAAGCGTGGCAGGGTGTCGTGCCCTTTTCCGAGGTGGAAGGGCAAATGGGCGCGGCTCTGTTATCGCTGGCGGATTTCGTGCAAACGCTGCGGTGTTTCTGGCAGCGCTGGCAGCAGCCGCTGGTACTGGCGCAATGGCGTCAGGAACTCGCTGAATTCGTGGAAGCGCTGTTCGCCGCCACCGCAGAGACGCTGGCCGGGCGCCAGGCGCTGGGGCGACTGCTGGAGACGCTACCGGAGCCCGAGGATTATCGGACGCCGGTGGCGCTCGAGGTCATCATCGACTGGCTGCGCTCCCAGGTCGAGGAGGCGGTCAGCGACGATTTTCTCAGCGGCGGGATTACCTGCTGCACCCTGTTGCCGATGCGTTCGGTTCCCTTCCGTCTGACCGTGGTGCTGGGGCTCGAGGAAGGGGCCTTCCCCCGGAGGGAAACGCCGCCGGCTTTCGATCTCCTGTCCTCCCATCCCCGCCTGGGGGACCGGGATTTGCGCCTGGATCAGCGCTATCAGTTTCTGGAATTGCTGTTGTCCACCCGGGACCGCTTGATCCTGACCTATCCGGGACTGACCCCGGAAAAGAACGAGATCCTGGCGCCCGCCCAGGTGGTCAGCGAACTGATCGACACCCTCGATCAGTACGGAATCGAGCGAAACCGCTGGATCTTCGACCATCCCTCCCATCCCTTCCATCCCGATTACTTTCGCCGGGACGGTCCCCTGGCCGTTCCGGATCCGGACCGTTTTCCCGTGGCGCTGGCGTTGCGCGGGGATGAGCGCTCCCGGCGTTTCTGGCCGGAGGATTTCGCCCTGGACGGCGAGCCGGTGGAAGCGCTGGATTTCTCCGAATTGTTCGGCTTTTACCGGGATGCCCAGGGCTGGTTCTGCAGTCGGCGCCTGCAACTGGGGCGGATCGAGCGGGACGCGCTTCCCGAGCCCCGGGAACCTTTCGACGTCGATGGCCTGGAAGCCTGGCGGATGCGCTGCCGAATTCTGAAGGCATTGCAGGCTCAGGAAAATCCGGAGGCGCTGCTGCAACGGGCCCAGTCGGCGGGGGAATGGCCGCAGGGGGAAGCGGGGCGCCAGTGTTTCGAACGGGAACGCCGTTTGGCCCGGCTGTTGCTGGAGGCGGCCGACGGCTGCGATGCCGGAGATCCCGACGAGCCCTGCTGGCACGAGGTGGAGGTGGCCGGTCTCCGGCTGTACGGCAATCTGGACAACCGCCACCGTCGCGGCGGTCTGCTGGTGGAAGCGGGCCGGCTCAAGGGCGGATATCTGTTTCGTGCCTGGCTGTACCATCTGCTGGCCCAGTCCCGGCAACCGGCACCCACCTGGTTGGTATGCCTGGCGGAGAAGAAAGACGCCGACAACCCGGTGGTGGTACAGCGTTTCGATCCCTGCGAAGACTGGCGTGACCGGCTGACGCCCTGGGTGGCGCACTTTCGTGACCACTGGAGCAGGCCGTCTCCGTGGCTGCCCGAGTGGGGATGGCACTGGATGACGCTTCAGCGTCCCTCTGCACGGGGCAAAACGTTGTCGCCCGACGAGATGACGGCCAGATGGTGTCGGAAGTGTCTTGAAACCAGATTGCCGGAATCCTTCGTCCTGCTGTTCGGCGATGATCTGACCGAGGACTGGATCGCCGGTCTCGTTCCCGGCTATCGTGAACTGTTGTCCCGGGTGCCGTGGCCGGGATGAATCAGATGCGGCGTTGCCGAACCTTGCGGCGGTCGAATTCCTGCCACAATTGCCGATACGTCTTCCCCAGGACCGGATGTTTCCCCTCCGGGGCGATTTCCGCCAGGGGTTCGAGGACGAAGGCGTAACGGAGAATGTCCTCGCGGGGCACGATCCGCCGGCCGGTCTCCGGATCTTCCACCACCCGGTCGCCGTACAGGATCAGGTCCAGGTCCAGGGTGCGGGATGCGAATTTCCGCTCCCGGGGACTACGGCCATGGCGCTGCTCGATTCGTTTGAGTTCCTCCAGCACTGCCGCTAGCGGCAGGTCGGTGTCGAAAGCCACCACCAGGTTGTGGAACGGGGGACCGGTGAAGCCCTCGGCTTCGCTTTCGTAAACGCTGGAGATGGTCAAGGGTCCGAAGGTTTCCTCCAGTTCCCGGAGGGCGGTGGGAATGTGGCGTTCCCGTTCCACGTTGCTGCCGACGCTGACGAACACCCTAGGCATCGGGACGCCGGCCCCGCTCGATGATGATGCCTACGTCGCTGGCGCCGCGGATCGCTCCCTTTTTGTTGAGGGTCAGTTTGACCCAGGGCACGGAAAATTCCTCGAGGATGAGTTGGGCGATTTTCTCGGCCAGGGTTTCCACCAGATAGAAGTCGCTGTTCTCCACGAAGTGGATCAGACGCTTGGCCACGGCCTTGTAGTCCACCGTATGTTCGATGTCGTCGGTTTCGGCCGCCGGACGGATGTCGGTGGCCATCTCCAGATCGAGGATCACGGTTTGTTTCAGTTCCCGCTCCCACTCGTAGATGCCGATGATCGTCTCGATCTCGAGTCCGCGCAGAAATATAATGTCCATCTTTTCGTTGCGTTGTTGCTATGGGGATTTTCGGGCGGAAAGCCGAATTTTAGGGTGACACAAAGACGAGAGGGTTGGCAAGGTGTGGCAATGGCTGTGGGTGGCGGTGGGTTACCTGTCGGGATCGGTTTCCAGTGCGGTGGTGGTCTGCAGGCTTTGGGGGTTGCCCGACCCCCGCACCACCGGTTCCCGGAATCCGGGAGCCACCAATGTGCTTCGAGTGGGCGGCAAGCGGGCGGCGGTCGTCACCTTGCTGGGGGACGTGGTCAAGGGATGGCTGCCGGTGGTGCTGGTCCAGTGGGCCGGGGGCGACGCCCTCGTGGCGGCGATGACCGGCCTGGCGGCGTTCCTGGGACATTTGTATCCCCTGTTTTTCGGTTTCCAGGGAGGCAAGGGAGTGGCCACGGCCTTCGGGGTCATGACCGGCCTCCACTGGGGCGTGGGCCTGCTGCTGCTGGCCACCTGGCTGGCGGTGGCCGCGGTCACGCGGATTTCGTCCCTGTCGGCCCTGGTCGCCGCCGTCCTGGCGCCCTTCTACGTGTACTGGCTGGTGGGGGAATGGAGCGCCGTGACCTTGGTGACCATCATGGCGGTGTTGTTGATCTGGCGTCATCGCGGCAACGTCGAGCGCCTCATCCGGGGTGAGGAGGATCGGATCGGGGAATGATGGGGGGCAGGGTCTCCAGGGACCAGCGGGCACGCGCCTGAATGGCCGGTTTCTCCTGCTGGCCGGCACTCAGGCGCAGGCAGCCGGCGAAGGCGATCATGGCGCCGTTGTCGGTGCAAAACTCCAACCGTGGCAGGAACAATCGGGCCCCCGCCTCGGCGGTGATTTCCGCCAGCCGGCGGCGGATCGTCTGATTGGCGCAGACGCCGCCGGCGGCCACCAGCGTCCCGAGGCCGGTTTGCCGCAAAGCGCGGCGGCATTTGACGGCCAGGGTGTCTGCCACCGCGTCTTGGAACGCGCGGGCGATGTCGGCCAGATCCTGAGGGGTTTTGGCGGTTGCGGCGATGGTGTTCATCACGTGGGTCTTCAAGCCGCTGAAACTGAAATCCAGGCCGGGGCGGTCGGTCATGGGACGGGGAAAGTGGAAGCGCTGGGGATCGCCGTTTTGCGCCAACCGCTCCAGGGCGGGACCGCCGGGATAACCGAGGCCCAGCATTTTGGCGACCTTGTCGAAGGCTTCGCCGACGGCATCGTCGATGGATTCCCCCAGCACCCGGTAGACGCCCAGGGCCCTGACTTCCACCAGCATGGTGTGGCCGCCGGAAATCAACAGGGCCAGGAAGGGCGGGCTCAGTTCCCCCGTTTCCAGCATCGGTGCCAGCAGGTGACCCTCCATGTGATGCACCGCCACCACCGGAATGTCGAGGCTCCAGGCCAGGCTGTGGCCGATGGAGGCACCCACCAGCAGCGCCCCGATCAAGCCCGGCCCGGCGGTGTAGGCGATGCCGCCGAGCCGGTCCAGGGAAACGCCGGCGTTGTTCATCGTCTGGCGGATCAGGGGAACCACCCGGCGGATGTGGTCCCGAGAGGCCAGTTCGGGGACGATCCCGCCGTAGGGGGCGTGGAGGTCCACCTGGCTGTGCAGGGTGTGGGCGACCAGCCCCTGGCGGGAGTGATACAGGGCGACGCCGGTCTCGTCGCATGAGGTTTCGATGCCCAGTACGTACATGATTCAGCAACCGTCGGTCTATTTTCCAGCCCTTCCGTGGATAAGGGTGATCGGCATACCTGAACGGGGCTTCTGCCGATTGAAAATTCGAGTATAATTTATAGTTTACCTGTCCAACCAGGATGATTGTGTTCAATCCATGAAGGAGAATCGATGCCTGCGATCCGAGTGAAAGAGAACGAACCGTTCGACATTGCCCTGCGCCGTTTCAAACGAGCCTGCGAAAAGGCCGGTGTTTTGTCGGAAGTCCGGCGCCGTGAATACTACGAAAAGCCCACCGAAGCCCGCAAGCGCAAGGCGGCGGCGGCCGTCAAGCGTCATCTGAAACGCCTGGCGCGGGAGCGGTACGCCCTGGAAAATCTGCGCAAGGGCCGATCCATCGTCTGATGAGTCTGAAAGACCGCATCCAGGAAGATATGAAGGCCGCCCTCAAGGCGGGGGACAAGGCCCGTCTGGGTGCGATTCGCCTGATCATGGCGGCCGTCAAACAACGGGAAGTCGACGAGCGCACCCAGCTCGACGACCGGCAGGTGCTCGCGGTGCTCGACAAGATGGCCAAACAGCGCCGTGAATCCATCGCCCAGTATCGGGCTGCCGGTCGTGACGATCTGGCGGAGAAGGAGCAGGCGGAACTGGAGATCATCCAGTCCTATCTTCCCGAGGCCCTGAGCGAGGCGGAAATCGACGCCCTGATCGCCGCGGCGATTCGGGAGACCGGCGCCGCCGGCATCCGCGACATGGGCAGGGTGATGGCGCGATTGAAACCCCAGCTGCAGGGACGGGCTGACATGGCCCAGGTGAGTGCCAGGGTGAAGGCCGCCTTGGGTCAGTGACGAGCCAGCCCCGTTGGCGAGCGTGATGGCGGGGCGCATTCCCCAATCCTTCATCGACGAGCTGTTGGCACGCGTCGATATCGTCGAGGTGATCCACTCGCGCGTGCCGTTGAAGAAGGTGGGCCGCAACTTCGTGGCCCGCTGTCCCTTCCACGACGAAAAGACGCCCAGCTTCACCGTCAGTCCCCACAAACAGTTCTATTATTGTTTCGGCTGTGGGGCGTCGGGAAGCGCCATCGGTTTTCTCATGGCCCACGATCATCTCACCTTTCCCGAGGCGGTCGAGACCCTCGCGGCCCAATACGGTATGACGGTGCCCCGGGAGGCGGCTGCTTCCGGCGCCGCCGCGGTCCCGGATCGCTACAAGGAATTGCTGCAGCTCAACCAGGAAGTCGCGGTGTTCTATGCCCGGCAGTTGCGGGAATCCTGCGGCCGGGCCGCGGTTCAGTATCTGCGTCGCCGCGGCGTCGATGGGGCCACGGCCAAGCGTTACGCCCTGGGGTACGCGCCGGGCGGGTGGGAGACGTTGTGCCAGCGTTTCGACCGCGCTCGCTTGCAGGAGGCGGGGCTCGCCGTCGCGCGCGAGGGGGGTGGTTGTTACGATCGTTTCCGCCATCGGTTGATGTTTCCGATCCGCAACCGTCGTGGTCAGGTGATCGGCTTCGGCGGCCGCAGCCTCGAGGAGGGTTCGGGTCCGAAGTATCTCAACT
Source organism: Methylothermaceae bacterium (assembly GCA_026984375.1). Classification (GTDB taxonomy): domain Bacteria; phylum Pseudomonadota; class Gammaproteobacteria; order Methylococcales; family Methylothermaceae; genus Methylohalobius. The sequence goes on along the minus strand of JALSSF010000152.1, from coordinate 2,911 downwards.
CCCCCGAAACCCCGGTGTTCCACAAGGGCAAGGAGGTCTACGGTCTTTACGAAATGCTTCAGGCGTGCGGACGGCCGACGCGGATTCTGGTGGTGGAGGGGTATATGGACGTCATCGCCCTGGCCCAGCAGGGCATCGCCGAGGTCGTGGCCACGCTTGGCACGGCGGTGACCCAGGATCATCTGCGCCTGCTGTTCCGTCACAGCAGCGTCCTGACCTTCTGTTTCGACGGCGACCGGGCCGGGCGCAAGGCGGCCTGGCGGGCCCTGGAGGCGGCGTTGCCGCTGGTGCAGGAGGGGCGAAAGGTGTTTTTTCTGTGGCTCCCCGAAGGGGAGGATCCCGATTCCCTGGTACGCAAGGAGGGCCGGGAATCCTTTCTCCAGCGCCTGCGTCGGGCGGAGCCGCTGTCGGACTATTTCTTCCAGACCCTCAGCGAAGGTTTGAACTTGAGCCGGCTGGAGGACCGGGCCGATCTGTCCAGACGGGCCGCCCCCCTGTTGCGCAAGCTTCCTGCCGGTCCCTTCCGGCGCATGATGCAGGCGCGCCTGGTGGAACTTGCCGGTGACGTGGGCGTCGAAAACACAGACTCGCACCCTCGGTCCGGTCGCTTCCCCGGGCTGGGCCGGCCCACGATGGCGCAACGGGTGGTGTTTCTGCTCTTCCATCATCCGGAGCTTTGGCAGAAGGTGCCGGCTTCTTTCCGCGAAGCGGCACTGGAAGGCGAATACGGGGAGTTGCTGGCTACCGTGGCCAACGCCATGGAATCCGGCCTGCCGCTCGAAGAGGTGTTGCGGAACAATCCCCATCGGGAAAGTTTGCAACTGGAGGAAATCCCTCCCGCTGACCCGGAGCGGGAATTGACCGCCACGGTGCAGACCTTGCTACAGGGACATCGCCGGCAAAGCCGGTTGGCCTGGTTGAGTCGCAAGGCCGATACGGAAGGATTGACTCCAGAGGAAAAGGAGGAACTGCGACGCTTGTTGACAGCGAAGGGCCATCGTGAAACCGATTCCTGATCCGGTTATAATCCGAAAATTTCTTTGTCGACAGGATTGATGAATTTATGAATCGAGAACAGCAACAGTCCCGCATCAAGGAACTCATCGCCAAGGGCAAGGCGCAAGGCTACCTCACCTATGCCGAGGTCAACGACCACCTGCCCAGCGATATCGTCGATCCGGACCAGGTGGAAGACATTATCGCGATGATCAACGACATGGGCATCGATGTCCTTGAGGAAGCCCCGGACGACGGGCAGTTGTTGTCCGACGTCGTGGTGACCGACGACGAGGAAATTGCGGAGGTCGTTGCCGTTCTGGCGTCCTCCGACAACGAGATCGGCCGTACCACCGATCCGGTGCGGATGTATATGCGCGAAATGGGATCGGTGGAACTGCTGACCCGGGAGGGGGAGTTGGAGATCGCCAAGCGCATCGAGGAGGGGCAAAACCAAGTCGCCGAGGCCCTGTCGCGCTTTCCCGCGGTCATCGAGCATTTCATCGAATCCTTCGAAAAGGCGATCCAGGGGGAGGGGAAGATCACCGATCTGATCTCCGAATTCGTCGATCTGAACGAAGGCGAGGAAGATGAGGCGGCGATCGTCGCGGAAGCGGACGATGAGGAGATCGTAGCGGAAAATCAGGGCCCGAATCCCGAGGAAGTCAAGGAGAAAGTGGCCCGGGTCAAGAAGTGCTACAAAAAGGTCCTCAAGTGCCTGAAGCAATACGGCTACGAAGACGATCGCACCCAGAAGGCCTACGCCGGCCTGGCGGAAATTTTCATGGAATTCCGCCGTACCCCGCAATTCTTCAAGGAGCTGTCCGAGATTCTTTCCCGGGTGGTCGACGAGATCCGTACCCAGGAAAAAATCATTCTCGACCTGTGTGTCAAGCAGGCCCGGATGCCGCGTAAGCTGTTCATCGACACTTTCGTCGGCAACGAATCCGATCCCGCCTGGCTGGAGCGTCACCTGAAATCCGGCGAACCCTACGCCGAGCGTCTGAAGGAATACGCCGATGACATCCGGCGGGCCCAGAGCAGGCTGGCGGCCATCGAAAAAGCCAATTATCTGAAGGTGGGCCAGATCAAGGACATCAACCGCCGGGTTTCCATCGGCGAGGCCAAGGCCCGGCGGGCCAAGAAGGAAATGATCGAGGCCAATCTGCGCTTGGTGATCTCCATCGCCAAGAAATATACCAACCGGGGATTGCAGTTCCTGGACCTGATCCAGGAGGGCAACATCGGTCTGATGAAGGCGGTGGACAAATTCGAATATCGGCGTGGTTACAAGTTCTCCACCTATGCCACCTGGTGGATTCGCCAGGCCATCACCCGTTCCATCGCCGATCAGGCCCGCACCATTCGGATTCCGGTCCATATGATCGAGACGATCAACAAGCTCAACCGGGTGTCGCGCCAGATGCTGCAGGAGATGGGACGGGAGCCCACCCCCGAGGAGTTGGCCGAGCGTATGGACATGCCGGAGGACAAGGTCCGCAAGGTGCTCAAGATCGCCAAGGAACCCATTTCCATGGAAACACCCATCGGTGATGACGAGGATTCCCATTTGGGTGATTTCATCGAGGACGCCAAGGTGATGTCCCCGGTGGAGGCGGCAACCATTGAAGGATTGCGGGAAGCCATGCAAAATGTGCTGTCGAGCCTGACGGCACGGGAAGCGAAGGTGCTGCGTATGCGTTTCGGCATCGGCATGAACACCGACCATACCTTGGAAGAGGTCGGAAAACAGTTCGACGTGACCCGGGAGCGCATCCGTCAGATAGAGGCCAAAGCGCTGCGTAAGCTGCGCCATCCCTCCCGTTCGGAAATCCTGCGCAGCTTCCTGGAGGACTGAATGAAACCGGGCCCTTAGCTCAGTTGGTTAGAGCAGGGGACTCATAATCCCTTGGTC
>JALSSF010000151.1 GCA_026984375.1 Methylothermaceae bacterium | reverse complement strand
TCGACGATGTCGCGATGGCTGAAGGCCTCGGCCTCCGACGGCTCTTCCACGTGGCAGGCGGCGCCGCAGTCCACGTAGCCGTTCTTGGGATCGTGGGGATAGTCGCGGATCTTGCGGTGACAGTCGCGGCAGGGCACGCTGCCGTGGAGGGAACCGTAGAAGGCGTGCCGGTCGATGGTGGCGGTGCGCCGCACCCCCTGCGCGTCGATGTATTCCAACCCCGGCAGGGCGTGGCACACCAGACAGCCGTCGGGATCGGCCTGACGCGGACCGGCCCAGACCGCTGCCACAGCGAACACCAGGCCGGCCGCCAGCAGCAAGCGGACGAATGTCAATGGGCGATCCATGCGGTGTAGGAGGTGTAGAGCACGAACGCGGAAGCGGTGGCGACGATCAGGGCGTTGACGATCCGAGGCCAGGGAATCCCCTCCCCCATCGCCGGGGCGAACGCCTGCCACTGGGGCTCGGGGTAGATCTGCACCCCTTTCTTGAGGCGTTTGGGGGTCTTGTTGCGCGGCCCCGGGGTCCATTCGATGGCGTGCCACTCACAGGAATCGACGCAATCGTGGCAGGACATGCACGAGGTCTGGTCCACCACGGCGATGCGGTCCACCATCTTGATGGCGCCACACATGCACGCCTTGGCGCATTCGTTGCAACCGGTGCAGCGGCTGCGCTCGACGCGGATGTGGTAGGTGAAGCGGAACTTGGCCCCCAGGCGGTTGACCAGAGCGTCGAGGGCGCCGATGGGGCACATGAACTGGCAGTAGGCCCGCCCCTTGGCGGAAAAGAAACCGAGCAGCAGCAGCATGGCCAGGTTCACCAGGCCGATGGTGGAAAAGAGAAACGCCAGACCGGCGGCACCGCCGGTGACGGCGGTCACCAGGCGCGGCACGGTGACGAAGTTGCACAGGGTGCAGGCGCTCACCCCCAGCATCGGCAGCAGCACCATGTAGGTGGCCAGATAGCCATAGCGGATCGGCACCTGGGGCAGGAAGCGGAAATCGATCTTCCAGCGCTCCCCCAGCGCCCGGCTGACCAGCTCGCTGAGGCCACCGACCGGGCACAAAAACGAACACCAAAGGCGGCCGAAGAAGAAGGTGACCGTAATGATGGTGAAGAAGGCGATGACCCCGATCCAGGCCACCGACACGTGCATCCACAGATCCTCGAAACTCATGCCCGGGAAATAGAGATAGAAGCGGCGCATGCACAGCACCCCGCACAGGTCTTCGTTGCCCACCAATTGGGGAAGAAAGGCCAGCGGGCCGAGAAAGGCGATGCAGGAGGCGGCGATAACGCCGTAGCGGAACTTTTGCATCTTCGGCACCTTGTGCCAGCGTTGGGCGATGGACCAGACTCTCATGGCGATAACCTCCGAATGGCGATCTTATTCATCGAACACGTGACAGGCCCGGCACAGCTGCCCGTCCTTGGCGGGCAGGCGCAGCAAGGCTTCCTTTTGAATCTGACGGTAACGGTAATCCAGCGGCCGGCCGAGGCGGCGGCTCAGTTCCGCCAACCGCTCGCGCTTGTCCTCGGCGATGGTGGCGGCCCACGGACTGTCGGCGTACACCGGGGCTTCCTCGACCTCGGCGGTGGCGGCCTGCCGAGCGGCCGGCAATTTCTCGTCCAGCACCCCCGGCGGATGGGGGGTGTGACAGGTGATGCAGGTCACCCTGCCGTCGGCGGTCAACGGCAGGAGGACCTCGGGATGTTCGGCCAGGAAGCGCTTGCGCTGCTCCTTGACCTTGTCGGACGGTTTCACCTGATGGACCAGGGCGTTGAGATGGGGCGTCTTGAGGTGACAACCCCAGCACAGCTTGTCCACCGGTGCCCTCAGTTCGATCTCGTCGAGGCGGTAGCGGCGGTCCCGTTTCAGGACCTTGCGATGGCAGTAACGGCAGTTTTCCTCGATGATCTCGCCGTTGTCGTCGAGCATGGCATGAACGTTGGGACGCCGGTGACGCTCGCGGTCGTGGCAACGGAAGCAGAAGTCGGTCAGGCGGCGGTACGGTCCGCCGCGCAGAAACTTCGGATCGTCCTTGTCCACCTCGTCGAACTCCATTTTGTCGATGTCTTCGATGCCGTGGCAGACACGGCAGACGAGCTTGCGGTCCGCCGGCAGCGGCAAGGCCGGATCCACCTTCATGGTTTCCGGCACGGTCACCTCCACCAGGTGATGCAACGGCGGCACCTTCGGCTTTTCTTCCGCCGCGGCGGCCGCCTGGAGCCCGAACCAGCACGCCAACAGGAACGTCCGCCTCATAAGCCCACCTGGGCCGCCCGGCCGTGGGTGTGACACAGGGTGCAGTCCCCCCCCACCTGGTGGACGCCGGAAAGACCGTTGCCGGTGTCGATATGGGCGTCCTCCAGCGGGGTGGTCATGGCGTGGCAGAGCACGCACAGTTGGGAATAGTCCCCCGGCGCGAACACCTGCACCGGCACGCCCCGGTCCCGGAAGGACAGACCGAACGCCCCCTTGCGGCTGTCGTCGAGGATCAGCTTGGGGTTGTCGGTGCCGTGCATGGCGTGGCACTCGGTACAGGCCAGCTCGGTGCCGTAACGATAACCGTCGCGCAGACCGGCGAAGATTCGGTCGCCGCTGCCGACCGCCCAGCCGTGATAATCCATGTAGCGCCAGCTTTCCTCGACGGCCACCAGCGGGTCGAGATAGTCCCGCGCCCGCACCGGGAAACCCGGCTGCTGGTGACTGCGGTTGTGGCAGCGCAGACAGAATTCGGACTCCCGCCGGTAAGGGCGATCGAAACCGGCGGCGTCGGGGAACCGGGTCAGGTCGGTATCGATCTCCCAGCGTCCGTCCATGTCCGCGGCCCAGTGGCAGATCATGCAATCGCCGTCCGCCAGGGGTCGGTCGCCGTCGATGGTGAAGTCGTGGGCGTGAATCCCCGTCAGATAAGGTGATGCCGGCAGGTCCCGAGGGTTGTGGCAGATCGCGCAGCGGCGTTCGACACCGGCGCCGTTGTCGCCGTGGCAACCGCCGCAGGTGTCGAAACCCTTGGCGCGGACGATATCCCGGATATGGGGGGCGTCCCCGTGGATCATCCGCAGGACGTGGCAACTCTGGCAGCGCCCCTTGCCCCAACCCTCGTGACGCTCGGTGAGCAGAAGCCGGCCTTGCGCCAGGGAAACGTCGTGGGTCTCGACCGCGAAGGCAGGGGTGGCAGCCATCCACAGCAACCAGACGATCAACAACCTTCTCATCGCCGCCTCGCGTGACAACGGTCGCAGTAGAAATTGTTGTGGCAACGACCGCAGTTGGAAGGCATGGTGCGCGCCTCCATGCCGTGCAGAGTGATGTAACCCAGGGGGTGGTAGCCGATGCCGGAAACGTCGCGGCGGAAATGGCAGTCGGTGCAATAGGAAAGATCCAGATGGCATTCGCGGCAGGCCTTTTCGTTCCGCCGGGCGGCGTGACCGTGATGGCGGACATAGTCGAAATCGTGATCCGCCGGCCAGATCTTGGTCTTGTCCGGGTGACAGAGGTCGCAGCGCCACGGCGCCCGCCGTTCGACGACGTGACAATCGTGGCATACCGCCTTGAGGGGCTCGTTGGCGATCGCGCTCAGGGCCTCGAGCACCTTCGGATCGGTCTCGGTGGTCTTCTGGAAGGAATGGCACAGCATGCACACGTCCCCTTCCTGCTTCATCACCGGCATGTGGACGTTGTGGGGGAAATAAATGTCCGGCTTGCGCGCCTCACGCTTCTCCCACCAGCGCTTTTCCTTCTCCGCGGCCCCGCCGATGGCGTACCAGAGCATGACGATCACCAGCACGATGCCGCGCACGTTTCTCTCTCCTGCTTGGGCCGGAATCGGTCGAAATAGTAGACGAGACGCACGGCCCCCACGTAATCGTCACGCCGGCGGCTGTTGGCGACGTAGGAGACGCTGAGATCCACCACCGTGGCCGTGCTGAACAGGTAGCGCAGCCCAACTTCCCCACCGCGGGCCCAGTTGTCCCCGTACAACAGTTTCCGCTCACGCCGCAGCGCCACGTTCAACCGGCTCTCCAGGCGCGAATTCCATACGTAGCGCCACTGGCCGTAGGCACTGTGGGCGTCGTCATAGCCGATCTCCAGATAGTCGTAAACCACCGACCACCGGTGATCGCGCCAGCCGACGTCACCGCCCGCCCGGATACCGTAGCCGTCGAAGCCGTCGGCCCGGGTGGCCCGCTGACCGACGACGAAGTAACGCAGCGACGGCTTCGGCCGCCGCTCCAACCCCAGACGCAACAGGCTCTGCTCCCCCAGGGCGTAGGCGCTGACGAAACGCTCGCGGAAGGTGGGAAAGGGGGCGCGGGGACGGTAGTACTCGTAGTAACCGCGAAAGCGGAAACGCTGCGGCAGATCGACGAATCCCTGGAACCAGACGTCCTCGAAACGGCGGCGATCGAAGCGGTACACCGCCGCCAGATTGACCTCCCAGACCCGTCCGCTCCCCCACGTCCCATACACGCCACCACGGGCCTGCAGACGCCGGGAGGGATCGCCGTTCCGGCGGAATCCCTGGAAACCCACTCCCAGCCGATAACCCGACCATCGCCATCCGCCCAAGCTCCAATCGACGGTTTCCCGGCGGGACAGATTCACCCCGTAGGCGAAATCCGCCTGCACGGAGCGCACGTGATCGAGGCGCACCGGCCGCCCACCGTACCACTGGACCTGCCAGCCGCCAACCTGATAATCCCACTGGGCGCCGTCGAGCAGATACAGGCCGGCCACGTCGGCGCGCTGGAACCGGCCAAGGCGTACCACGCTGTTCAACCAAGGCCAGCGTTTGGCCAAGAATCCCTGATACAAGCGCCCGCCGCTGTCGTCCGGCAAGCTGGACATGCGCCCGACCCACGAGGCGTGAAGTTGCCAGTCGCGACCCGCCAGATCCGCATCCCCCCAGACTTCCCCGAGAACCCGAGCGCTGCGATTGAAACGGTTGTCCACCTGCAACCGGGTCTCCAGGATCGCACTCACGTCCACCGCCCTCACCCCGGCGGCGACCAGAAAAAAACCCAGGACCGCCAGACCTCGTCGCAAAGAGACCATCTCCCTGGCTCACTCCAACCGTCTGCGATCAATCCGGTCCCCCGTCCTGTGGTTATCGGGCCCCGTCGCGATCGCTGGTCACGGTATAGAAATCCCCGCCTCGGCGTTTTTTGGCCACCAGCGCCCAGGTCACCAGCGAAGCCACCACCACGGCGCAACTGCCGCAGCCGGCGCACACCCCCTGCTGAGGCACGGTGCAGCGGGTCGCCACGCCGGCATGGCCGCCCGCCAGACCGGCGCCGGCCAACCAGGGGGCCGTCTTCATCCAGATGGTCTTCAACATGGCGTTTCCTCCTCGTTACAAAAACAGGGGATCCCATGCGGGATCCCCGATACGTTCGATTGAAACTTCCTTCGTCGTTACAAATCGGCCACAGCGAAGTAGCCCGGTTTGTCGGCCAGGAACAGCACGTAGCCGTCCTCCATGCCGATTCCCACCGACGTGCCGCCGGGCAGGCTTTCGCCCGCCGTGTCGGCACCCCGCGGTTTCAGGAACAGGATGCGGTCGGCGGGGATACGCTCGATGCTGCTTCCGTCGCGTGCGGTCAACACCTCGATCTGCCCCTTGTCGGTGGACCGCCCCCGGTAGGGCAGCTTGATCAGCATGGGACCACCCAGCACTTCCGCCATCGGCTGCTTGTTCTCGTCGAGCAGATCAATGCGGATGGCGTCGGACGCCAGGTCGCCGAAGCCCTGCTGATGAAGCAGATCGGCGATCGCCGGCGACTGCGGGAACAGCAGCATCTCCACCCGCCACTTCGGCGCCAGGGCGTCGGTGATGGTATTGGCGGGCAAAGCCACCATCGCGTTGCGCAAACCGTCGCGGCCGTAACGGGGCACCAAGGCGTGGAACTCGGCGTCGCTGCCGTGCTGAGCCATGCCGCCGGCGAGCACACCGCCGTCCAGCCGGGCCATCCGCGCCACCTCGGCGATGGGCAGTTTCCGCAGGGCGCCGCCGAAGAACAGGCTGTTCGGCGCGTCGTTGATGGTCATGAACGGATCCACCAACGTGGTGAACAGGATGTCCCGCTCACGCTCGTAGATGGTGCCGTCCTCGGCCAGTCGCATGTAAGGCATGCCGAGCACCACGACCCCCTCTTCCACCAGTTTGGGATCGGGGAGCCGGGCGACCTTCTTGACGTAGCCGGAACCCAACACCCCGTCGTCCTTCAGCAAGGCGCTGTAGGAACCGTCCTGCTTCTGGGCGTGGCAGTCGCCGCAGGGCATGGCTTCGATGGCCGGACGGACGTTGTGGCTGATGATGTACTCGTTGGACTCGAGCCATACCAGCTTCACGTCCGGCTCGCGGCCGTCGAGTTGCGGGGCGTGACGCAGCTTCATCAGCTTGTCGTAGGCCCGCTTCAGGGAACGGTAGCCGTCGGCGTCGGTGGGATCACCCAAGCGCATGGAGCCGTGGGAAATCCGTCCCAACACCGTCCCCGGCAGCTTCTCGCCGGTTTCCGGATCGTAGATATCGAAGACGAAGTTGCGTCCCTGCTTGATCGGCTTGCCGTCCGCATCCTTCCGCTGCTTGGCCACCAGGCCGCGCTCGTAGCGGGTCAGAGTCCAGCCGGTGGTGGTGTCGATCCACAGGTAACGCAACCGCGGATTGTAGGGAATGATCCGGCGCTTGCCGTCCTGGTCGTCGCGGTAGCGGTACATGATCTGCAGCGGTTTGCCCCGGCTCTCCTTGCGGGTGATGTGGCAGGTCTGGCAGTTGAGTACCCGGAAGTGGGTCTCCACCACCTGCTCCAGTTTTCCCTCGGGATAGCCGGCCATGTAACCGCTGTGCTTCCAGCGCTGCAAGTGGGCCGCCAGCTGCGTGTCGTGACCGGTGGTGATGATCGGCGGCTCGCCGCGCGGATTCCTGCCCTCCACGTGGCAGTATTCACAGGTGCGCAGCTCCGCGGAGAAATCCAGGTCGTTGCGGATATCCATGTCGGAATTGCCCTTCATGAAGTTGTGATCCTGGTCCAGGTTCACGTTCTCATGACGGGCCTTGAGGTAAGCGCGACTGTGGCAGACGTTGCAGTTATCCATCACCCGCGATTCGCCGTGCCAGTATTCGGCCAGATCCTTGCCCTTGTGGACGTCGTCCTTGTAGTCCTCGATCAGGGTGCCGTCCTCGCCCAGCTCCATCCGGGCCTCGTCGCCGTAGCCGTAGAAACCGCGGCGGGAGTTGCTGGTCCGGTGGCAGGACATGCAGTTCTCGCTTTCCGGGAAGCGGATCATCTTCACGTGGATGCGGCCGTTCCCGTCGAAAGCTTCCGGATTCCAGTGGATGACCGGATTGCCGTCGGGGCCGGTCTTGATGGTGTAACGCTTGCCGTCCTCGTCCCATTCCCGCTCCACCGTCAGGATTTTCTTGCCGTCCACGGTGGGCAGGAACTCCCAGGCGGTGTTGGCGGCGTAGCGGAACCAGCCGCCCCGGATGAATTCCCGCCGCGCCGAGCGATAATCGCTCATGATGCCGCGACGGCCCCGCATACGGTCGTCCGGCACGCTGATACCGTCCGGGCTCATGTGACACCACAGGCAGTCGGCCTCGAGCAGACCGCTCTTGTGCCAGTCCCACTTGGCCACCACGTCCTTGCTCACCTTCTGATTGTTCTCGTCGGTGCCCCGGTTGTAGTAGTCGCCGTCCCAGAGCGGGATAGTGGCCGGGTCACGTTCGGTGTAGCGGATCCCCTCGCGGTCCTTCTCCCCGAAACCGCCGCCCACGTGGCAACTGGAGCAATTGATGAAGCCGGCGGCCCCGTAGTCGCGGATCATCTCCTCGTAGGCGTTGTGCTTGTTGGACAGAAGGGTGGGAATGCTGCCCCCCATGCAGTTGAATCCCCCGAACCAGCCCGGACTGACCAGGGACTTGGCACCGAGAAAGTTGTTGAACTTGCCGAAGTCGTCGTTGGCCTCGTCGCGCCCCATTTCGAAGTGGTAAGCGCTGGTGATCTTGTCGTAGTCGTGGCAGCCGGAGCCGGCGCAACTTTTGCGCGGACTGTAGGGCTTGCCGCTCTGCAGCACATGGTTGCCGTCTTCGTCGAGCAGCGGGATCGCCGGGTGCTCGACCGGCTTGTCGATCCAGTTGACCTTGGCGTCCACGGAGCCGACGCCCGCAAGCAGGACGGCCCCGAGGCACAGCCTTCGGTCGATCGCAGGGATGAATCGCATCGTTCTTCTCCACTAGGGTTTTCAGGGTTCTTATTCACGGCCAACAGGCTGCGGGTGCCTGGCCGGTCGCCTTGTATAGAACTGGCAACATCCGTGCCGCCTGCATAACCAACTGAAACCATTGGAAATGGCGATGGCCGGGTCGGCCGGGGCCCGAAAAATTGCGCGATCTGGCACAGTCACTGTGTCATATGGCGCAGTTTCCGAAACCGGAAAATGCGCCTAACCGCCGCCGGCCGGGCTTCAGTCCTCCTCCGCCCCCCCGCAAACCCGACCCATCGTGAGGGCACGTGGGCGACACCGCTTTTTCTGGACCGTAATTTGCTTAAAGCAAATTTCACGGGCGAAACCGAACAAATCGGTGTCGAGACGAGCGGAAGCCGCTCCCGGGCCGAACCGCAGAATCTGGTATCATTAGCATTTTTCGATCGACGAGGGCTGTCATGTGGGCCTTTCTCCATCGCCTCGCCTCGCCGCGGCATTTCTACCATTTGACCGGGCGCTGGATTCCCTGGCTCGGGGCCGCCACGGCGCTGTGCCTGGCCACCGGGCTCTATCTGGGGCTGTGGGTCGCGCCGCCGGACTACCAGCAGGGTGACAGTTTCCGCATCATGTACGTCCACGTACCGGCGGCGTGGCTGTCGCTGTTCGTCTATGTCTTCATGGCGGCGGCCGGCGCCGTCGGCCTGATCTGGAACATGAAGATGGCCGACTGTCTGGCGGTCAGCGCCGCCCCCGTGGGCGCCTCCTTCACCTTCCTGGCCCTGGCCACCGGCGCCATCTGGGGCAAGCCCATGTGGGGCACCTGGTGGGTGTGGGACGCCCGCCTGACCTCGGAACTGATCCTGCTGTTTTTGTATCTGGGCTACATCGCCCTGCAGAACGCCATCGAGGACCCGCGCACCGCCGCCCGTGCCGGCGCCATTCTGGCCATCGTCGGCAGCGTCAACATTCCCATCATCCACTACTCGGTGGAATGGTGGAACACCCTGCACCAGGGACCGACGGTGACCCGTTTCGACAAGCCGGCGATCCATCCGAGCATGCTGTGGCCGCTGCTGCTGATGGCGCTCGCCTTCCAGCTCTATTTCTTCACCGTGCTGCTGATGCGCGCCCGCAGCGAACTGCTGTGGCGCGAGCGCCGCAGCCGCTGGGTCCGGGAACTGTTGACCCAGGACGACATCCAACCCTCAGCGGAACGCGAGGAGGCAACCCCATGACCTGGCACGAATTCGTTCACATGGGCGGTTACGGCGCCTACGTCTGGAGCGCCTACGGCCTGACCGCCGCGGTGTTGTTGTGGAACCTAGCCGCCCCCCTGCGCCGCCGCCGCGAAGTCCTGGCCCGGCTGCGGCGCTGGTACGAGCAGGAGAACGGCCGATGACCCCGCGGCAACGGCGCATGCTCTGGGTGGGGCTGATCGTGGCCGGCGTCAGCGCCGCCACCTTCCTGGCCCTGGCGGCGTTCCAGAAGAACCTGCTCTACTTCTACACCCCGTCGCAGATCGCCGCCGGCGAAGCCCCCACCGGCTACGCCTTCCGCGTCGGCGGCCTGGTGAAGAAGGGCAGCGTCCACCGAGAACCGGACAGCCTGGCGGTGCGTTTCACCCTTACCGACGGCGCCGCCGAAGTGACGGTGTTCTACGACGGCATCCTCCCGGACCTGTTCCGGGAAGGCCAGGGCATCATCGCCATCGGCCGGCTGCAGCCCGACGGGCGTTTCCAGGCCACCCAGGTGCTGGCCAAGCACGACGAAAACTACATGCCGCCGGAGGTGGCCGAAGCCCTCGAGCGCTCGGGCAAGCTGCCGCCGGTGGACGATTTCCGGAGGATGGGACGATGACGGCGGAACTGGGGCAACTGGCGCTGATCTTCGCCCTGCTGATGGCCGTGGTGCAGGCGTTCTTCCCCCTGGCGGGGGCGGCCCTGCGGCTGCCGGCCTGGGTGGCGGTGGCCAGACCGGCGGCGCGGGCCCAGGCGCTGTTCCTGGCGGTATCGTTTTACTGCCTGGTCCAGAGCTTCGTGGTCAACGATTTCTCGGTCCGCTACGTGGCCGAGCATTCCAACTCCGCCCTGCCCCTGTTCTACCGCATCGCCGCCGCCTGGGGCGCCCACGAAGGCTCGGTGCTGCTGTGGGCCCTGATCCTGGGACTGTGGACCGCGGCGGTGAGCCTGTTCAACCGCGGCCTATCGGAAATCTTCACGGCCCGGGTGCTCGGCATCCTCGGCCTCGTCAGCGTCGGCATCCTCGCCTTCATCCTGTTCACCTCCAACCCCTTCGAGCGCCTGCTGCCGGTGCCCCCCGACGGCAACGATCTCAACCCGCTGCTTCAGGACTTCGGCCTCGCGGTCCATCCGCCGATGCTGTACATGGGTTACGTGGGGATGGCGGTGCCGTTCGCCTTCGCCATCGCCGCCCTGATGTCCGGCACCCTTGACATCGCCTGGGCGCGCTGGTCGCGCCCCTGGACCCTGGTGGCCTGGTCGTTCCTGACCCTGGGGATCACCCTGGGCTCCTGGTGGGCCTACTACGAACTTGGCTGGGGCGGCTGGTGGTTCTGGGATCCGGTGGAAAACGCCTCCTTCATGCCCTGGCTCATGGCCACCGCCCTGATCCACTCCCTGACGGTGACGGAAAAGCGCGGCGCCTTCAAGGCCTGGACCGTGCTGCTGGCGATCTTCGCCTTCTCCCTGAGCCTGCTGGGGATGTTCCTGGTGCGCTCCGGGGTGTTGGTGTCGGTACACGCCTTCGCCAACGATCCCGAACGGGGCCTGTTCATCCTGGTATTCCTCGGCCTGGTGATCGGCGCCTCCCTGCTGCTGTACGCGCTACGGGCACCGGCGGTGAGGGACCACGCCCGCTTCCACTGGTTCTCGCGCGAAGCCCTGCTGCTGGTCAACAACGTCCTCCTGGTGGTGGCCGCCGCCAGCGTCCTGCTGGGGACCCTCTACCCCCTGGTACTCGATGCCCTGGGGCTGGGTAAGATCTCCGTCGGACCGCCCTACTTCGGCAGCGTCTTCGCGCCGGTGACCGCGCCCCTGTTCCTGCTCGCCGGCATCGGTCCCCTGGTGGCCTGGCGCCGGGACGATCCGGCCCGGTTGTGGCGCCAGGTGCGCTGGCTGGTTCCGGTCAGCCTGACCGCCGCCGTCGTGGTCGCCGCCCTCTGGTTCCGGATCGGGGACCTGGTCACCCTGGCGTTTCTCGCCACCGCCTTCTGGCTCGGGGCCACCGCGTTGCTGCCGTGGTGGCAGCGCCTGCGCCGGCGTGAAGGCTGGCGGGGTTTGCGTCAGCCGGCCGGCTTCTACGGCATGACCCTGGCCCATTTCGGCCTGGCGGTGTTCCTGGTGGGTGTCGGCGTCTCCAACCATTACAGTATCGAGCGCACCGTCCGTCTGGCTCCCGGCGACAGCGCCGAACTGGGGGGATACCGTTTCCTGTTCCAAGGGGTGCGGGAGTTCGACGGTCCCAACTACGGCGCCGACGAAGGCACCTTCGAGGTGTACCGCGACGGCGAGCGGGTCGCCGTGCTCCGCCCCCAAAAACGCTTCTACCGGGTGCAGCGCAACGTCATGACCGAGGCCGCCATCGACCCGGGTCTGCGCCGCGACCTCTACGTCGCCCTCGGGGAACCGCTGGAGGGGGACGCCTGGAGCGTGCGTCTCTACGTCAAACCGGCGGTACGCTGGATCTGGCTCGGCGGCCTGCTGATGATGGCCGGCGGCCTGCTGGCGGCGGCCGACCGTCGCTACCGCACAGCCCGGGCCACCGCCGCCGCCCCCGCTTCCGTGAACGCCACCGCCTGACGCCATGCTCAAATACCTGTTGCCACTGGGACTGTTCGCCGCTCTGCTGATCCTGCTGGGGGTCGGCCTCACCCTCAATCCCCGCGAGGTGCCCTCGCCCCTGGTGGGCCGGCCGGCGCCGACCTTCACCCTGCCCCGTCTCGACGACCCCGAAACCCCCTTCGACAGCGCCGAACGACTGCGCGGCCGGGTCAGCCTGTTCAACGTCTGGGCCTCGTGGTGCGTGGCCTGCCGCCAGGAGCATCCCTTCCTGATGCAGCTGGCGCGCCAGGGCGTGACCATCTACGGACTCGACTACAAGGACACCCGCGAGGCCGGGCTGCAGTGGATCGAGCGCCTCGGCAACCCTTACCGCGCGGTCGCCTTCGACACCGACGGCAAGGTGGCCATCGACTGGGGGGTCTACGGGGTGCCGGAAACCTTCGTCATCGACAAGCAGGGCGTCATCCGCTACAAACACATCGGTCCCATCACCCCCAAGGACTGGGAGGAGAAACTGGGGCCGCTGGTGGCCTATCTGGAGAAGCAGCCATGAAGTGGGGAATCGCCCTGCTGGCACTGATCCTGACCTTGCCGACGTCGGCCGGTATCGAGGTGCGCCAGTTTCCCAACCCCGAACTGGAGGCGCGCTATCAGCACCTCATCGAACAACTGCGCTGCCTGGTGTGCCAGAACCAGTCCCTGGCCGATTCCAACGCCGATCTGGCCGAGGACCTGCGCGATGAGGTCTACACCATGCTGCTGGCCGGCAAGCGCGATGCCGAGATCGTCGATTTCCTGGTGCAGCGCTACGGCGACTTCGTGCTCTACAAGCCGCCGGTGAAGAAGACCACCTGGCTGCTGTGGTTCGGTCCCTTCGCCGCCCTCGGGCTGGGGGGAATCCTGCTATGGCGGATCGGCAGAAAGCGCCGCCCCGAGCCGCCGCCGCCCCTGAGCGACGCCGAACGCCGGCGGCTGGAAAAACTCCTTCAAGACCACGGATCCGACGACGCATGACCGCTTTCTGGCTGACCGCCGCCGCCCTGATCCTGGCGGCCTACCTCCTGTTCTGGTGGACCCTGCGGAAACCGCCACGCCTGAGCCCTGAGGCCGACCTGGAAGCCAATCTCGCCGCCCACCGCCAGCGCCGCCGAGAACTGACCCGAGAACTGAACGACGGCAAGATCGACCGGGAGCAGTACGAACAACTGCTCGCCGAGCTGGACCGCGATCTGCTCGAACTGAGCGACAGGTCGGCGGCCGAAGCCAAGCCGTCCTACCAGGGCATGGTGCCGGTGTTCGCCGTGCTGGCGACGATGCCGCTGGCGGCGATGGCGCTCTATTTCACTTTGGGACGCCCGGATCTGCTCGACGGCCGCACCGCCCAGGCGCAAGGCCCTACCCCCCCTTCCCTGGAAACCGCCATCGCCAAGATCGAAGCCCGCCTGAAACAGCATCCCGACGACCTGGAAGGCTGGGTGCTGCTGGCGCGCTCCTACCAGGCCACCGGGCAGGCGGCCAAGGCGGTGGAAGCCTACCGCAAGGCCCTGAAGCTGGCTCCGGAGCATCCCGACATCCAGGTCCGCTACGCCGAGGCCCTGGCCCAGTCCCGTGGTGGCGATCTGAGCGGGGAACCGGAAAAAATCCTCCAGGAAGTCCTGAAGCGACACCCCGATCATCCCTACGCCCTGTGGCTGGCCGGCATGGCCGCCCTGCACGCCGGTGACCGCGCCGCCGCCCAGCGTCACTGGGAAAGGCTGCTGGCCCAGATGCCCCCGGGCAGCGAACCGCGCCGCCAGCTGACCGCGATGATGCGCAAGGCCGGGCTCGCGGTGCCGGAAACCGCCACCAAGCCGGCCGGACAGGCCGCCGCCGGCGGGGCGGCGGTCCAGGTCACGGTCCGCCTGGATCCAAAACTGGCCGCCGAGGCCAAACCGGACGATCCGGTGTTCATCTTCGCCCGCGCCGCCCAAGGTCCGCCGATGCCGCTCGCCATCGTCCGCAAACAGGTCCGCGATCTTCCGGTCACCGTCACCCTGGACGATTCCCTGGCGATGATACCCCAGATGAAACTGTCGCGCTTTTCCAAAGTCGTCATCGGCGCCCGGGTGGCCAAGTCGGGCAACGCCAAAGGGGCCCCCGGCGACCTGGAGGGGTGGACAGCACCGGTCGCGGTGGGGCAGGATAAAGACAGCGTCACGGTGGTCATCACCCAGGTGCGGTCATGATCGAACCGACCGATCACGATGCCCTTCTCGTCGTCGACGTGCAGAAGGACTTTCTCCCCGGCGGCGCTCTGGCGGTGCCGGACGGCGATGCCGTCGTCCCGGTCCTGAACCGCTACCTCGAAACGTTCCGGCGCCGGGGACTGCCGGTTTTCGCCACCCGCGACTGGCATCCCCCCGATCACTGCTCCTTCCGGGAACGGGGCGGCCCCTGGCCGGCCCACTGCGTCGCCGGTACGCCCGGCGCCGAATTCCCCCCCGAGCTGGAGCTGCCGACCGAGGCGGACGTCGTCTCCAAGGCCACCGAACCGGAGCGGGAAGCCTATTCCGGCTTCGAGGGCACCGATCTGGAAACCCGGCTGAAACGCCGCGGCGTCCGCCGCCTGTTCGTCGGCGGCCTGGCGACGGAATATTGCGTGCTCAACACGGTGCGGGACGCGATCCGCCGCGGCTTCGAAGTCTTTCTGCTGACCGACGCCATCCGCGCCGTGAACCCGGAGGACGGCCGCAAGGCGCTGGAGGAAATGCGTCGGCTGGGAGCGCGTTTCGTCACCCTGGCGGACTTGGCATGAACGAGTCGGCCCTGCTCACCGATCTATACCAGCTCACCATGCTCCAGGGCTACTGGCACGAGGGCATGGCGGAGACGGCGGTGTTCGAACTGTTCGTGCGCCGATTCCCGCCGCAGCGCAACTTCCTCGTCGCCGCCGGCCTGGCGCAGGCCCTCGATTACCTGGAGAACCTGCGTTTCCACGAAGCGGAGATCGCCTATCTCGCGGAAACCGGTCTCTTCCAGGACGAGTTCCTGGAAACCCTGCGTGACTTCCGCTTCCACGGCGACGTGGACGCCATGCCGGAAGGCACGGTGTTCTTCCCCGACGAACCCATCCTCCGGGTCACCGCCCCGCTGCCGGAGGCGCAGCTGGTGGAAACCCGCCTCATCAACCTGCTCCAGTTCCAGACCTTGATCGCCTCCAAGGCGGTCCGCTGCGTCCTCGCCGCCCCGGGAAAGCGCCAGGTGGATTTCGGCCTGCGCCGGGCCCACGGCGCCGAGGCCGGTCTGCTGGCGGCCCGGGCCGCCTATCTGGCCGGTTTCGCCGGCACCTCCAACGTGCTCGCCGGCCAACGCTTCGGCATTCCCGTCTTCGGCACCATGGCCCATTCCTACGTCATGGCCCACGACGACGAACTGGCCGCCTTCCGCGGTTTCGCCCGTTCCCAGCCCCACAACGTGGTCCTGCTGATCGACACCTACGACACCCTGGCGGCCGTTGACAAGGTCGTCGCCCTGGCGGGGGAACTGGAAAAAGAAAACATCCGGATCAAAGCGGTGCGGATCGACAGCGGCGATCTGAGGGAGCTGGCCAGGGCGGTGCGCCAAAGGTTGGACCGGGCGGGACGGACGGACATCGGCATCTTCGCCAGCGGCGACCTGGACGAATACAAACTGCAGGCGCTGCGCGACGCCCCCATCGACGGCTTCGGCGTCGGCACCAAACTGACCACTTCCAGCGACGTGCCCTATCTCAACTGCGCCTACAAGCTCGAAGCCTACGCCGGCATTCCCCGGCGCAAGGTCTCCGCCGGCAAGCAGACCTGGCCCGGCGCCAAGCAGGTTTATCGCTATTATGCCGAGGACGGCACCCTGGCGTACGACAGCCTGACGACCGCCGAGGACCGCCAGAACGGCGAGGCGCTGCTCCAGCCGGTCATGCGCCGGGGAAAACGCCTGCACCCGCCGGAGCCGCTCTCGGTCCTCCGCGAGCGGGTCGCGGCACAGTTGGAAAGACTACCCGTCCCTCTCCGGTCCATCGACCAGCAGGCCGGCTACCGCGTTGAAATTTCTCCTGCCCTTCAACGTCTAACCGAAACAACGGATCAGCGACTGGGACTCCATTGAGCAGTAATGTTTTCACCGTACGACAACGCCACTGCTGCGAATACGAAATCAAACGCTCGCGCTTCATCGCGGTCGTCGCCCCGACCCCGGATCTCGACCACCTGAACGCCTTCCTGGCCGATTTGGCCGCCCATCATCCCCAAGCCACCCACATCGTGCACGCCTGGCGCATCCAGACCCCCCGGGGCCTGCGGGAGCGTGCCTTCGATGCCGGGGAACCTTCCGGCACCGCCGGGCGTCCCATTCTAAATCACCTTCAGGGCAAGCATCTGATCAATCTCTGCCTGGCGGTCATCCGCTATTTCGGCGGCATCAAACTCGGTGCCGGCGGCCTGGCCAGGGCCTACGGTCATGCCGCCCAACAGGTTTTGGAAAAGGCCGCCATCGTTCCCTACGTGACCTATCGCAATCTGGAAGTCGAAGTCGATTACGGCCGCTACCAGACGCTGGCCCGCGAGTTGGCCGCTTTCGGCGCCACCGTTCTTTCCGCCGACTACGGCGCCCGGGTCAAGGTGGTCCTTCAGATCCCCGAAGAACATTTCCCCACGGTCCGACAGATCCTCTCCACGAAATAAATGCGTATCCTGATTCTCAGCCTGCTCGTGCTGCTGGCCGCCTGCGTGCGCCAGCCCCCCCTTCCCCCGCTGAACGAACCGGCCATCGAAGACAAAGCGTTCCTTACCGCGGACGGGCAGCGACTACCGCTCCATCGCTGGCTGCCGGAAGGCAAACCCAAAGCGGTGATCGTCGCCCTGCACGGTTTCAACGATTACGGCCGCTTCATCGAGCCGGCGGCGCGATTTTTCCGCCGTCACGGCATTGCCGTCTATTCCTACGATCAACGGGGCTTCGGCGCCGCCCCCCGTCACGGCTACTGGGCCGGCACCTCGGCCTACGTCGACGACCTTGCCACCTTCACCCGTTTGTTACGCAAACATCATCCCCATATACCACTGTACGTACTGGGAGAAAGCATGGGAGGCGCGGTGGCCATCGTCGCGGCGAGCCGGGGACTGGTGGGCGACGGTCTGATTCTGGCCGCACCGGCGGTGTGGGCGCGCTGGACCATGCCGTGGTACCAGCGCACCGCCCTGTGGCTCGGGGATCATCTGATCCCGTGGGTCCGTCTCAGCGGCAGCGGTCTGGGCATCCTGGCCTCCGACAACATCGAAATGCTGCGGGCCCTGGGACGCGATCCCCTGGTGATCAAGGAAACCCGCATCGACGCCATCGCCGGTCTGGTCGATCTCATGGACCAGGCCCAGGCGGCCGCGCCGCGCCTGCAGCTTCCCACGCTGTATTTGTACGGCGGTAACGACCAGGTGGTGCCGAAGGAGCCCACCCTGGCATTCTTGCGTCGGGTGGATGCCCGGAAAGTGCGGCTGGCCTGGTATGATCAGGCGTACCACATGCTGCTGCGCGATCTGGCCGCCCGGCGTTACTGGCGCGACATTCTCAGCTGGATTCAGTCCCCGGAGCAGGCCCTGCCCTCCGGGGCGGATCGGGCGTTACCGTCATCGCTGGCCTTAACCGATTCCAAACAATGAGGAAGGTGTTCCATGCAACGACGCGATCCACTCGAATGGATGTGGCTGCAGGCACTCGACATGCTGGAGAAAGCCGAGCGCCTTAACCGACTGTGTTTTCACGTCCAGCGTTCCAGGGCACGAATACCCGCCTGGGAACCCCCGGTGGATATTGTGGAAACCCTGGACGGACTCCATATTACCATCGTACTGCCGGGAATCGCTGTCGAGCAGGTGGAAGTGACCCTGGAAGGGGGGATGCTGCGGATCGCCGGAGAACGACCGGCGCCGGTCACTCCGGGCACCGTGCAGATCCACCGTCTGGAAATTCCCTACGGCCGCTTCGAACGTCGGATCCATCTGCCGCCCGGACGCTACGAACTGATCGAATCCACCTATCGGCAGGGCTGCCTGGCCTTAGGTTTTCGCAAACGCGCCTGATCAACGAAGGGACACGACCATGAGCGAAGTACAAAAACCCGATACCGAAAAAGCCGAATTCCAGTTGCCGGAAGGCACCGTCCCCATCATTCCGGTCCGCAACGTGGTGCTGTTTCCCGGCGTCATCATTCCCCTCAGCATCGGCAGGGATCGCTCCATCGCCGCCGCCCAGCAGGCGCTGAAGGCGGAACAGCCGGTGGGACTGCTGTTGCAGAAGGATCCTGCCATCGACAATCCCATGCCCAGCGATCTCCATCACGTCGGCACCACCGCCACCATTCTGCGTTACGTCACCGGCCAGGACGGCACCCACCACATCGTCTGTCAGGGGGAACAGCGCTTCCGGGTCCAGGAGTTCGTCGAAGGCTACCCCTTCCTGGTGGCGAAAATCGAACTGCTGCCTGAGGAAGAGGCGCACACCGCCGAAGTCGAAGCCCGCATGCTCCGTCTCAAGGAACTGATCGGCGAACTGCTGGAACTGATGCCCCAGGCTCCTTCGGAACTGGTCAACGCCGTCCAGCAGATCACCTCGCCGGCCATGCTGGCGGACATGATCGCCGCCTTCATCGACATCGCGCCGGAGGAAAAACAGCAACTGCTGGAGACCACCGACGTCTCCCGGCGGCTCGACAAGCTGCTCGAGCACGTCGCTCACCGCCTGGAGGTGCTGCGCCTTTCCAAGGAAATCAGCGAGCGCACCAAGAAGACCATGGAGGAGCGGCAACGGGAATTCCTGCTGCGCGAGCAGCTCAAGACCATCCAGAAGGAACTGGGCGAAGAGGAGGAAGGCGCCGAAATCGAGGAACTGCGCGAGGCCATCGAGAAGGCTGGCATGCCCGAAGAGGTGAAGGAACATGCCCTCAAGGAACTCAAGCGGCTGGAACGGATGCACGAATCCCAGGCTGAATACGGCATGCTGCGCACCTATCTGGAATGGCTCATCGAGCTGCCCTGGTCGAAGGAAACCGAGGAAAAGCTCGACATCGAGGAGGCCCGGCGCATCCTCGACGAGGATCATCACGATCTGGAAAAGGTCAAACGCCGCATCCTCGAATATCTGGCGGTGCGCAAGCTCAATCCCCGCGGCAAGGGACCGATCCTGTGCTTCGTGGGTCCTCCCGGGGTCGGCAAGACCTCCCTGGGTCAGTCCATCGCCAAGGCCACCGGGCGCAAGTTCGTCCGGGTCGCCCTCGGCGGCGTCCATGACGAGGCCGAAATCCGCGGCCACCGCCGTACCTACATCGGCGCCATGCCCGGCAAGATCATCCAGGCCATCCGCAAGGCCGGCGCCAACAACTGCGTCATGATGCTGGACGAGATCGACAAGCTCGGCATGGGAGCCTTCCACGGCGATCCGGCCGCCGCCCTCCTCGAAGTGCTGGACCCGGAACAGAACGTCAACTTCGTCGACAACTATCTGGGGGTGCCCTTCGATCTCAGCAAGGTGATGTTCATCTGCACCGCCAACGTCCTCGACACCATTCCGCGCCCCCTGCTCGACCGCATGGAAGTGATCGAAATCCCGGGCTACACCGAAAGCGACAAGCTCCACATCGCCCGCCGCTATCTGGTCAAACGCCAACTGGAGGCCTGCGGTCTCAACCCGGATCAATGTGAAATCACCGACGATGCCCTGATCACCATCATCCGTTTCTACACTCGCGAGGCCGGGGTGAGAAACCTCGAACGGGAAATCGGCGCCGTGTTCCGTTGGGCCGCGGTCCAGATCGCCGAAGGCAAGGCGGAAAGGGTCCGCATCGACGCGGAGACGGTGGAGAAAGTGCTGGGGCCGCGCCGCTTCGAAAGCGAGGTGGCCATGCGCACCAGCATCCCGGGGGTCGCCACCGGACTGGCCTGGACCCCGGTGGGAGGCGACATACTCTTCATCGAGGCCACCAAGACCCCGGGCAACGGCAAGCTGATCCTCACCGGCCATCTGGGTGACGTGATGAAGGAAAGCGCCCAGGCCGCCCTGACGCTGGTCAAGGCCCGCAGCGACCGGCTCGGAATCGAGCCCAAAGTGTTCAGCGAGTGCGACATCCACGTCCACGTGCCCGCCGGCGCCACTCCCAAGGACGGTCCCAGCGCCGGGGTGGCGATCTTCGTGGCCCTGGTCTCCCTGCTGACCGACAAGCCGGTACGTCCCGATGTCGCCATGACCGGCGAGATCAGCCTGCGCGGTCTGGTGCTCCCGGTGGGCGGCATCAAGGAAAAGGTGCTGGCGGCCCTCCAGGCCGGCATCGAAACCGTCATGCTGCCGGCGCGCAACCGCAAGGAATGGCAGGACATCCCCGAA
Organism: Methylothermaceae bacterium; assembly: GCA_026984375.1. GTDB lineage: Bacteria > Pseudomonadota > Gammaproteobacteria > Methylococcales > Methylothermaceae > Methylohalobius. The sequence goes on along the minus strand of JALSSF010000151.1, from coordinate 23,241 downwards.
GAGGCGCGGGAAAAACTGCGCTTCGTGTGGCTGGAAAACGTGGACCAGGCCATCATCAAGGCCATCGGCCCCGATGTATTGAAATCCTAGCGCACCGTTCCGGTGACGGACTGAAAGGCCGCAAACCGCTGCGGCCTTTTTTCTGCCATGCGGATAACCCCAAGGTTGCAGACAACGACGGTCGTTGTCCGATAGACTGAAACCGCCTTGGCCGCCGGCCTGGCATTCGTCAATCAAACTTCACCGTGGAGGAGAACCCATGGAAGCCAGACAGTTGCTCGATCAGTTGCTGCAATCCGGCAAAGAAGCCGCCGAAAAGGGCAAGGAATGGATCGAAGAAAAAGCCGATATCCCCAAGGCGGGACCGGAACGGGAGGCCGCCCTGTCGAACCTGGCCAAGGGCGCGGCGGCCGGTGGGCTCCTGGCCCTGCTTCTGGGCACCCGGGGAGGACGCCGGTTGACCGGAACCGCGGTCAAGCTGGGCGGTCTGGCCGCGTTGGGGACCCTGGCCTACAAGGCTTATCAAAGCTGGCACGCGGTCAAGTCCACCAGGCCAGAGGAGCCCGGCACGCCGGTCGACCGCCTGACGGGGGAAGCGGCGGAAAAACGCGGTCAGATCCTGTTGAAAGCCATGCTCGACGCCGCCAAGGCGGACGGTCATATCGACGATGAGGAACGGGCGAAGATTCTGGATCAGGCCAAAACCCTAGGTCTCAAGGAGGAGACCCTCCGCTTCATCGAGGAACAACTTCAAACCCCAGTGGATGCCCGGGCCATCGCCGCCGAGGCGGATTCGAAGGAAACGGCGGCGGAAATCTACCTCCTCTCCCGCATGGTCATCGACGCGGCCAACGACCAGGAAAAACGCTATCTGCAACAATTGGCCGAAGCCCTGGATCTGGAGCGGGACTTCGTCGTTCAACTGGAACGGCAGGCCACGGAAGCGGCAACCGACTGACATTGCCTATCCGACACGGCCGGTTCTCCCCGGCCGTGCGGCTCATCACCCTTCGGCCCGGCGTTGCTGCAGCAGGTAGCCCCGCAGCAATCCCAGCTTGTGCTTGACGATCATGGCGTTCACCGGCCCCATGCGCAGCAACTGCTTCTGCGCCTTGCTGAGGGATTCCAGCCCGGGATCGGCGTATTTGTACATGACCGAGGGTTTGATCAGGTAAATTTCCCCCTGCGGCTGGGGCGTTTTCAGCAGATGTTCCACCGCCGCCAGCAACACGTCGTCGAAACGAACGCCCGGAGGAGCGTATTCGGCGAACACCGCGTCGACCAGGGGCTCGATCCGGCGGTAGAGCCGCCACGCCAGGTCCACGTCGAGGGCTTCCACGACCTGGGCCAGGACATCGTAACGCCGGTAACTGCGGGGATCGATCACATAGCGGCCTTCGCCGACCGCCCTGACCTGGAAAGGCTCGGTCGGGGCCCAGAAGGCGAAGATCCGCCGCGGCACCTTGCCCTGGGAAACTTCCTGGACCAGGAGAACCAGCTTGGGAAGCAGGTCACCGGTCTCCGCCAGCCAGACCTGCAACCGGGGATCGGGATCGACCACCGGCAACTGCCCCCTCAGCCAGGCATCGCTGTCGGCGACGGTGGCGGGGGGCGGCGGAAAACGAACCGTGGTGTCGCTGCGGGCCACGAACTCGTCCGGATTGGTTTCCGCCGTCTTCGGGGCGGCCGGTTTTTCAGCGCTTTCGGTTCGGGACGGCGACTGCGGCGGCGCTTCCTCGGCTTCCCCGATCACCGCCGCCTGCTTCAATTGCCAACTCTTCCACAGCGCCACACCGGCACCGGCGAGGAGCGCCACGAGCGCCAGGGACCAAAACAGGCGTCTGAGGGGGGAAGCTTTGTATTCGATTTCCGGCCGATCCGCCATGGTTTCGCCTTGGATGCGGGAGAATGGGGGAATGGGAAAGGATGGTAGGCGCGGGCAGGATTGAACTGCCGACCTCTGCCGTGTGAAGGCAGCGCTCTCCCACTGAGCTACGCGCCTGAAGCGTGGTTTATTTTAACGCGGTGGCCGCTTGATGCAAGTCTTTTTGCCGATCAGCTTACCACCGATCACTTCTTTCGGAGGGGATCGGAACCCCAAATTGATAGGTGTCGAGGCCGATCATCGACTAAGGGGCCGGGGAGGTTCGCCCCGGATTCTCGATAGAAGCCAGGAACTCCTCCCCGGCCCCCGGGTGGTGGTCATCCTAGCTGGCGCTGGATTGCTTCTCCTCCGGTTCCCGGGTGTCGATGTTCAGGGGGGCGTAGGCCGGGCACCAGCGCAGCACGGCCGTCGCGATGGGAACGAGACCGATCACGCCCCACCAGCTCTTGAAATAGAGCCCGAGACCGACGATGACGACGCCGGCTATGATGCGAATCAATCGGTCTTTGCGACCCACGTTGGGTTCCAATTTCAGCATAGTCACCTCCTCCGTCGTTGCGGCGGCGGTCAGCGAGCGCCGCCCAGTGCTTCTTGTAATAGCGTGTTGAACCGGCGCACGAATTCGGCCGGCTCGTCCAGCTGGCCACCTTCGGCCAGCACCGCTTGATCATACAACAGTCGGCTCACGTCGTCGAACCGTTTCGGATCACTTTCATCCCGAAGCCGTTCCACCAGGGGATGTTTGGGGTTGACTTCCAAAATCGGTTTCGAGCCTCCCGGCACCGGCTGTCCCGACGCTTTGAGGATGCTCTCCATACGCCGGCTGAGGCCGTAAGCGTCGAGCACCAGACAGGCGGGCGAATCGGTGAGGCGTCGACTGAGCTTGACGTCGGCCACCTTGCCGGCCAGGGCCTTGCGGATCTTGTCCAGGGTGGCCTGGAAGGCCTGCGCCACCACTTCCCGAGCCTTTTCCTCGTTTTCGTCCGTCAGCTTGCCCAGATCCAGCTCCCCTTTGGCGACGGACTGCAACGGCTTACCCGCGAACTCGGTCAGGTGGGTCACCAGCCATTCGTCCACCGGTTCCCACAGCAGGATCACCTCGATTCCCTTCCGGCGGAAAACCTCCAGGTGAGGACTGTTGCGGGCCGCCTGATAGTTTTCCGCCACCAGGTAATAGATCTTCTCCTGGCCTTCCTTCATCCGGGCCAGATAATCGGCCAGTGAGACGTTCTGGCTTTCGGCCTCGTCGTGGGTGGTGGCGAAGCGCAGCAGTTTGGCGATGCGCTCGCGATTGGCGGGATCTTCGATGACGCCCTCCTTGAGGACGGTGCCGAAGTTCTCCCAGAAGGTGCGGTATTTGTCCGGCTCGTTCCGGGCCAAGTCCTCGAGCAGCCCCAGCACCTTCTTGACCGCACCGGCCCGGATCTTCTCCAGGGTGCGGTTTTCCTGAAGGATCTCCCGGGAAACGTTGAGGGGCAGATCGTCGGAATCGACGACACCGCGGACGAAGCGGAGATAACGAGGCATCAGCTTGGGGTCTTCCATGATGAAGACCCGGCGTACGTAGAGCTTGACCCCGTGGCGCGGTTCCCGGTCCCACAGGTCGAAAGGAGCCCGCTTGGGCAGGTAGAGCAGGAGGACGTATTCGGTGCTTCCCTCCACCCGGCTGTGGACCCAGGCCAGCGGCCCCTCGAAATCATGGGCCACGTGTTTGTAGAATTCCTCGTAGTCCTCCGGCCGGATTTCCTCCCGGCGGCGGGTCCACAGGGCCGACGCCCGATTGACCACTTCCTCCCCTTCCCCGCTTTCCCGCCGCATCACGATGGGGATGGGAATATGATCGGAAAACTTGCGGATCAGCTGACGCAGGCGTACCGGATCAAGGAATTCCTCCTCACCCTCGCGCAGATGCAGAGTGACCCGGGTTCCCCGTGCGGGAAGGGTCAGGTCGGCGATGGTGTAGTCCCCCTCCCCGCTGGACTCCCAGCGCACTCCCTGTTCCGCCGGCACACCGGCCTTACGGGTTTCCAGGGTGACCCGGTCGGCGACCATGAAAGCGGAATAAAACCCGACGCCGAACTGGCCGATCAATTGGCTGGCCTTGGCCTGATCCCCGCCGAGCCGTTCCAGAAACTGCCGGGTGCCGGAACGGGCGATGGTCCCGATGTTGTCGATCACTTCCCGGCGGGTCATGCCGATCCCGTTGTCACGCACCGTGAGGGTACGGGCGTTCCGGTCCACCTCAATCCAGATCTTGAGCTCGCTGTCGCCCTCGTACAGCGATTCGTCGCCGAGCGCCTGAAACCGCAGCTTTTCCGCCGCGTCCGCCGCATTGGAAATCAGCTCGCGCAGAAACACCTCCTTGTTGCTGTACAAGGAATGGATCATCAGATTCAGCAGTTGCCTGGCTTCCGCCTGAAAATGGATGGTTTCTCGATTCTGCACCGTATCGCTCATGACTCCGGACAGTTGATTTCCCAGGATGAAAACGACGACGGCCCTTGCGGGCCGTCTTTCTCATGGGGATTCCAAAAAAGAATTCAAGCGGCGAAGCGGTCCTGATCCGGCACTTTCACCCGCCCCAGGATCATATCCTTGCGGCGTTGTTCCGCCAGGTAGCGGCGCCGGTCGGCCCACATCAGGTACAGGAAGATCCCGATCAGTCCCATGAAAAACCACCAGCGCACCCAGAACAACACGTGCATCACCTTGAGCACCTCGGGATGGGTGGCGGCATACGCATTGAAGGCCTGGAAGAACTCGTGCATCGGTTTCACCCTCGGGGAAAGGTCGACACTGGCAATTTACGCCTGCCTCCGAGGCAAGTCAACCGCTTGATCGGTCTCAAGGTTTTCCCGTAAAGTTCCCTTTTTCGAGTCAGCGACGGGGAGCGGCATGGCACGGGAACAGTGGAAAAGCGAATGGGGATTTCTGATGGCCGCGGTGGGTTCGGCCATCGGCCTGGGCAACATCTGGCGCTTCAGCTACCTGGCCTACGAACACGGCGGCGGCGCCTTCCTGATTCCCTATCTGGTCGCCCTGTTCACGGCCGGCATTCCGTTGCTGATCCTGGAATACGCCCTGGGTCACGAGCGGATCGGTTCGGCTCCCCTGGCCTACGCCAAAATCAGCCGCCGCTGGGAATGGCTGGGCTGGTGGCCGGTGTGCTTCGTCCTGTTCGGGATCATGCTGTACTACAGCGCGGTGATCGCCTGGTGCCTGGATTATTTTTTCTACGCCTTTCGCCTGGCCTGGGGCGACGATCCCAACACCTTTTTCTTCAAACGCTTCCTGCAGATCTCCGCCTCGCCCGCCGAGCTGGGGGAAGTGCGCACCCCGATCCTCTACGGCCTCGTCGCGGTCTGGGGCCTGAGCTGGTGGATCGTCTATCGCGGGGTGCAGCGGGGCATCGAACTGGCCAACAAAATCCTCATGCCCACCCTGCTGCTGCTGACCGCCATCCTGGTGTTCTGGTCTTTGACCCTCGACGGGGCCACGACCGGCCTGAAAGCCTACGTCACCCCCGATTTCACCAGGCTGTCCGACCCCAAAGTCTGGATCGACGCCTACAGTCAGATCTTTTTCACCCTCAGCCTCGGCTTCGGCATCATGATCGCCTACGCCAGTTATCTGCCGGACCGGGCCGACATCACCGGCAACGCCCTGCTGACCGCCTTCATCAACTGCGGTTATTCCCTGTTCGCCGGCATCGCCGTGTTCGCCGTCCTCGGCTTCATGGCCACCGCGGAGGGCAAGCCACTGGCGGAGGTGGTGAGCAAGAGCATCGGCCTGGCCTTCGTCGCCTATCCCAAGGCCATGTCCCTGATGCCGGGCGGCAATCTGTTCGGGGCGGTGTTTTTCCTTTGCCTGGTGGTCGCCGGCCTGTCGTCGGCGGTTTCCATCATCGAGGCCTTCGTATCGGCGGTGGTGGACAAGTTCGGCACCGCCCGGGGGCCGTTGGTCACGGGGGTGTGCGTGCTGGGGTTCCTGGGTTCGATCGTTTTCGCCACCCGGGCAGGATTGCTGTGGCTGGACATCGTCGATCATTTCCTCACCCACTACGGCCTGGTGCTGGTGGGGGTGCTGGAGTGCGTCGTCATCGGCTGGTTCTTCGACCTGCCCATGCTGCGCCGCCACGTGAACCGGATCTCTCCCATCCGCCTGGGCAAGATCTGGGACCTGCTCATCAAAGGATTCGTGCCGCTGGTGTTGCTGGTGATCCTGGCCGGTGACCTGTATCAGGACATCACCCAGCCCTACGGCGGCTACTCCTGGACCGCTCTGATCCTGATCGGCCGTGACTGGCTACTGATCAATCTGGCGTTGGCCGTGTTTCTCGCCAGCCGCCCGTGGCGCACCGGCAACCATCGCCATCCCGGCAGGGGGTTGCTGTGAGTCACCCCGCCTTCGAACTGGAACCGGAGCTGATCTATCTCAACCATGCCGGGGTCGGGCCCTGGCCCCGCTGCACCAAGGCGGCGGTGACCCGCTTCGCCGAAACCAACAGCCGCAGGGGGGCGGCCGACTATCCGGACTGGCTCACGGTGGAAGGTCGCCTGCGTGAACGGATCCGCTGCCTGCTCAACGCCCCCTCGACCGAGGACATCGCTCTGGTGAAAAACACCTCCGAGGCATTGTCCTTCGTCGCTCAGGGTCTGGAATGGCGAGACGGCGACAACGTCGTCACCAGCAACGAGGAATTCCCCTCCAACCGCATCCCCTGGGAGGCCTTACGGGATCGCGGCGTGGAAGTGCGGCAGGCGGACACGGCGTCGGCCGAATCCCCCGAAGAAGCCCTGTTCGCCCTGGTGGACCGCCGCACTCGTCTCGTCACCGTCAGCTCGGTGCAGTACGCCAGCGGCCGCCGCATGGATCTGGAACGGATCGGCGACTTCTGCCGCCGCCGTCACATCCTGTTCTGCGTCGACGCCATCCAGAGCCTGGGGGCCCTGCAGGCCGACGTCCAGGCATGGCAGGCCGACTTCGTCATGGCCGACGGCCACAAATGGCTGCTGGCTCCGGAAGGGCTGGGCCTGTTCTACACCACGCCGGCGGCCCGCGACCGCCTCCGACTGCTGGAATACGGCTGGCACATGGTGGAACACGCCGGCGACTACGACCGCCGCGACTGGCAGCCGGCCCGAAGCGCCCGCCGTTTCGAATGCGGCAGTCCCAATTTCCTCGGCATCTTCGGCCTCGACGCCAGCCTGGGGCTGCTGCTGGAAACCGGCCTGGCCGACATCGAAACCCAGGTGCTGGAGCGGGCCGCGTATCTGATCGAGCGCATCCAATGGGACGAGCGGCTGCGGCTGATCACGCCGCCGGACCGTCATGCCGGCATCGTGACCTTCGCCCCCAAGGCCGGGGAGGCCCCACGGCTGTTCCAGTTTCTACGCCAGCATCAGGTGATCTGCGCCCTGCGCGGCGGAGGAATCCGCTTCTCCCCCCACTTCCACAACGACCTGGAAACCCTCGACCGTGCCCTGGATCGGGTCAGGCAGGGACTGGGGCCCGGGTGAACAGGCGGCGGAAATTGGTACAGGTCCGCTCTGCGACCCTTTCGAAGGGAACGCCGCGCAGTTCGGCGATCTTCTCGGCCACCTTGCCCACGTAAAAGGGATAATTGGGCTTGCCCCGGTAGGGCACCGGGGCGAGATAGGGTGAATCGGTCTCGATCAGAAAACGGTCTTCCGGCACCTTCCGCGCCACTTCCTGAATGGCCTGGGCGTTTTTGAAGGTGACGATACCGGAGAAGGAAACGTAGAGATTGGCGTCCAGCGCCCGGCGGGCCATGTCCCAGTCCTCGGCGAAGCAGTGGAGCACCCCGCCGACCTCGAAGGCCCGCTCCTCCCGCCAGATCCGCAGGGTGTCCTCCCTGGCGGCGCGGCTGTGGACGATGAGAGGCTTGTTCAGGATCTTGGCCACCCGGATGTGCTGGCGGAAGCGCTCCTGCTGCCAGGTCAGATCCCCTTCGCTGCGGTAATAGTCGAGCCCGGTCTCGCCGATGGCCACCACCCGATCCAGTCGGCCGTATTCGAGCAGGCGGTCCACATCGAGGGGGACGCCTTTGCTGTCGTTGGGATGCTCGCCGACGGACACGGAGATTTCCCCCGGATAGCGGGCCGCCAGTTCGGCCATGCGCGGGAAAGTCGGCAGATTGATGCCCACACACAGCATGTGGCCCACCCCCTCCTCACGGGCCCGTTCCATGAAACGGTCGAAATCACCGTCGAAGGGCTTGAGGTCGAGACGGTCGAGATGACAATGGGAATCGATCAGCATCGGGCGGAACCCTGGACGTCGGAAGAGGCGCTACATGGTATGGGTCGGGCGCTCCGATTGCAACTTTCCCGCCAGATGGGTCTCGATCTTGCTCCGGGTCCTGCCTTTGTCCTCGTCGCTGAACTGGACCCCGACACCGGCGCTGCGATAGCCTTCCGCCCCCTTGGGAGTGATCCAGACGATCCGCCCCGCCACCGGAATCCGTTCCGGCTCGTCCAACAGACTGAGCAACATGAAGACTTCGTCCCCGAGCTGATACTCACGGCTGGTGGGGATGAACAATCCCCCGTTGGGCAGAAACGACATGTAGGCCGCATAGAGGGCGCTTTTGTCCTTGATGGTCAGGGAGAGAATCCCCTGTTTCGCTTTGGGCTTGCTCATGGCCTGAGTCGATGAATTTCCAAAAACAGCGATTCCAGCACCAGGGTCTGATTCAGCGGGCTCTGCAACTCCCGGCGCCAGCTCAGCAACCGCTCCCAGACCCCGAACACCTGGTTTAAGTCTAGCTTTTCCGCCCAATCCTGCAACCGCTCCCGGCAATCGACGTTGACCAGACCCTGGCCGGCGCCGTGTCCCAGGCGGACCAGATCGGCGACGACGGTGAGCAGCCAGACGCTCAGACGCTCCGGCACCTCCGTCTGCCACTCCCCTGCCAGCACCACCGGATCCCGCCGCCCGGACAGCAACGCTTCCAGCGTCTCCAGGAACCGTCGGCGACGCTCAGGCTCGTCGCCTTCGAGCCAAGCCTTGGCGGCCAGCGGCGCCCCACCGTTGAGAGCCAGGGCCAGTCCGGCCTGCGGCGCGGGAAAACCCTGGGCGACCAGCCATTTTTCGGCCTCTTGCCGGGGCGGCGGGATCAAAGGGAGACGCTGGCACCGGCTCACGATCGTGGCCGGCAGACGGGACACCTGCTCGCACAGCAACAGGATGACCGTGTCGGGCGCCGGTTCTTCCAGGGTCTTGAGAAAGGCGTTGGCGGCGGCCGGATTCATGCGGTCGGCCGCTTCCAGGACCACGACGCGGCCGCGGCCGTACTGGGGCGTCAGGGTCAGGGTCTCGATCAATTCCCGGATCCGGTCGACCGTCAGCGGCCGCCCCGGCTCGGGCGCCAGGGTCAAAAGATCCGGATGGTTGCCGCCGGCCAGCAATCGACAGGCCGGGCACCGGCCGCAGGCACGGCCATCCTCGCACAGGATGCGTCGGGCCAGCGTCAGGGCCAGGCGGCGTTTACCGATCCCGGCGGGTCCCTGAAGCAGCAGGGCGTGGGGCAGACGGTCCTGGCTCAGGTAGGCCTCCAGCCGGCGCCACACCGGGGCGTGCCAGAAACAGTTCACTTCCGCCACGTTTCCACCAATCGGCTCAGGCGGGCCGCGATGGCTTCTTGAACCTCGGCCAGGGGACGGCTGGCGTCGATGCGGCAGATACGCCCGGGTTCCCGGCGCCAACGCTCCAGATAGGCCTGACGCACCCGCTCCAGAAAGGCGACCGTCTCCTCCTCGAAACGGTTGATATCGCCGCGGGCCCGGGCCCGTCCCAGACCGATTTCCACCGGGGCATCGAACAAAAAGGTCAGATCCGGACGGCAACCGGCCACCAGCCAGTCTTCCAGATATTCGATGCGCCGCCAGGACAGTCCCCGGCCACCACCCTGATAGGCGTAACTGGCGTCGACGAAGCGGTCGCTCACCACCCACTGCCCCCGCTCCAGGGCGGGGAGGATCTTGTCGCGCACGTGATGGACGCGGCCGGCGAAAATCAACAGCAGCTCCGCCTCCGGCAGCAGACCGGTTTCATCGAGGATCAATTCCCGCAGCTTTTCCGCCACCGGCACCCCTCCGGGCTCCCGGGTGACCACCACCTCGATCCCGCGGCGTCGGAGGAAATCGTCGATGAACGCCAAATTGGTGGTTTTGCCGACCCCCTCCCCGCCTTCCAGGGTCAAGAAACAGCCCCGCTTCATCGTTTCCCCAGTTGATAGCGGGCCACGGCGCGATTGTGTTCCTTCAGGGTGGCGGAAAACTGGTGACTGCCGTCACCCCGGGAAACGAAGTACAGGGCGTCACCGTCCGCCGGATGCAGCACGGCGTGAATGGCGCTCCGCCCCGGCAGGGCGATCGGGGTCGGCGGCAATCCCGGATGCACATAGGTGTTGTACGGCGTGTCGGCGCGCAGGTCCCGGCGTCGGATGTCACCGTCGAAGGCGTCGCCCATGCCATAGATGACCGTCGGGTCCGACTGCAGTTTCATCCCCTTGCGCAGGCGCCGGATGAAGACACCGGCGATCTCGGCCTGCTCCTCGCGGCGACCGGTTTCCTTCTCCACGATGGAGGCCAGAATCAACGCCTGATAAGGCGTCTTCAGGGGCAGGTCGGCGGCCCGGTCGCGCCACTCCTCCCCGAGGACCCGTTCCATGCGGCGGTAGGCCCGGCGCAGAATTTCACGATCGCTGGCACCGCGGACGAAGAAATAGGTGTCCGGAAAGAAACGGCCTTCCGGATGACCCGGGGGCAACTGGAGAACCGACAGCAAATCCGCCAACGGAACGTTTTCGAGGGTGTGTTTCAGGGCCGGCTCCGCCGCCAGGGCCGCCAGGACTTGTTTCACCGTCCAGCCTTCCACCAGGGTGATGCGGTGTTGGGCCACCTTGCCTGACAGAAACAGGGTGAGCAGGGACTTGGGCGTCATGCCGGGGCGCAACCGGTATTCCCCCGCCCGGATGTCGGCGGATACCCCCCGCTCCAAGGCCCATAACAACAGCCAGCGCGGCTGCGGCAGAATCCCCTGACGCTGCAACCGCCGCGCCACGGTGGTGAGCGACTCCCCCCGTTTGATCTCGAAGGTCACCGGGGCATCCAGGTCCAAGGGACGCACCAGAGCCTGGCGATACTGGTGCCAGAACCAACCGGCACCGCCGAAGAGAAGCAGGCCCAGGCCCAACATGACCAGCCACCACCGCTTCACGGCCGCCACGCCTCCTGCAGACGCCGGGTGACCGGTCCGACCGGCCAGCGCCCGTCTTCCCAGGCGACCACCGGCACGATGCCGATCACGCTGTTGGTGAGAAATACCTCCTCCGCCTGCACCAACACCGTCGGTTTCACCCGCACCGTTCTCACCGTCGTTCCCCACGCCTGCAGCCGGTGCATCACCCAGTCGCGGACGACGCCGGCGACACCACAACGGTCGACGCCGGGGGTGAATACCACCGAGTCCCGCACCCAGAACACGTTGCTCATGGTGGCCTCTACCAAAAAACCTTCGCCGTCACACATCAATCCTTCGTGGACGGCGGGATCGTTCCACTCCAGCCGGGCCAGTACCTGCTCCAGGCGGTTGCAATGTTTGATACCGGCCAGGGCGGGATTGATCCCCAACCGGGTCCGGCACAACCGGACCCGAACGCCGTCCTGGCGCCAGACGGACAACGCCGGGGGCAACGCATGACGGCTGAACACCCGGGTCGCCTCGACTTCCCGGGGCGGGGCATAACCACGCCCGCCGCCGCCCCGGGTCACTTGCAGCTTCAGCACCCCGGCCTCCACGCCGGCACAAGCCCTGAGGGCCTCGTCGTAAAGCAGGCCGGGATCGGGCATGGGGAGGGCGAGGCGCTCGCACCCGCGCCGCAGCCTGGCCATGTGCGCCTCCCACAACACGGGGGTCCCGTTCCGGATCAGGAAGGTTTCAAACAGACCGTCACCGTACTGGAAACCGCGGTCGAAGACGTCGATCCACCGCCCCGGCCGGCCGTTGATCCACACCGACGCTGTCATGGGAGACTCCGATCAGTTCCGGTCTCGCCGAATCACCGGCAGATCGCTTTCCACGCCGTGGAAGCGAAAGGGCGGAATCAACCGGTGAACCGTTTGAAGACCAGAGTGGAATTGGTGCCACCGAAGCCGAAGGAATTGGAAATGGCGATATCGATCCGGGCTTCCCGGGCGGTGTGGGGGACGTAATCCAGATCACAACCTTCGCCGGGTTCGTCCAGATTGATGGTGGGCGGCAGAATCCGGTCGCGCAGGGCCAGAATGGTGAAGATGGCCTCGATGCCGCCGGCGGCTCCCAGCAAGTGGCCCGTCATCGACTTGGTGGAGCTGACCGGGATACGGTAGGCCGTCTCGCCGAAGGCGCTCTTGATGGCCTGGGTTTCGGCCAGGTCTCCCGCCGGGGTCGAGGTGCCGTGGGCATTGATGTAATCCACCTGTTCCGGATTGATGCGGGCCGCCCGGAGCGCGCGGCGCATGCACAACGCCGCACCCTCCCCCCTGGGGGGTGGCTGGGTCATGTGATAGGCATCGGCGGTGGCGGCGTAGCCGATCAGCTCGGCGTAAATGTTGGCGTCACGGGCCAATGCGTGCTCGAGGGATTCCAGCACCAACACCCCGGCCCCCTCGGACAGTACGAAGCCGTCGCGGTCCTTGTCCCACGGCCGGCTGGCCCCCTGGGGATCGTCGTTGCGCCGTGACAGGGCGCGGGCGGCGGCGAACCCGCCCAGCCCGGTGGGGGAAATGGGGAATTCCGCCCCGCCGGCGATCATCACCTCGGCATCGCCGGTGCGGATGATGCGGGCGGCCTCGCCGATGTTGTGGTTGGAAGTGGCACAGGCCGAGACCACGGCGAAGTTGGGCCCCCGGATTCCCTTCATGACGGCGAAATTGCCGGAGATCATGTTGATGATGTTCGCGGGCACGAAAAAAGGCGAGATCCGTCGCGGCCCTCCCTGGAGATAGGCGCTGTGCCCGTTCTCGATGCCGGTGATGCCGCCGATACCGGCGCCGATGGCCACGCCGATCCATTCCGCGTTGGCGTCGGTCACCTCCAAGCCGGCGTCTTCGAACGCTTGACAGGCGGCGGCGATCCCGTAATGGATGAACGGGTCCATCTTGCGGGCCTCTTTGGCCGGAATGTATTCGGTCACGTCGAAGTTCTTCACCACTCCGCCGAAACGGGTGGGAAAGCTGCTGACGTCGAAATACTCGATCGGGCCGATGCCGCTCTTGCCGCTGACGATATTTTGCCAGGCTTCGGCAACGGTGTTTCCCACCGGGGACAAAATGCCCAGTCCGGTAACGACGACGCGTCTTTCACTCAAGGCGCTTACCCAATCCGAAAAGCCCGCAGGGGTCGCCTGCGGGATTGTCTCATTTCTTCAGATGACTTTCGATGTAGTCGATGGCTTCCTGAACCGTGGTGATCTTTTCCGCTTCCTCGTCGGGAATCTCACAGTCGAACTCCTCCTCCAGGGCCATCACCAATTCCACGGTGTCGAGGGAATCGGCCCCCAGGTCATCGACGAAGGAGGCATCGTTGGAGATCTCTTCCTTGACACCCAGTTGCTCGGCCACGATTTTCTTCACACGTTCTGCCACGTCACTCATGATGTGTCTTCCTCGGTTGTTAGTGTATCGATGAAAATTCCAAAAGCGGGCATTTTAATGGCCGCCCATGGCAAACACAATCTTTCAATCAGGCCATGTACATGCCGCCGTTGACGTGAAGGGTCTCGCCGGTGATGTATGCGGCCCTGTCGCTGCACAAAAACGAAACCGCATGGGCGACTTCCTCCACCTGTCCCAGGCGTCCTAGGGGAATCGTCTCCAGCAGGGCTTTCCGTTGGGTTTCGGGCAACTCCCGGGTCATGTCGGTGTCGATGAAGCCCGGAGCCACGGTGTTCACGGTGATGCCCCTGGAACCCACCTCCCGGGCGAGGGATTTGGCGAATCCCACCATTCCCGCCTTGGCGGCGGCATAGTTGGCCTGGCCGGGATTGCCGGTGGCCCCCACCACCGAGCCGATATTGACGATGCGCCCCCAACGGGCTTTCATCATTCCCCGCAGGCAGGCCTTGCTCAACCGGTACACCGAGGTCAGATTGGTGTCGAGGATCGCCGCCCATTCCTCCTCTTTCATGCGCATGAGCAGGTTGTCACGGGTGATGCCGGCATTGTTCACCAGCACCAAAGGCGGAGCGAAATGCCGGGCGATTTCCTCGACCACGGCCTGGACCTGCCCGGCATCGGTCACGTCCAGGACCATTCCCTGGCCCCGACCCACCTCGGCAAGGGCCGAACCGATACGTTCGGCACCGGCGGCCGACGTGGCGGTTCCGACGACGACGAAACCGTCGCGGGCCAATTGCAGCGCGATCGCGCGACCGATGCCACGGCTGGCACCGGTCACCAAAGCAACCTTGTCAGTCATGCGAGTTTCTCCATGGCGATGTCGAGCGTGGCTGGATCGTAAACCGGCAGGGTTTGACAGGATTTGACGATGCGCCGGTTGAGGCCGGTCAAGACCTTGCCCGGCCCTGCCTCCACGAAACGGTTGACTCCCTGGTCGTGGAGGAAACGGATGGTATCGCTCCAGCGTACCGGGGAATAGAGCTGTTGCGCCAGCAGTACCCGAATCACCTCCGGAGCCGCATGGGTGCCGACATCCACATTGTGGACCACGGCGACCCGGGGAGTCCGGATGGGCGTCTCTTCGAGCAATTGCGCCATCTTCTCCGCCGCCGGGCGCATCAGCTCGCAATGGGAAGGAACGCTGACCGCCAGCCTGACCGCCCGTTTGGCACCGGCCGCCTTGGCTGCCTCGCACGCCTTCTCCACCGCATCGGCCTCACCGGCGATCACCACCTGCCCCGGGGCGTTGAAATTGGCGGCCGCCACCAGGCCGTCGGCGGCGCTGACCTGGTTGCAGATCCCGACCACGACGTGGTCTTCGAGACCGAGGATGGCCGCCATCGCGCCCTCCCCCTCCGGAACCGCCGACTGCATCAGACGGCCACGCTGTGCCACCAGGCGCACGGCGTCGGGGAAGTTCAGCGACTCGGCACACACCAGGGCAGTATATTCCCCCAGACTGTGCCCTGCCATCCAAGCAGGGCAGATCCGGGTCTGACCGTACCAGACCCGCCAGACGGCGACCCCGGCGGCGAGCAGGGCCGGTTGGGTGTTGGCGGTCTGGTTGAGTTCCGCCTCCGGCCCCTGCTGCACCAGGCGCCACAGATCGAAGCCCAGGACTTCGGAAGCCTCGGCGAAGGTGTCCCGGACCTGGGGAAAGGCGGCCGCCAACTCAGCCAGCATCCCCACCGCCTGGGAACCCTGCCCAGGGAACAAAAAGGCCAAATCAGGCCGTTGTCGTGCTTCTTCCATCATCGTCAATACCTTACCAGTGCGGACCCCCAGGTAAAACCGCCGCCGAAGGCTTCCATCAACAAAATCTGTCCCCGGCGGATCCGCCCGTCGCTAACCGCTTCATGCAACGCCAGGGGCACCGAGGCCGAGGAGGTGTTGCCCTGGCGCTCGATGGTCACGACCACCCGCTCCATGGGCATTTTCAGCTTGCGGGCGGTGGCGGCGATGATGCGTATGTTGGCCTGGTGCGGAACCAGCCAGTCCACGTCCGTCTTCTTCAGGCCGTTGGCGGCCAGGGTCTCGTCGACGATCCGGCCCAGGGTGTTCACCGCGATCCTGAAAACCTCGTTACCCTGCATTTTGACATAGGGCGGCTCACCGTCGATACCCATTTCCGGGTTGGGCAAATAGAGCAGATCCTGATAGTGGCCGTCGGCGTGGATGTGGGTCGACAGAATTCCCGGCTCGGCGGAGGCCTCCAGCACCACGGCGCCGGCACCGTCACCGAACAGAATGCAGGTGGTCCGGTCGCTCCAATCCACCAGCCGGGAGTTGATTTCACTACCGACCACCAGGACGCGGGAAGCGGTGCCGGCCCGGATGAACTGGTCCGCGATGCTCATGGCGTAGATGAATCCGGAACAGGCCGCCTGGACGTCGAAAGCGCCGCATTCGCGGATTCCCAAGCGCTGCTGCAGGATGCAGGCGGCGCTGGGGAAGATCCGGTCCGGGGTACTGGTGGCCATGATGATCAGGTCGATGGATTCCGGTTCCCAGCCGGCCGCGGCGATCGCCTGGCGGGCGGCGCACTCCCCCATGCTGGAAGCGGTTTCGTGCGGGGCGGCGATGCGCCGTTCCCGGATACCGGTCCGCTCCACGATCCAGGCGTCGTTGGTGTCCACCATGCGGGAGATGTCGTCGTTGGTGCGGACCGTCTTCGGCAGGTAGCCCCCGGTTCCGGCGATGCGGGAATAGCGGCTCATGCGCTTCTCACCTGGGGCGACGAAATCCCGGCGCCGTCGGCGAAAATGGTGGCCACCCGCTCACCGATGCGATCCGGGACCGCCTTGTCGATTTCCAGGAGCGCCATGCGAATGGCGTTGGCGAAAGCGATCCGGTCGGCATTGCCGTGACTCTTGATGACGATGCCCCGCAGTCCCAACAGGCTGGCCCCATTGTAGCGTCGGGGATCGAACCGCTCCTTGAAGGACTTGAGCACCGGCTGCGCCAGCAGACCGACCAACCGGGCGTAGAGATTCCTGTGAAATCCCTCTCGCAGCGCATCCCCCAGCAGCCGGGCCAGCCCTTCGATGGTCTTGAGGGCCACGTTGCCGACGAAACCGTCGGTCACGATGATGTCCACCTTCCCGCTGAACAGGTCGTCCCCCTCCACGTAGCCGATGAAGTTGAGATAGGAATCGGACAGCAGCTGGGCGGCCCGCTTGACCTGCTCGTTCCCCTTGATCTCCTCCTCGCCGATGTTGAGCAGGCCGAGCCGGGGGGATTCGACGTTCTCCACCGCCCGCACCAGCTCATAACCCATGACGGCGAACTGATACAGATGCTCGGCGGAAGAATCGACGTTGGCTCCCATGTCCAGTATGTGGGTGCAGCCACCGGCGGCCGGCAGGGTGACGATGATCGCCGGACGATCGATGCCGGGAATCGTTTTCAACACGAAACGGGCAGTCGCCATCAAGGCCCCGGTATTGCCGGCGCTGACGCAGGCATCCGCCTCCCCGTCCCGGACCAGATTCAGCGCCACCCGCATGGAGGAGTCGCGCTTGTTGCGCAGCGCCCGGGAAGGCAGGTCGTCCATGGCGACCACCTCGGAGGCGTGCCGGATCGTCAGGCGCTCTTCGGAACGATGACCGAGCCGGCGGAGATGCGAACGCAGCACCGGCTCCTGCCCCACCAGGATCAGACGGAGATCGGGGTACTCCTGCAGGCAGTCCAGGGCCGCGGGCACGATGACTTCCGGACCGTGATCCCCACCCATCGCGTCCAAAGCGATCACGGGACGCCGCTCAGGCATGGCACTTCCTTGTCGCTTGAATCATAAGACAAAACCCGCTTGGCAAGCGTTCTTATTCTTCTTCCGAGTCTTCCAGCTTCACTTCGATGACGCGACGTCCGCGGTAATAGCCGTCCGGACTCACGTGATGGCGCAGGTGGGTTTCGCCGGTCAGAGGATCCTGGGACAGAGCCGGGGCCCTGAGGGCATCGTGGGCACGACGCATACCGCGCTTGGAGCGGGTTTTGCGATTTTGCTGTACTGCCATCGGGTTTTCTCCTTGTGCTTACTCTCGGGTTTTCAATCGGGCCAATACCGAAAACGGGTTTTCCCGCTCGCCGGCCGCCGCCTCGAAATCCGGGTCTTCGGAACGGGTCGTAGCCGGAGAACAACGGCTGTGCCTGGGAACCGGCGGGATGGCCAGAATCAACTCGTCCTCCACGATGGAGGCGAAGGGAATCCGTTCCTGCTCCAGCAACAGCGGCTCGTAGGCTTCGGGCAAACGATTCCCTTCGTCGATGGAGGTGACCACACCCAGTTTCACCGGGCTGTCCACGGCGATCCGCAACGGCGCCAGACAGCGTTGGCAGGTCACTTCCAGCTCGCCGCGTACCGAACCGGTGATCGCGGCCACCCGCCCTTCCCGCTCGAAGCGCAGATCCACTTCCACCTCGTCACCGAGATTGGAGACCATCCGCGCCAAGCGGCCCATCTTCGCCAAACTCAACCGCCCCCGCCAATGCCGCCCCTTGGCCACACAGTGCAGGGGGTCGATCAATCCAGGCAAATGTGTCGGCATAATTTTTAAATGATACCGATTTTGGCGAAAACCTGTCAAAATATTGCTTTGCCTCGCACGCGACACCGCTACTATGACCCGACTGGTACTGGCATCGAGTTCCCCTTACCGCCGCAGCCTGCTGGAAAAACTCCAGTTACCGTTTCTGACCGCGGCTCCGGAAATCGACGAAACCCCACTTTTCAACGAAGCCCCCGAGCAGCTGGCGATGCGTCTTTCCGCCGCCAAGGCCCGCGCCGTCTCCCGGGAATATTCCGATCACCTGATCATCGGTTCGGACCAAGTCGCCCTGCTCGGCGGGAAAAAACTGGACAAGCCGGGGACTTTCGACGCCGCCCTCGAAGTGCTGCAGGCCGCCTCGGGACGCAGCCTGTGCTTCTATACCGGGGTCAGCGTGCTCAACAGCCGCACCGGCCGGCAGTTGAACGCCGTGGACGTCTGCCGGGTCCACATGCGTTCCCTGACCCGCGCCCAAATCGAAGATTATCTAGGCCGGGAACGACCCTTCGACTGCGTCGGCGCCTTCAAATCGGAAGGTTTGGGGATCGCCCTGATCCAGCGGATCGAGGGTGACGACCCCAACGCCCTGATCGGGCTTCCCCTGATCCGGCTGATCGATCTGCTGAACCGCTTCGGCGTCAAGATCCTGGGATCATGACTATCGACGAGGAAGACAGGGCCCTGTTCCGCCAGGCCGTCGCCGGCATCCGGCCCGTCCGGAACGAATCGCGGGCGGCACCCCACCGGACCCGCCGCTCCGCTGCGGCGCCCCGGGCGGCCGCCGAAGAACCGCCCGAAACCCTGGCCCCGGGGGAAACCCTGACCTATCTGAAACCCGGCGCCGATCAGCGGATCCTGAAAAAACTGCGCCAGGGAAAAATCCATCCGGAGACCCAACTGGACCTGCACGGCTGCACCCGCCGGGAGGCCCAGGCGCTGCTGCGCCTGTTTCTGCAGGAATGTCACCAAGACGGGGTCCGCTGCGCCCTGATCATCCACGGCAAGGGCTGGCGCTCCGAGGGGTTTCGCCCGGTCCTGAAAAGCGCCCTCAACCAATGGTTGCGCCAATATCCCCAAGTGCTCGCCTTCTGCAGCGCCAAACCCCGCCACGGCGGCAGCGGCGCCCTCTACGTGGTGCTGGGCCAAAACAAATAGAACAGCAGGCCCCCCAGAACCAGACGATAGAGCACGAACGGCATCATGCCGATCCGCTGCAACAGGCCCAGAAACCAGCCGATGCAGCCATAGGCCGCCAGAGCCGAAACCATGACCGCCAGAAACAGCAGATTCCAGTCCACCGCCGCGCTCGCCCGGAGCAGGTCCCAGGCCTTCACCCCGCCGGCCAGGAGAATGACCGGGATCGACAGCAGAAAGGAAAACCGCGCCGCACTCACCCGGTCGAAGGCCAGGAACAACCCTCCGGTGATGGTGATCCCGGAGCGGGAAGTGCCCGGGATCAGGGCCAGGGTTTGGAACAGACCGACGACCAGGGCATCGACCCAGGTCAGTTGTTCCAGGGATCGGGCCCCTCGGTCGCCTCGGTACTCCGCCACGCCCAGCAACAGGCCGAAGACGACCGTCGCACCCGCGATCACCAGCGGGGAACGCAACACGGTTTCGATCCAATCCTTCAGCAGCAGTCCTGCCAGACCGACCGGAACGGTACCGATCAGCACACCCCAGCCGAGTACGGCGTTGGGGTTGAGGCGCCGCTGCGACAGGGAACGGCACCAGTCCCGGACGATGACGCTCAGATCATCCCGGAAGTACAGAATCACCGCCAGCAAGGTGCCCACATGAACCGCCACATCGAAGGCCAGTCCCTGATCCGGCCAGCCGAGCAATTTCGGCAGCAGAATCAGATGGGCCGAACTGGAAATGGGCAAAAACTCGGTCACCCCCTGCAGCAGGGCCAACCCGTAAGCCTCTGGGCAATCCATCAATCCCCCTCCTCCAGGTCTATCAGTTCGTCGATCAACGCCGTGGCGTAGCTGCCGGCGGGCAGCTCGAATTCGAGAACCAGTTCTCCGGCGGCCAAGCGCCACGCCAACCGGGCGACCGGAACCCGGAGCGGGCGCCGCATGGCCTGGGTGCACCGCTCGAGCCCCTCGGCCAGCTGCGGCCAGCGGGACACCGCCTCCGCCTCGATTTTTCCGGCTTCCCCGCCGGCCCGCTCCCCCTCGCCCCACAACGGCCCGGAAGGATGGATCTCCAGGGCCGCGACCCGCCGTTCGATGACCGGATCGAGCTCGTCGGAAAAGAAGGCGTTGCCCCGAGCGAACATGAAAAGATCCCCCGGCAGGGCCCGGTTCCAGGTTTTCCCCTCGATGCGCAAAGCCAGCACCTGATTGAAAATCAGGGCCCGGGCGGCGGACAGATACAGTCCCCGCCGATGGCGGCACCGTATCTTCTCCTCCCCGGCCAGCAGCGCCCGGGCACGAATCACGTTGCCCCCCGCCTTTCCGAACCGCTGGGCGCCGAAATAATTCGGCATTCCCTGACGCTGTATCCGCTGGAGGATGGCGGTCAGTTCCCCGGCGGGGGCTGAAAGCCGACGAATCCGGATCCGGAAACGGTTGCCGGACAGCGCTCCCCGGCGCAAGCGCCGCCGGTTTCGGGTCCAGGAAAGCACCCGAAAGCCCTCGCCTCCGCACGCCGGCCACGGCGGCTCCCGCCCACCCGGCAAATGGAGACAGAACCATTGCCGCGTCAGGGCGTGGCGGTCCTTGAGGCCGGCATAGCTCACCCGCTGCCTGGGCAATCCGGCAAAAGCCGCCAGGCGTTCGGCCACCTGGTCGGTGTTCAAACCCCACTTCTCCACCCAGAGAAAAACGTGCTCGCCGTCACCGGAAGGTTCGAAGCCCAGGACTTCCTCCACCTGGAAATCCTCGGGACAGGTCTTGATGCGGCCGCGGCCGACCGGACCGCCGAAGGCGGTCGGCCACCGGGGCAGGGAAAAGGCGTTCAACGGGATCGGATGAGCGCCACGGCCTGGGCCGAGATCCCCTCGCCCCGCCCTTCGAAGCCCATCCCTTCCGTGGTGGTGGCCTTGACGTTCACCCGATCTTCCTCGATGGCCAGGTCGTCGGCGATGTGGCGGCGCATGGCCAAGATGTGGCGGGCGAGCCTGGGCGCCTGGCAAACGATGGTCAGATCGACGTTGACCGGGACCCACCCCTGGCGTTCGAGCAATTGCCGCACCCGACGCAGCAGCAGGCGACTATCGATGCCGCGCAACGCCGGATCGCTGTCGGGAAAATGCCGTCCGATGTCACCGAGAGCCGCCGCCCCCAGCAAAGCGTCGCACAGGGCGTGCAGGGCCACGTCACCATCGGAATGGGCCGCCAATCCCCGGTCGAAGGGGATTCGCACGCCCCCCAGGGTGACGTGGTCGCCGTCCTGAAACCGGTGGGCGTCGTAACCTTGACCGATGCGAAACTCCGTCATGACCGTTCCAGAATGAAGCGGGCCAGAGGCAAATCCTCCGGCCGCGTGATCTTGATGTTGTCCGGACTGCCTTCGACGATCTTGGGCCGGAAACCGGCCAGTTCGACGGCGCTGGACTCGTCGGTGACCGGCATGCCCCGGGCCAGTGCCTGCTCCAGCGACCGGCGCAACAGGCGGTAGCGGAACAGTTGGGGGGTCAAAGCCCGCCAGATGCGGTGGCGCGCGACCGTTTGCCGGACGACGCCGTCCGTCACTTCCTTGAGGGTGTCCACCGAAGGCAGAGCCAAGATGCCACCCACCTCGTCTTCGGCCAGGGTGTGGAGCAGTTTTTCGGCGTCGGCGGGACGCAGGCAGGGGCGCGCGGCGTCGTGCACCATCACCCAGTCCGCCGCCGTCGCCGCCCCTTCCAGGCACTCGAGCCCGGCGAGCACCGAGTCGGCCCGTTCCGCCCCCCCCTCGGTCACCCGGATGCGGGGATGGCGCGCCAGGGGCAGCTCGTGCCAGCGCCGGTCGTCCGCCGCCAGGGCGACGACGATGATCTCCAGATCCGGCACCGCCAGAAGCCGCTCCAGAGTGTGCTGCAGAACCGGCTTTCCCGCCAGGTTCAGATACTGCTTGGGAATCTCCGAACCCATGCGCCGCCCTCGGCCGGCGGCGGGGACCACGGCGAAACAGCGCCGTCTCATGGCCGCTCCACGAGCATGACGTAGGTCTCACCCGGCCGGATCATTCCCAGATCCCGGCGGGCCCGCTCCTCAACGGCGGCCAGATCGTGTTTCAGGTCCCACACTTCGGCCTCCAGCGCCTGATTGCGTTCCCGTTGGGCCTGCACCCGGCGCTGCAGTTCCGCCACCCGCTCCTGGAGGCGGCGGTTTTCCATCACCCCGCCGTCCCCGAACCACAGGCGGTACTGCAACGCCAACAGCAGCATCCCCAACAGGAGCGCCACCCACCTCATCACGCCAAGGGGAAAGCCCGCCGTCCCGGATAGACCGCCTTATCCCCTAGGGATTCCTCGATCTTGAGGAGGCGGTTGTACTTGGCGATGCGGTCGGAGCGGCTCAGGGAGCCGGTCTTGATCTGCCCGGTTCCCCAGGCCACCGCCAGATCGGCGATGGTGACGTCCTCGGTTTCCCCGCTACGGTGGGAAATCACCGCGGTGTAACCGGCATCGTGGGCCATGCGTACCGCCTCCAGGGTCTCGGTCAGGGTGCCGATCTGGTTGACCTTGATCAGGATGGAATTGGCGATGTGGCGCTCGATGCCCTGGCGGAAAATCGCGGGATTGGTGACGAACAGGTCATCCCCCACCAACTGGATCTTGTCCCCCAGCTTCTCCGTCAGCAATTTCCAGCCGTCCCAGTCGTCCTCGGCCATGCCGTCCTCGATGGACAGGATAGGATAACGCGCCACCCAATCCGCCAGGTAATCGGCGAACCCGGCCGAGTCGAAGCGACGGTTCTCCGAAGCCAACACGTACTGACCGTCCTGATGGAATTCGGAGCTCGCCACGTCCAGCCCCAGGGCGATATCCTCCCCGGGCCGGTAACCGGCTTTTTCGATGGCCTCCAGGATCACCTGGAGCGCCTCCTCGTTGGAGGACAGGTTGGGGGCGAAGCCGCCCTCGTCGCCGACGGCCGTGCTGTAGCCGCGCTTCTTCAGCACCGACTTGAGATGG
>JALSSF010000150.1 GCA_026984375.1 Methylothermaceae bacterium | reverse complement strand
ATGAAAAACCCACTCGGTGCCCTGATGCAGCAGGCCCAGGAAATGCAGGAAAAATTCCGCCAGGCTCAGGAGGAGCTGGAAAGAGCCGAAGTCCAGGGAGAGGCGGGCGGCGGTCTGGTGAAAGTGGTCATGAACGGCAAGCGGGAAGTGCTCCGTCTGACCATCGACGACAGCCTGTTCCGGGAGGAGGACAAGGAAATCCTGGAGGATCTGGTGGCGGCGGCGGTCAACGACGCGGTGCACAAGGTCTCCCGGATGAAGGAGGAAAAGATGGCCGAACTGGCCGGCGGCTTCCAGTTGCCCGGCGGCATGAAGCTGCCTTTCTGAAGGATGGAGCGGGGTGACTGTCTGCAGCGCCTGATGGCGGCGCTGCGCTGTCTGCCCGGGGTGGGGCCGCGCAGCGCCCAGCGCATGGCGTTCCACTTGCTGCAGCAGGACCGCGACGGCGCCCGCCATCTGGCCGCCTGCCTGACCGAGGCCCTGGAACGGATCGGCCGCTGTCAGTCCTGCCGCACCCTGACGGAGAACCGGGTCTGCTCCCGCTGCAGCGATCCGGCCCGGGACCGCAGTCTGTTGTGCGTGGTGGAGACGCCCGCCGACGTGCTGGCCATCGATCAGGCCACGGTGTTCAAGGGACTCTTTTTCGTCCTCCACGGCCATCTGTCGCCGCTCGACGGTATCGGTCCGGAAGACCTGGGTCTGGATCTGCTGGAGCGGCGTCTGGGGGAAGGGGAGGTCAGGGAAGTGATCCTGGCCACCAATTCCACCGTCGAGGGTGAGGCTACCGCCCATTACATCGGCGAGATGGCACGGCGCCACGGGGTCACCGTCAGCCGCATCGCCCACGGCGTGCCGGTGGGCGGTGAACTGGAGTATTTGGACGCCAACACCCTGGCCCATGCCTTCGAGGGGCGGCGAGCATTGTAGTAGTAAAAGAGGTGGGCTTATGGAGCGAATCGTGCGTTTGCGCGTCGAGAAATTACCCGAAGGCGTTTATTTGGCAACGTCGGAGCAGATCCCCGGGCTTGTGGCGCAGGGTAGAACGGTTGCGGAAACTTTGGAAATCGCCCGGGATGTGGCTCGAAAACTGTTGGAAGCCCGCAAAGAACGGCAGGAAGCAATCGAATTGGAACCACTTGAGGAGAGATTCGAATATCCTCTTGTGGTTGGTGACTGATGGGGCGTCTGGCAGGATTCCGGTATCGAGATGTGGTTCGGCGTCTAAAGGCTTTGGGTTTTCAATTTGACCGCCAGGCCGCCGGAAGTCATGAAATCTGGTACAACCCCATCACTCGTCGGTATACGACGATTCCCAACCATCCCGGAGATATGCCGGAAGGAACGTTGCGGGCGATTCTGAAGCAGGCCGGGGTTTCCCCCGACGAATTTCTGCGACTCTAGGAAATTTCCGGCAGCTTTTCCATCAGTTTCCGGTAGCGCCGGTAGCGTTCCGGAGCGATTTCCCCCCGTTCCACCGCCTCCCGCACCGCACAGCCCAGGTCGTCCAGGTGGCGGCAGTCGTTGAAACGGCAGTGCTCGATATAAGGACGGAACTCCTTGTAGCCGTAGGCCAGTTTGCGCGCGTCGATGCCGGCGAGGCCGAATATCGCCACACCGGGAGTGTCGATGATGGCCCCCCCTTCCGGAAGATGGAACAACATGGCGGTAGTGGTGGTATGGCGTCCGCGGCGCGTGGTGGCCGACAGTTCGCCGATGCGGATGTCGCGGTCCGGAATCAGGGTCTTCAGCAGAGAGGATTTTCCCACCCCCGACTGACCGGCGAACAGAGAGGTCCGGTTTTTCAGCACATCTCTCAGGGCGGTGATGCCGACGCCGGTTTTGGCGCTGACCTGAAGGATGGGATAGAGCGGCCGGTAGGGAGTCAGATCCGCCTCCAGCCGGCGGCGTTTGTCGGCGTCCAGCAGGTCGATCTTGTTGACCACGAGGATCGGAAGCAGATCGTTGTTTTCGCATACCACCAGATACTGATCCACCAGCAGCAGATCGTAAGGGGGTTCGGGGGCGATGACGATCAGGACCTGATCCAGATTGGCCGCCACCGGCCTCGGGTGGCCGGCCCGTCCGGGCCGGGTCAACAGGGTTCTGCGGGGCAGGATTTCGACGATGCGGCCACGGCCGGAATCGGCCGGTTGCCAGCGAACCCGGTCGCCCACGCAGGGCTG
>JALSSF010000149.1 GCA_026984375.1 Methylothermaceae bacterium | reverse complement strand
GGTCGTAACGCCAAAAAGGCTTGAAAGCGAAGCGATGACGGCCGTAGCGGTAGCCGAATTCGGGCTGGAGATAGAAGGAGACGTTGTTGTGATAATCCATGCCCCGGTCGAGGCCGTGATCGTGGAAAAAGCGGTATTCCAGGGCCCCGGAGCCTCCCAGGGTGACGGGAAACGCCGGTTTTTCCTCGCCCGCTTCGGGGGCGGCGAACAGTTCCTCGTTTTCTTCCCCCTCCAGTTCGATGGAATCGCTTTCTCCCGCTTCCAGAAGTTGGACGTTTCCCTCTTCGGAAAAGAGGTCGTCGGGTTCCGCTTCCCGGGCCTGCGCCAGGCAGGCGCAGACGCCCAGTACCAGGTAGAGCAGCGGTTTCATGGTGGAGCTCCCCCCAAAATGGCTTTCCGTCAGGGAAAGCATAGCTCACCACCCGTCCCTTACTACAAGAGAGAGTGGAACCGCTGGGTTATAATGATTCCATTCGATGGGGATTTTCATGACGGTCATAGAGCAACTCCAGACATTGCGGGACTTCATCCGCTGGGGTGCCAGCCGCTTCAACGCCGCCGGGCTGCACTTCGGTCACGGCACCGCCGACGCCCTCGACGAGGCCGCCGCCCTGGTACTCCATACCCTGCATCTGCCCTACGACCTGCCCGATTTCTATCTGGAGGCGCGTCTGACCGACGAGGAAAAGCGGCGGGTGGCGGAAATCCTCGAACGCCGCATTGAAACCCGCAAGCCCGCCGCCTATCTGATCCGCGAAGCCCTGTTCTGCGGCCTGTCGTTCTATGTGGACGAGCGGGTGCTGGTGCCGCGTTCCCCCATCGCCGAGCTGATCGAGCGGCGCTTCTCCCCCTGGCTCGACGGGGTCGAAGTGTACCGAATTCTCGATCTTTGCACCGGCTCCAGCTGCATCGCCATCGGTTGCGCCCACGCCTTCCCCGAGGCCGAAGTGGACGCGGTGGACCTGTCGCCGGAGGCCCTGGAGGTGGCGAAGATCAACGTCCGCCGCCATCGTCTGGAGGACCGGGTGCGGCTGTTCGCCGGGGACCTGTTCGAGCCGGTGGCCGGCCGTCGCTATCAATTGATCGTCAGCAATCCGCCCTACGTGGCGCGGGAGGAATGGCGCCGTCTGCCGCCGGAGTACCACGCCGAGCCGCAGATGGGGCTGGAGAGCGGGGAGGACGGCCTGGATTGCGTGACCCGGATTCTGGCCCGGGCCGGGGAATTTCTCACCGAAGACGGCATCCTGGTGGTGGAGGTGGGGAGAAGCGCCGCGGCGCTGCGCCGACGCTTTCCCCAGGTGCCGTTTCTGTGGCTCGAATTCGAACGCGGCGGCGAGGGGGTGTTCCTGCTCACCGCCGCGGAGTTGAAGGCGCATGGGGATTCGTTTCGGCGAGGAGAGAGCTAGGACATGGCAGGCAACACCTTCGGCAAATTGTTCACCGTCACCACCTTCGGTGAAAGCCACGGGCCGGCGCTGGGGGCCGTGGTGGACGGCTGCCCGCCGGGGCTGGAACTGACGGAAGCCGATCTGCAGCGGGATCTGGACCGCCGCCGCCCCGGGCAGTCGCGCTACACCACCCAGCGGCGCGAACCGGACCGGGTCAGAATTCTCTCCGGGGTGTTCGAGGGGCGCACCACCGGCACTCCCATCGGCCTGCTGATCGAGAACGTGGATCAGCGCTCCAAGGATTATTCCAGCATCGCCGACCGCTTCCGCCCCGGCCACGCGGATTACGTCTATACCCAGAAGTACGGTTTCCGCGACTACCGCGGCGGCGGCCGTGCCAGCGCCCGGGAAACGGCGATGCGGGTGGCGGCCGGGGCCATCGCCAAGAAATACCTGCGTGAGCGCCTCGGTGTCGAGATCCGGGGATTCCTGTCCCAGCTCGGCCCCATCGAGCTGGAATTGGTGTCCTGGGAGGCGGTGGAGGAGAACCCGTTCTTCTGCCCCGATCCCGCCAAGGTGGCCGAGTTGGAAGCGTTCATGAAGTCCCTCAAGGGCGATTCGGTCGGCGCCCGGATCACGGTGGTGGCCACCGGGGTGCCGCCGGGGCTGGGGGCGCCGGTCTTCGACCGGCTCGACGCCGATCTGGCCCACGCCCTGATGAGCATCAACGCGGTGAAGGGGGTGGAAATCGGTGACGGTTTTCGCTGCGTGGCCGCCCGGGGCAGCGAATTCCGTGACGAAAT
>JALSSF010000148.1 GCA_026984375.1 Methylothermaceae bacterium | reverse complement strand
TGCCCAGGTTGGCGTTGACCTTCACCAGGAAATTGCGGCCGATGATCATCGGCTCGGATTCGGGGTGGTTGACGTTGGCCGGGATGATGGCGCGGCCGGCGGCCACTTCCTGACGCACGAATTCCGGGGTGATTTCCTCCGGCAGGTTGGCACCGAAGGGCTGGCCCTTGTGAATCCGCTGGCCGTAGGCTTCCCTCATCGCCTGGAGATTCTGGTTCTCGCGGATGGCGATGAACTCCATCTCCGGGGTGACGATGCCGCGGCGGGCGTAGTGCATCTGGGTGACGTTGGCGCCGGCTTTGGCGCGGCGCGGCCTGCGTGGATCGGGAAAGCGCAGGTGGGCGGTGGCCGGGTCGTGCAGGCGCTGACGGCCGTACTCCGAACTCGGCCCCGGCAGCACCTCGGTGTCGCCCCGTTCCTCGATCCAGGTGGCCCGCAGCGGCGGCAGGCCACGGGTCAGATCGACCTCGACGTCGGGGTCGGTGTAAGGGCCGGAAGTGTCGTAGACGTACACAGGCGGGTTTTCCACCGCGCCTTGACTCGTCCGGGTGGGGGACTGGTCGATACGGCGCAGCGGCACGCGCAGATCCGGACGGCTGCCCTGTACGTAGATCTTGGTGGAAGCGGGAAAGGGCCTGATGGCGGCCTTTTTGGCCTGGACGTTGCGGAGGAACTGTTCGGGGATGGCGTTCATGGGTCTCTCCAACGGCGGCGGCGCAGGAACAGACCCGGGCTTCCCTACGCCGGTATTAACCGGAATCAGGTTCGAAGGGTCTCTCTCAGCACCGCCTCCGGGTCCCGGCGGTGCACCCCTAGCCCATGGGCGTTAAAGCTAATCCATCCGCCGGGGCTTTGCAAGGGTTTTCCCAGGAAAAAGGTCGGAAATGGCGCCGGCGCCGGGGCGGCGGGCGTCCGGTTCGGGTCGCCCCGGTCGGTGTTGCCGCAGCGCCCACATGACGTGCTCCCGTACCAGGGGGGAGGGATGGTGACGGCGGGATTCCAGGGCGGCGATCACTTCCGGCGTGGTGGGGGCGTTGCCGAGCGCCACGGCGATGTTTCTGAGCCAGCGTTCGTGTCCGAGGCGGCGGATGGGGGAGCCTTCGGTTCTTTGCAGAAAGGTGGCCTCGCTCCAGGCGAACAGTTCCACCAGGCTGGCCTGGTCGAGGCGGTGGCGGGGGAGAAAGTCGGCCTCGCGGGTCAGCCGGGCGCGCCGGTTCCAGGGACAGACCAGTTGACAGTCGTCGCAGCCGTAGATGCGGTTGCCGATGGCGCGGCGGAATTGCTCCGGAATCGGTCCGTGCAGTTCGATGGTCAGATAGGAAATGCAGCGCCTGGCGTCCAGTCGGTAAGGGGCGACGATGGCGCCGGTGGGGCAGACGTCGATACAGGCGCGGCAGCTGCCGCAATGGCTTCGGGGTACCGCTTCGTCCACCGGCAGGGGGAGGGTGGTGTAGATTTCGCCGAGAAAAAACCAGGAACCTTCCCTGTAAGCGATGAGGTTGGTGTGTTTGCCCTGCCAGCCCAGGCCGGCCTTCTGGGCCAGGGGTTTTTCCAGCACCGGGGCGCTGTCGCAGAACACCCGGTAACCATGGGGGCCGGCGACCGCCTCGATCTTTTCGGCCAGGCGCTGCAGGCGTTTGCGGATGAGCTTGTGGTAGTCGCGCCCCAGGGCGTAGCGGGAAACATAGGCCCGTTCGGGAGCGTTCAGGATCGCCGTCATGCGTTCCATGGATTCCGGTAGATAATCCATCCGCACGCAGATGACCCGGACGGTTCCGGGAACCAGGGCCGCGGGGCGGGTGCGTTTGTTTCCATGGCGTTCCATGTAATCCATCTGTCCGTGGAATCCGTCTGCCAGCCAGTCGTGGAACTGGCGTTCGGCTTCGCCGAGATCGGTATCGGTGATCCCCACGGCTTGAAAACCCAGGGCCCGCCCCCAGGTTTTGATATTCAGGGCCAGGGCTTCCATGTCGATGGCAGGGTGTGGCATTTGGTCAGCCCGGGAATTTGGAGGAAAATGACGGCCCACCGGAACAAAAGGGAGTGAAGCATGGTATCGGAGTCGATCGTAACCACGCAGTTACCGGAACGATTGTACCGGGCCGATCAGGTTCGTGCCATGGACCGGTATGCCATCGAGGATTTGGGAATTCCGGGCATCGTGCTGATGCAGCGGGCCGGCGCCGCCGCCTTTCGGGTGATGGAG
>JALSSF010000147.1 GCA_026984375.1 Methylothermaceae bacterium | reverse complement strand
CTTTCAAGTTCACTCATTGTCGTTGGTCTCGCTCCTTCCCTATCCCTCCCACAGACCAACAGGCCCGCAGGAGACCTCCTTCCTTTCGGTACCCGCCAGTCTAGCACCCAAACCTCCTTTGTCAAGAGTGGCGGAAGAGAAAAGGGCGGCCTGCGGCCGCCCCTGAAAAATCAAAAACTTATTCCTACTGAGCACGAGGGCGCTGGGAGGAAAACCTTCCCACCTCGTCAAGATCGGCGAAGGGAAACGGCATTTGTTCAGTGTTGAACGTCAGAAACAACAATATCTGGTACAGATATACGGCCAAGGTCGCACCCAACCGGCGCGCCTGGGGATTGTCCTGCCCGGTGAGCAGCTTGCTGGCCACCTGGAACAAAACCACGGCCCACAGGATGACTCGGACAAATCCGAGGATGAACATGAATACCAACATGAAAAAGATGCGCTGCCAAGTGCTGCGCTCCTTCAGATGACGCTGAATTTCCGGATCGATGGCAGGCGTGTGCATGTCAGATGCTCAGCAAGTCGCGCAGGTCGATGAGAGCGGCGTTGGCGTGGGCGATATAGGTCGCCAGGGTGAGGGAATAGTTGGCGAACACACCGAAACCGCTGCCGTTGAGTACCACAGGGCTGAGAATGGGTGCCTGGGTCGCCTCCAGCTCGCGGATGATCTGATGCATGGGCGTTTCCGCCGCCTTCATTTTCAAGATGTCGTGAAAATCCTCCTCGATTGCCCGCATGATGTGCAGCAGGGCCCAGGCATAACCCCGGGCCTCGAAGAAGTGGTCGTCCACTTCCAGCCAGGGAGTTCGTTCCATGGGCTTGAAGGCTTCGGAAGGCTTACCTCGGATGATCAAGGCCGTTTCCTGATGCACCGAGCTGCTGGCGCTGAGGCGCTGCGTGTAGCTCCCCAGGCGCTTTTCCAGGATCATGACGTATTGGGTGAGATTGTCGGCACGGGGATAGAACGGCGCCCGTCTCTCCTTCAGCCGGGACAGATAACGACGGAAAGCATCGATGCCCTTCTGGTACTGGCTTTCGGTGGTGGGCAAGATCCAGGAGTCGGTTTCGAAATAATAGTAAGGCTCGCCGATGCCGAGGTCCTTGTCCTCGGTGGACTGGGACTGGGCCCTGGCGAGGTGGTTCCGCAACGCCGTGGCCAAATCCCGGGAAGCCACGATGACACCGAACTCCCAATTGGGCATGTTGTCGAGGAAGATACTCGGCGGAGTCACGTCGTTGGTCAGATAGCCGCCGGGTTTGGTCAGAAGATAGTCCATGTTGTGGATCAGCACGGCGGTGGTTCTGGCTCCCACCGGCAGCTTCTTGGGATCGGTCAGTCCGGTCTCCTGAAGCGCTATCTGGGTCACGTCGTAGGTATCCGGACTGTAGCACTGGATGGTCCAATACCATCCCAACGCACTCAAGGCCAACACCACGGCTCCGATGACACCGGCTATGGTCCAGAGCCGCCGTTTGCGGCGAAGCTCCTCGGCTTCGGCCTCCTCGAACGCCTCTTCACCCAGCGGCACTTCCGTTTCAGTCGATGCGTGCGGCGAAACCATCGCAGAATCCTCTCGAATTTCGAATGTCAATAGCTTAGCAAATTTGCCCCGTCATTTGCGCCGTTTTGCCCGCGGATGGGCCCGGTCATACACGTCGGCCAAATGCTGGAAATCCAGATGGGTATAGATCTGGGTAGTGGCGATGTCGGCATGCCCCAGCAACTCCTGGACCGCCCGCAGGTTGCCGCTGGCTTCCAGCAGATGACTGGCGAAAGAGTGACGCAAGATATGAGGATGGAGCTTTTTCTCCAGCCCCGACAGCCTGGCCCAGCGGGCGAGGCGCTGTTGCACTCCCCGGGGGCTGATCCGGGAACCGTAGCGGTTGACGAACAAGGCCGGCTCATCCACCCCGGCCCATCGCTCCCGGACTTTCAACCAGGCGGCAACGGCCTTCCTGGCGTAGCGTCCCACCGGCACCAGACGGCTTTTGCCTCCCTTGCCGGAGCGCACCTGAACCAACCCTTCCCGCAGATCGAGATCGGCGCAATCGAGGCCGACCAGTTCCCCGAGACGCAATCCGGAAGAATAGAACAGCTCCCACATGGCGTGATCCCGGTATTCGAGCGCCGATTCCGGCCGTCTGGCCAAAAGCGCCGTCACCTCCTCGACGTTCAAACCCCCGGGCAGACGACGGGAAGGCTTGGGCGACTTGATCCGGCGGGCCGGATTGTCGTGGATCCGGCGGCACTTCACCAGGAAATCCAGCAATCCCCGCAGCGCGGACAACTCCCGCTGCAGGCTGCGGGCGGAGATACCACATTGCCGCCGCTCACCGATGTATTGACGAATGGTCGTGTCCGTCAGTTCCGCCCATCGGACCATCCCGATGCTACGGCAGAAATGCATCACCCGGGTCAGATCCCGCCGATAGGCGGTCAGGGTATGTCTCGATACCCGGCGCTCGCTTTCCAGAACCGTCAGAAATTGCCGCACATCCGCTTCCAAGGCGGCCTCCGCTGCTATCGCCAAGAAACGCTCGGTTCCAACAGGGATTCCAGGCGCGCCCCGATGACCTCACCCAGGCGCTGCAAGAACACCTTCCCCAGTCCGGGCCAGAAACGCGTCTCGTCGCTGCTTCCCAGCGCCAGCACCCCAGTGAGACGATGGTGGCCGACAGGAGCCAGCGCCCAGGAACGGATCGAAGTCTCCCCGGGAAACAGCAGGGTGCGATGGCGTTTTTGCGGCGTGCCGACATAGGCCTCGCCGGAGGCGAATAATTGCCGGAAGGACTCGACGACCTCTTCCGGCAGACAGAAGGTCGAAGCGGGGGGAAGGCCGCAGTCCGGAAAGAAGCGCAATGCCACCCATTCGATTCGAAAGCGTTCCCTCAACGCCTCTTCCACCAGACTCACCGCCTCGTCGAAGTGCCGGGCTTCCAGCAGCGCCAGAGTCAGACGATGCATGTTGGCCAGCAGGGCGTCGTTCGCCCTAGCGACATGGAGCAGATTTTCGATCTGGCGGCACAAATCCCGATTGGTTTGCCGTAGCAGAGCCACCTGACGCTCGATCAGGGAAGCCGCCCCGCCGCATTGGTGAGGCACGGTCAAATGCTCCAACAACCAAGGGTTGCGGACGAAAATGTCCGGATGCTCCAACAGCCACGCTGCCACCTGGGTTTCCGTCAATTCCGGCTGCGCCGCAGGCTCGCACGATTCCCGGGTCATAACTCGATCTCTCCCTCGAAGACGAATTCCGCCGGCCCGGTCAAATAGACCGGTTTTCCACGCCCCTCCCAACGCACCGTCAACACCCCTCCCGGTAAGGTGACCGTGACCGGGGAACGCAGGAAGCCCTGATCCATTCCCACCACGGCGGCGGCACAGGCGCCGCTGCCACAGGCCAGGGTCTCCCTGCTGCCGCGCTCGAACACGCGGAGGCGAATCTCACGGGAAGAGACCACCTCCATGAAACCGACGTTCACCTGGGCGGGAAACAGGGGATGGGCCTGCAGCGCGCCGCCCACTTCGGCTACCGGCGCCGTGTCGACGTCTTCCACCTGAATCACCGCATGGGGATTGCCTAGAGAAACGGCACTGAAGATCCAGCTTCGCCCGGCGACCGCCACCTGGTATTCCGGCATTTCCTCGTGAACCGCCAGCGGAATCGAGGCAGGATCGAAGCGGGGCACCCCCATGTCGACCCGAACCTGGTCTCCGACGAGTTCCAACACCAGCGCGCCCGCGCGGGTGGCCACCCGGATGCGGTCGCGATCGATCAACCCCCGCTCGCGGACGAAGCGGGCGAAGCAGCGGGCGCCGTTGCCGCATTGGGCCACTTCCGAACCGTCGGCGTTGAAGATACGGTACTGGAAATCCACGTCCGGACGGGACGGCGGCTCGACCAACAGCACCTGATCGCAGCCGACGCCGAAATGGCGGTCGGCGAGGCGGCGCACGGTCTCGGGGTCCAGGGTCACGGATTGATGGATTCCGTCGATCACCACGAAATCGTTGCCCAAGCCATGCATTTTGGTAAATCGGATCTTCACGGCACCACCCGCTCGCCACGCCACAGGTCTTCCAGCGATTCCCGCCGGCGGACCAGATGGACCCGATCCCCGTCCACCAGAATCTCCGGCGGCCTGGGTCTGGAATTGTAATTGGAACTCATGGTGAAACCATAGGCCCCGGCCGAACGGACCGCCAGCAGATCCCCTTCCGCCAGGGCGAGGACACGATCGCGGCCGAGGAAATCGCCGGTCTCGCACACCGGGCCGACGATGTCGAACTTCCGCACCGGCGCATCCCGGCGGGGCCGGACGGGAACGATGTCCTGCCAGGCCTGGTAAAGGGCCGGGCGCACCAGGTCGTTCATGGCGGCATCGACGATGGCGAACCACTTGGCCGGGGTGCGCTTCAGATACTCCACCCGGGTGACCAGGATTCCGGCGTTGCCGGCGATGGCCCGCCCCGGTTCCAGCAGGACCTGCCAGCGCCGTTCTCCGAGCCTCGCCAGCAGGGCGGCCACGTACTCCGCCGGCTCAGGCGGAGTTTCGTCGCCGTAACGGATTCCCAGGCCTCCCCCCAAGTCGAGATGCTCCAGGACGATCCCCCGTTCCTCCAGCCGGGCCACCAGTGCCAGGAGCCGGTCCAGGGCGTCCAGGAACGGAGACAGCTCCGTCAACTGGGAACCGATGTGGCAGTCGATACCGACGATGCGCAGGTGGGGCATTTCCGCGGCCCGGCAATACTCGTCGCAGGCCCGGGAGACATCGATGCCGAACTTGTTCTCCTTCAGGCCGGTGGCGATGTAGGGATGGGTCCCGGCATCGACGTCCGGATTCACCCGCAGGGAAACCGGCGCCTGCACCCCCATCTCCCCGGCCAGGCGGTTGAGGCGGTCCAACTCGCCGGGCACCTCGACGTTGAAGCAGCGGATCCCCACCTCCAGCGCCCGCCGCAACTCGTCCTCCCGCTTGCCGACCCCGGAAAAGACGATTTTGGCCGGATCCCCTCCTGCGTGCAGCACCCGCTCCAGTTCCCCCACGGAAACGATGTCGAAACCGGAACCCAGCCGGGCCAGCAGATTGAGCACCGCCAGATTGGAATTGGCCTTCACCGCGTAACAGATCAAATGGGGCCAGGAACCGAAGGCCCGGTCGAAAGCGCGCCAGTGACACTCCAACGTGGCACACGAATAGACGTAGGCCGGGGTACCGAAACGGGCCGCGATCTCCCCGACCGGGACCGCCTCGGCATAGAGCTCGCCCTCACGATACTGAAAATGGTCCATCAACGGGACTCCTTCCGTTCCAGTTCGGGGGGCAGATAGAGCGGCCCCTTCTGACCGCAAGCGGCCAGAAGATTTGCGACCAGCAACAGCAAGACGACGACGGCTTTCACTTCAGTCTCCATAGATTTGTCGCGGCAGCCAGGTGGCCAAATCGGGCCACAAGGCCAGCAATGCCAACATCAGCAACTGGATGACGATAAATGGCGTCACTCCCAGATAGATATGACCCGTCCGCACCTGGGAAGGTGCCACGCCGCGCAAATAGAACAGGGAAAAACCGAACGGCGGCGTCAGAAACGAGGTCTGCAGATTCAGGGCGATCATCACCCCGAGCCAGACGGGATCCAAACCCAGGGTCAGCAGCACCGGTCCCACGATGGGCACCACCACGAAGGTGATCTCGATGAAGTCGAGCACGAATCCCAGGGCGAACATGAGCGCCATGACGACGGTCATGGCGCCCAGAGGTCCGCCGGGAAGATCGCCGAGCCACTCGACCACCATCTCATCGCCGTAGAATCCCCGGAACACCAGAGAGAACAGGGCGGCGCCGATGAGAATCATGAACACCATGCTGCTGACCCGGGTGGTGCTCTGCATGACGTCGCGCAGACACGCCAGATCCAGCCGGCGCCGCATCAGCGCCAGGACCAGGGCCCCCACGGCACCGACGGCCGCCGCTTCGGTCGGCGTGGCCAGGCCACCGAGAATCGAACCGAGCACCAGGACGATCAGCAGCAAAGGGGGCAACAGCCCCCGGCCGATCCGTCCCAGCCGGTGGCCGGCAGGGGAATCGCCGAAGTGGGGAGGCATCCATTCCGGCTTCAACCAGGCGACGGCCACGAGGAAGAGCAGGTACGCCCCCACCAGCGCCAGCCCCGGCAGCAGGGCACCGGCGAACAGGTCCCCCACCGATACCGTCTTGGGGGCGAATATCCCCATTTCCATCTGGGCCTGTTGATAGGCCGAGGAAATGACATCGCCCAGCAAAACCAGGACGATGGAAGGAGGAATGATCTGACCCAAGGTCCCGGAAGCGCAGATGGTGCCGCAGGCGAGGGCCGGGTTGTACCCCCGTTTCAGCATCGTGGGCAGGGAAAGCAGTCCCATGGTAACCACCGTGGCGCCGACGATGCCGGTGCTGGCCGCCATCAGCATCCCCACCAGGGTGACCGACACCCCCAGCCCCCCCCGCAGGCGGCCGAACGATTCGGCCATGGTGTCGAGGAGATCCTCGGCGATCCGGGCCCGTTCCAGCACCACCCCCATGAAGACGAACAGCGGGACCGCCATGAGGGTCTCGTTGGTCATGATGCCGTAGAGGCGGTTGGGCAGCGCCTCGAGAAAGGCGGCGTCGAAAAGGTCCAGGGCGCTTCCCAGGGCGGCGAAGGCCAGGGCGGTCCCACCGAGGGCGAATGCCACCGGAAAACCGCTCAACAGCACCAAAAACACGGCGCCGAACAGGCCGATGGCCAAATGATGTTCGGTCAGCGCCACCTACTCCCCCACCGGCCGATCCACGAGGACGCCCAGGGAACGCAACGCCAGCGCCACGCCCTGTAGGGCCAGAACCACCGCGAACAGGGGGATCAGGCTCTTGAGCAAGAACACCGCCGGCAAGCCGCCGGCCTCCCGGGAGCTTTCCCGCACCTGCCAGGAAGCGGCCACGTAGTCCCAGGATGCCCAGAGCACGAAACAACAGAACGGGATGAGCAGCAGGCAACTGCCGAGCAGGTCCACCCAGGCCCGCCCCTTCGCCCCCAGACGCTGATAGAAAATGTCCACCCGCACGTGAGCGTCGTGTTTCAAGGTGTAAGCGGCCCCGAGCATGAACAGCGTCGCGTGCATGTAAACCACGCTCTCCTGCAGGGCGATCCACCCCTCGTTGAAGCCGTAACGCAACACCACCACCGCGAAGGTCACCAGCACCATTCCCAGCGACAGCCAGGCCACGGTGCGTCCCAGCCAGTCGCTGAAGCCGTCGACGCCCCGCACGAAAGCAGCGATAATAGCCTTTCCCATTTGGTAGCCATCGGTGCAAAAACGGCGCCCATTATACCGGGAAAAGGAAATCCGCCACCATGACCGAATCGTCACCGCATCTCACTCTGTCCCCCGACCGACTGCGCCCCCGCCCGGAAACCCTCCGATTCCACAGCACCGCCGAACTGGAACCTTTGGAGGGCATCGTCGGACAGGAACGGGCGGAAGAAGCGTTGCGTTTCGCCATCGCCATGGACCCCAGCGGCTACCACGTGTTCGTCATGGGAGAAAACGGCTGCGGGCGGCTGACCCTGGCGGAGACCCTGTTGCAGGAAGCCGCCCGCCACCGCCCCACCCCCTCCGACTGGGCCTATCTCAACAACTTCGCCTGCCCCCGCGAACCCATCGCCATCTCCCTTCCTGCCGGGCGCAGCCGCGACCTAGCCAGGGATATCGACAACCTGATCGACAAGCTGCTCGACACCTTTCCGGCCGTGTTCGAAAGCCCCTCCTACCAGCGCCGCAAACACCGGATCGAGCGGGAGTTCAACCAGCGCTACGAAGAGGCCCTGGATCGGGTGGAACGCCGGGCCCTGGAGAAAAACGTCGCCGTCTTCCGGGAAGACGATTCCATCACTTTCACCCCCCTCAAGGACGGCACGCCGGTGGACGATGCCCAGTTCGCCCGCATGTCCGAAGCCGAAAGGGAAGCCTTCAACCGGGCCGTCAACGAACTGGAAGACTATCTGGCCGATCTCCTGGCCGAACTGCCCCAGTGGAAACGGGAAGCCGCGGAAAAACAACGCCATCTCGACCAGATCACCGTGCGGCAGGCGATCGATCCCTTGATCAGGCCGCTGGAAGAACGCTATGGCGACATCGAGGGCCTGACCGACTATTTCCGGGCGCTGCGCCAGGACCTGGAACAGACCGTCCAGGATAAACTGGGCAATGACACTCTGACCGAGGCCGAAAAACGCCGGTTGTTGCAGGACAGTTACGCCCCCAACCGCTTCGTCACCCACGATGAAGACGGCGGCGCCCCGGTCGTCTACGAGCCCCATCCCAATTATCCCAACCTGTTCGGCCACATCGAATACCTCAGCGAACAAGGCGTCATCGAAACCAATCATCGGATGATCTACGCGGGGGCCCTTCACCGGGCCAACGGCGGCTATCTCATCGTGGAGGCCGACAAACTCCTGGCCGAGCAAGCGGTATGGCCCGCGCTGAAACGGGCCCTGCGCCGCCGTCAGCTGACCATCGAACGCCCGGCCCAGGAACCGGCGGCCCTGTTGCCCGCCACCCTGAGCCCGCAACCGATCCCGCTGGCGGTCAAGGTGGTGATCGTCGGCAGCCGGGAGCAATATTATCTGCTGCGGGAAATCGACGCCGAGTTCGGCGAGATCTTCAAAGTCCTGGCCGATTTCAACGACGAACTGCCCCGCAATCCGCAATGTCTGGCGCGGTTCGCCCGCTTCCTCGCCCATCGGACCGAAAAGCTCGGCACCGCCCCGCTGACCTCCCGGGCGGTATTGGCACTGGCCGATTTCAGTTCCCGCATGGCGGAAAGCCAGCACAAGCTCTCGGCACGTCTGGCCGAAATCAGCGATCTGGTCCGCGAGGCCGAGTGGTGGCGGCAGCGGGATCGTCACGATCTCATCGACGCCGACCACGTGGAACGGGCGATCCGAGCCAAAGAGAAACGGGAAGGCCGCCTGGCGGAGGAGATCCTGGCGGAAATCCTCGACGGCACCATTCTCATCGACACCAGCGGCAGCGCGGTGGGCAAGATCAACGGCCTGACCGTGTTCGAAACCGGCAGCTTCAGCTTCGGATCACCGGCCCGCATCAGCGCCACGGTCTATCCCGGTTCCAAGGGGATCGTCGACATCGAACGGGAGGTACAACTGGGCCAGCCCATCCATTCCAAGGGCGTGATGATTCTCTCCGGTTACCTGGGCTACAAGTACGCCCAGAAATTTCCGTTCGCCATTTCCGCCCACATCGCCCTGGAACAATCCTATGGCTACGTCGACGGCGACAGCGCCGCCCTGGCCGAGGTCAGCGCCCTGATCTCCGCCCTGACCCATCTGCCCATCCGCCAGTGTTTCGCCGTCACCGGTTCCCTCAACCAGTACGGCGAAGTGCAGGCGGTCGGCGGCATCAACGAAAAGATCGAAGGCTTCTTCCGTCTGTGCCAGGCCCGGGGACTGGACGGCACCCACGGCGTCATCCTGCCGCAGGCCAATTGCGACGACCTGATTCTGAAACCGGAGGTCGTCGAGGCCGTCGCCCGGGGGAAATTCCATCTGTTCCCGGTTTCCCACGTCGACGAAACCCTGGAGATCCTCATGGGACTGCCGGCGGGCAAAGCGAATACCGATGGCGACTATCCCGAGGACTCCATCAACGGCAAGGCCGTCGCCCGGCTCCGGGAAATCGCGGAAATGTTCGAGCACGAAGAGCGGGAGAAAGGCGAGGAAAATTGACCGCCCTCGATTCTATGCGCCGGAATCCCGCAGCTTCAGGCACAATCCGCCGCTGCGGCGAACTCTACGCCCCACCGCCTGGCGCAGCACCGGCTCCGGCCCCCAGCATTGCACCCGGCGGCGGGCCCGGGTCAAAGCGGTGTAGACCAGTTCCTGGCTCAGGACTTCCGACGGCTGGGGCGGCAGCACCAGGAGAACCCGGTCGAACTCCGATCCCTGGGACTTGTGCACGGTCATGGCGAACACCGTCTGGTGGCCAGGCAACCGGGCCGGGGGCAGGCGGCGGCCGTCCTCGAAATGGACGGTCACGCGGCCCTGCGCGTCCGGCAGGCAGATGCCGACATCCCCGTTGAACAGATGGAGGTCCGGAGCGTTTTCCAGAATCAGCAGGGGCCGGCCGGGATAATAGGCCCCGCCCTGAATTTTTCCTTGGCGCCGCCACCGCTGTTCCAGGGCATCGTTGAGCCAGTCGGCACCCAGCGGGCCGCGGCGGTGGGCACACAGCACCTGGAAGCGGGCGAACGCCTGGTGAACCGCCTCGGGCTCCCCGCCTCCGACCACCGCTTCCCAGTAGGGTCGATAGCCCTCATCGA
>JALSSF010000146.1 GCA_026984375.1 Methylothermaceae bacterium | reverse complement strand
GGCTGGGGGAGCCGGTCTTCGATCGGCTCGACGCCGATCTGGCCCACGCCCTGATGAGCATCAACGCGGTGAAGGGGGTGGAAATCGGTGACGGTTTCCGCTGCGTGGCCGCCCGGGGCAGCGAATTCCGTGACGAAATGACCCCGCAGGGGTTCCTGAGCAACCACGCCGGCGGCATTCTCGGCGGCATTTCCTCCGGCCAGGACATCGTCGCCCACATCGCCCTGAAACCGACCTCCAGCCTGCCGATTCCGGGCCGCAGCGTCGATGTGCACGGCCGGCCGGTGACGGTGGTCACCAAGGGACGCCACGATCCCTGCGTCGGCATCCGTGCCACCCCCATCGCCGAGGCGATGACGGCCCTGGTGTTGATGGATCATTATCTGCGCCACCGGGCCCAGAATCTCGACGTTACCCCCCCGCTGTCCCCCATTCCGGCCGCCCCCGACTGATCCGGTTGGGATGGCCGGCGCGATTCCCTATCTCCGCCTGGCGGGATTCTACGGCTTCTATTTCGCCTCCCTGGGGGCGTTGCTGCCCTACTGGGGACTCTATCTGCAGGATCTGGGACTGACGCCGGTACAGATCGGCACGGTGATGGCATTGCTGTCGGCCACCAAGGTGGTCGCTCCCAATTTGTTGGGCTGGATCGCCGATCACACCGGCCGCCGGATCGCTTGGGTGCGGGTCGCCTGCCTGTTGGCGGCTACTTTCTTCCTTCCCCTGCTTCGGCTGCGCGATTACCAGCACATCGTCCTGGCGACCCTCGCCTTCGGGGTATTCTGGAGCGCCGCCCTGTCGCAGTTCGAAGCGGTGACCCTGGCCCACCTGCACGCCTGTCCCGAGCGCTACCCCTGGGTCCGGCTGTGGGGATCGGTCGGCTTCATCGTCGCCGTTCTGGGGCTGGGGATCGGGCTGGACCGACTGGGGATCGGACTGCTGCCCCGGGTGGTGGCCGTCCTGCTGGGGCTGATCTGGCTCAGCGTTCAGGTGGTTCCGGAACCCGGGGTCCAGGCCGGGGAACATTCTCCCTGGGGACGGCTGTTGTGGCGGCGCCAGGTGCTGGCTTTCCTGGTCGTCGTCTTTCTGGTGCAGGTGGCTCACGGCCCCTATTACGTCTTCTACTCCATCTACCTGAAGGGGCACGGTTATTCCGGTACGCTCATCGGAGGGCTCTGGACCCTGGGGGTAGTGGCGGAAATTTTGCTGTTCCTGCTGTTTCCCGCCCTGCTGCGTCGGGTTTCCCTGCACCGGTTGTGGCAGGGAAGCATCCTGCTGGGAGCACTGCGCTGGTGGTTGATCGGTCGCTATCCCGACGATTTGACCGTTCTCGCGGCGGCCCAACTGCTCCACGCCGCCACCTTCGCCGTCAATCACGCCGTGGCGATGCAGTTGTTGCGTCGCTTTTTCGGACCCCGGCATCAGGGCAAGGGGCAGGCCCTCTACAGCAGCCTGAGCTTCGGGTTGGGCAGTATGGTGGGCAGTTACCTGGCCGGATACTACTGGCAGGAATGGGGGGCGACCGAGGTGTTCGAGGCCGCGTCCCTGGTGAGTCTGTCGGCGTTCGTCGTCGCCCTGGGGGTCAGGGGGCGTTGAGCCAGTAATGAACCGCGATGCTGGCGGCGTAGCCGAGGAAGATCACCGGACTCCAGCGCAGGTGGACCATGGAAGTGTAATGCTCCCGCGCTTGGCCCAGCATGGCGACGCCGGCGGCCGAGCCCACCGCCAGCATGGAGCCTCCCACGCCTGCGGTCAGGGTCACCAGTTGCCACTGGAAGTCGTCCATGTCCGGATTCATTTGCAGGACCGCCAGCATCACCGGAACGTTGTCGACGACCGCCGAGAGAAAGCCCACCAGAACGTTGGCGTAGTCGGGCCCCAGACCGGCATAGATCTTCTCGGAAGCCAGG
Source organism: Methylothermaceae bacterium (assembly GCA_026984375.1). Lineage (GTDB taxonomy): Bacteria > Pseudomonadota > Gammaproteobacteria > Methylococcales > Methylothermaceae > Methylohalobius. Next base: position 8,586 of record JALSSF010000146.1, on the reverse strand, counting down.
GCCAGATAGCCGAGGTAGCGCAGTCCCCCGACGGCGAACACCACCCCGAAGAAGAACAGCAGGGTGTCCCATTCCACCGCCCGCAGCTGATGGAAGATGTCGAAGCTGTCCTCGGGATGGCGCCGCTCCATCTGGTAGGCGTAGAACATCAGCAGGGCCAGTCCGGCCATCATGCCCAGATAAGGCGGCAGATCGAAAACCTGTTCGAACGCCACGGCGATGAGGATGGTGGCGAAGAACAGGAACAGGATGATTTTGGTGCCGCGCTTGGTGCCGATCAGGCACACCTCGGGATAAGGGGGGATCCCCTTGGGCACGGCCCAGTGCAGGCACAGCGCCGGAACCAGGAAATTGACCAAGGCAGGTAGAAACAGGGGGAAGAACCGGGTGAAACTCAGCTTTTCGTGTTGCCAGACCATCAGGGTGGTGATGTCGCCGAAGGGGCTGAAGGCGCCGCCGGCGTTGGAGGCGATCACCGCCGCCAGGCAGGTGATGCTGATGAAGCGCGGATTGTCGCGCCCGATCATCAGGGTGACGGTCGCCACGATCAGGGCGGTGGTGAGATTGTTGACCACGGTGGAGAGCAGAAAGCTCAGCCATCCCATCATCCAGAACAGGCTGCGGTAATCGATCCGCCGGGCGGAGATCCGGCAGCACAACATCCGGAAGAAGCCCCGTTCGTCGAGCAGGTTGACATAGGCGGTGGCGACCAGCAGGAACAGGAACAGCTCGGCGTATTCCACCAGATCGGCGCGCAGGACGTGCTTGGCGCGTTCGGGGAGAATGCCGAGTTGCTGGTCCAGCAGGGAAATCAGGATCCAGATGAAGGCGGAAGCCAGCAGAATGGGTTTGGACTTGCGCAGCTCAATGACATCCTCCAACATCACCAGCACGTAGGCGAGGACGAAAACCGCCAGACACGCGAGCGCCAGAGGATGGGCGACCAGCGAGACCGGCGCCGGTTCCACGATCTCCTGCGCCGGCAGGGGCAGGGACGCCAACGACAGAACCAAGGCGGACAAAAGACGGGGCATTTTCTATCCTTAAAATTTGAAGTGCTCCGAACGGGTTGCCGACATTATAGGGTAATCCGACCAGCGCGGAGGGTGGGGAACGATGCGATGCGGCCTGATCCTGGGGGTGTTGCTGATGGCCGGGCAGTTGGCTCTCGGCGCCGATTCGACGCAGCAGCGATGGTTCCTGCAGGCGGAAAAGGCGCTGGAACAGGGGAAGATCGATCAGTTCCGCCGCCGAATGAAACGTTTGGGTGACTATCCCCTGGTTCCTTACCTTTGGTCACGTTTCTACCGCCGTCATCCCGAGCCGCTTGCCGAAGTGGCGGCCTTTCTGCGGCGATATGCCGGCACCCGGTACGCCCGGCCGGTCCGGATCGCCCTGTTGAAACATCTGGCCGAACGGCGTCGCTGGCATGATTTCCTTCGTTTTTACCGGGATGTCGGTCAGGCCGAAGTACGATGTCATTATGCCTGGGCGCTGCACCAGGTGGGTCAGGACGAGCGTTCCTGGCGGGAAACCAAGAGGCTGTGGCTCGTGGGGCGTTCCCAGCCGAAGGCGTGCGATCGCCTCTTCACCCATTGGCGCCGTGCCGGCCGGATCGACGGGGCGCTGATCTGGCGACGGTTCCGTCTGGCTCTGGACGCCGGCAAGCCGCAACTGGCCGGTTACCTGGCCGGACAGTTGCCGCCGGCGCAACGCCGGCGCGCCGACTTCTGGCTCGAGGTGCACCGCGATCCCGAGGCTTACGCATGCCGGTCCTGGCCGAAAGCGTTGCGTCGGGATGGCGAGATTTTCGTCCACGCCCTCCGGCGTCTGGCCCGGCGGGACCTGGAAGCCGCGATACGCTGGTGGCGGCGGGACGCGGAGCGGTTCTCCCTGACCGCCGCCCAGACGGCGAAGGTTCAGCGCGCCATCGGCCTGCGCCTGGCCTGGCGTCACGATCCCCGGGCCTGGGACTGGCTGGCGCGGATTCCGGATCCGCTGAGCGACGAGGCGGTCGCCACCTGGCGGGTTCGCGCGGCCTTGCGCCGGCGTCACTGGCACCGGGTATGGCAGGCCGTCGCCCGACTGCCCGCGGATCTGCGGGATACCGGCCAGTGGCGCTATTGGGCGGCGCGTGCGAGCGAGCGCCGGGGAGAGACCCAACGCGCCGCCGCACTGTTTCGTCGGGTGGCCGGGGAGACCGGTTTTTACGGATTCCTGGCGGCCGACCGCCTCGGGCTTGCCTACGCCATCGATCATCGTCCCGTCGAGCCTTCCGAGACGACCCTGGCGGCGTTGGCCGATAGTCGGACCGTCAGGGCGATCCGAGAATTTCTAGCCTTGGACCGGTATTGGGAGGCACGCCGAGAGTGGTGGTATCTGCTCGAGCACGCCGACCGTGACACCTTGCTGGCGGCGGCCCGCTTGGCGCAAGCCATGGGTTGGCCTCAAATGGCGATTTTCGCCGTGGCCCGGGCCGAACACTGGCAGGATCTCGAGATCCGCTTTCCCCTGGATTTCGTCGATCAGATCCGCAAGTACGCCTCGGCCCGCCAGCTCGATCCCGCCTATGTCTATGGCATCATCCGGCGGGAAAGCGCCTTCGACGAGCGAGCCCGTTCCCCCGTGGGGGCGCGGGGATTGATGCAGCTGATGCCCGCCACCGCCCGGCGGGTCGCCCGTCAGCTCAACGAGCGCTGGCGTTCGCTGCGTTCCCTGGAGGATCCCGACACCAACCTGCGCTACGGCACCGCCTATTTCCGTTCTCTGCTGGAACGACTGGGCGGGCATTTCGTTCTGGCCACCGCCGCGTACAACGCCGGACCGCACCGGGTGAAACGCTGGCTACCCGCCCATACCCTGGCGGCCGATATCTGGATCGAAACCATTCCCTTCCGCGAGACCCGCCGCTATGTCCGGGCGGTGCTGACCTATGCCGTGATCTACCGAAAGCGGCTGGGACTGAAGGGCAAGCGGCTTGACGCATATGCCCGGCCGGTTCCCGGCACTCCCCGGCTTCCCGTCACGCAGGATGTATCGGAGGACTGCCGTGCGACCCTCCCCGGTCGCTGACGGCTCCCTCCGACGGAAGTGATCGGTAGTAAGGCTTCCGCTATAATTGCTGCAATTCTTTCCACTCTGTCGGATAATAAATAGTTTGATTTTTCCATAGGTTATGGACTTTCATGCAAGAAAAAAAAAGCAGTTACAGCTATGAGGATCTGATTCGCTGTGCCCACGGTGAACTGTTCGGTCCCGGCAACGCGCGTCTGCCGCTGCCGCCGATGCTTATGTTCGACCGGATCACTCACATCAGCGATGAAGGGGGGAGATACGGCAAGGGGGAGATCGTCGCCGAACTGGACGTCAAGCCGGACCTGTGGTTCTTCCAGTGTCATTTCGAATCCGATCCGGTGATGCCCGGCTGTCTGGGACTGGACGCCATGTGGCAGCTGATCGGTTTCTTTCTCGGCTGGACGGGGGCGCCGGGGCGGGGACGGGCGCTGGGGGCCGGTGAAGTCAAGTTCCGCGGCCAGGTGTTGCCCGACAGTCGGAAAGTCACCTACCGGGTCGACCTGAAACGGGTGATGTTGCGGAAGTTGGTCATGGGGATCGCTGACGCCACCTTGGAGTGCGACGGTAGAACCTTGTACGAAGCCAGCGATCTTCGGGTTGGGTTGTTCACTTCGACGGAGGGTTTTTGAGTATGCGACGGGTCGTCATCACCGGTTTCGGCATCGTTTCCAGTATCGGCAACAACAAACGGGAAGTTCTGGAATCCCTGCGCCAGGGCCGCAGCGGCATCGAATTTTCCGAGGAATACCGCGATCTGGGGCTTCGCAGCCAGGTCCACGCGCCCGTTCGCATCGATCCGGCCCAGTTCATCGACCGCAAGATTCTGCGTTTCATGGGGGAGGGGGCGGCCTACAACTATATCGCCATGCAGGAGGCGATCACCGACGCCGGTCTGGAAGCACACGACATCTCCAACGAACGCACCGGCATCGTCATGGGGTCCGGCGGTCCCTCCACCAAGGACATCGTCGAGGGGGCCGACATCCTGCGCAGCAAGGGCATCAAGCGGGTCGGTCCCTACCGGGTGCCCAAGGCCATGTCCAGTACCAATTCCGCCTGTCTGGCGGTGCCCTTCCGGATCAAGGGCGTCAACTACTCCATCAGTTCCGCCTGTTCCACCAGCGCCCATTGCATCGGCCACGGGGTGGAACTGATCCAGATGGGCAAGCAGGACCGGGTGTTCGCCGGCGGCGGCGAGTCGCTGCACTGGACCTTGACCCTGACCTTCGACGCCATGGGCGCGTTGTCCACCAAGTTCAACGATCGCCCCCAGGCCGCCTCGCGGCCCTACGACGTCGACCGCGACGGTTTCGTCATCTCCGGCGGTGCCGGGGTCGTGGTCCTGGAGGCGCTGGAAGTGGCCAAGGCCCGCGGCGCCAGGATCTATGCTGAGGTGGTCGGTTACGGCGCCACCTCCGACGGTTACGACATGGTCCAGCCCTCCGGGGAAGGGGCGGTGCGCTGCATGCGCCAAGCGCTGGCGACCACCGAGGGCGGGATCGACTACATCAACGCCCACGGCACCTCCACGCCGGCGGGCGACATCAAGGAACTGGAAGCGTTGCGCGAGGTCTTCGGCGACCGGGTGCCGCCGGTCAGTTCCACCAAGTCCCTCACCGGCCACGCCCTCGGCGGCGCCGGGGCGATGGAGACTATCTACAGCCTGCTGATGATGGAGCACGGTTTCATCGCCGCCTCGGCCAACATCGAGCGCCTCGATCCCGGTGCCGAAGGGATTCCCATCGTCCGTGAGCGCATCGACGACGTGGAATTGAACACGGTGATGTCCAACAGCTTCGGCTTTGGCGGTACCAACGCCACCCTGATCCTGCAGCGTTACCGGGGATGAGCGCGGTCGCCCGCCAACCGGCCGTCGCTCTGAGCGGCAAGGAACGTTACCGTTTCAACAAGCTGCAGAAGCGCCTGCGCCGCCAGGTGGGGCAGGCCATCGCCGATTACGCCATGATCCGGGATGGCGACAAGGTGATGGTGTGCGTCTCCGGCGGCAAGGATTCCTTCACCCTGCTGGAGATCCTTCTCAATCTGCAGCGGACCGCGCCGGTACGCTTCGAAGTCCACGCGGTCAATCTGGATCAGGGCCAGCCCGGCTTTCCCAAGGACGTCCTGCCGCGCTATTTCGAGCGGCGCGGTGTGCCGTACCACATCATCGAACGCGACACCTACAGCGTGGTCAGGGAGATCGTTCCCGAGGGCAAGACCACCTGTGGCCTGTGTTCCCGCCTGCGCCGCGGCATTCTCTACGGTTTCGCCGAACGCCACGGTTTCACCAAGATCGCCCTCGGCCATCACCGTGACGACATCCTGGAAACCTTTTTCCTCAACTTGTTCTACGGCGGTCGCCTCAAGGCCATGCCGCCGAAGCTGCTCAGCGACGACCGCAAGCACATCGTCATCCGCCCCCTGGCTTACTGCAAGGAGGCCGACATCGCCGCCTACGCCGAGGCGATGGCCTTCCCCATCATTCCCTGCAACCTGTGCGGCTCCCAGGAGAATCTGCAGCGCCAGGCCATGAAGGCGATGCTGCAAACCTGGGAGCGACGCCACCCCGGGCGGGCGGAAACCATCTTCCGGGCGCTGCAGAACGTCTCCCCGTCCCAGTTGGCCGACCGCCGCCTGTTCGATTTCGAGAACCTGGAAGCGCTGCGCGGCACCGGTACCGCGGTGGAAGACGGCGACCGGCCGCTGTCCTGGGACGAACCGTGACTTGTCAGTCGGCGGCGGTGACCAGATGGCGCTGGACGCTGGCCACCTTCTCCGCGAACGACTTTTCCCCGTCCCCGGCGCTGACGATCTTGAGGACGCCGTAGAGACGGGGGCGTCCGGCTTGGTGTAACGCCTGGTGGCAGGCGCGGACGGCGGTCATCACCGTGTCCCAGTCGCCCTCGATGTTGGTGCCCATGGCGTGCAGCTCCACGTGGAGGCCGTGTTCGAGGAGAATCTGTTGGCAAAGGGCGATGTCGCGGGCCAGGTGGGGGTCCCCGCCGATGGGGACCAAGGAAAATTCGACTTGGATTTGCATGGGACGATCTCCAAATTCAGGATCCGGGTTATCTTAATCCCCGGCGGCGGCCGAGGACAGGAGGAATTTTCCATGCTGGTCATGTTCACCGATTTCGGTTGCCACGGTCCCTATCTGGGACAGATGGAGGCGGTGCTGCGGCGGGAGGCGCCCGGCATCGACGTCATCGACCTGCTCAACGACGCACCCCGCACCGATCCCCGCCACAGCGCCTATCTGCTCGCCGCCCTGGCGCGCTGGTGGCCCGAAGGAACGGTGTTCCTGGGCGTGGTCGATCCCGGCGTCGGCGGCGGGCGCCGGGCGGTGGCGCTGGCGGCCGACGGCAAATGGTTCGTCGGACCCGACAACGGCCTGTTCAACACCGTGGCGGTGCAGAGCGTCGGTCACGTCGACTGGTACGAGATCGTCTGGCGCCCCCGCCGTCTCTCGGCCAGCTTCCACGGTCGCGATCTGTTCGCCCCGGTGGCCGCCGCCCTGGCGACCGGCAAGGCGGACGGGTGGTTGCGGCCCTGGTGCGGCCCCGACCTGTCCCGCTGGCCCGAAGACCTGGCCGAGGTCGTCTACCTGGATCACTACGGCAACGCCGTGACCGGTCTGACTTACCGGGACGACTGGCGCGGGCGCGTCCTGTCGGTGGCCGGCCGCCGGCTGCCCCAGGCCCGCACCTTCAGTGACGTGGCGGCGGGGGAGGCGTTCTGGTACGTCGATTCCATGGGGCTGGTGGAGATCGCCGTCAACGGCGGCAGCGCCGCCGAAGCGCTCGGGATCGCCATCGGCACCCCGGTGTCCTGGTCAGCGTGAGCGCCGGATCCTTCTGCCGAGCAGCAGGACCGTCAGGGTCAGCAGCGCCGGCACGCCGAGGATGTTGATCAGCTTCAGGCGGGTGCCGAGGGATTCGATCTCCTGGTTGTAGCGGCGCTGGAGGCGGCGCAGCTCCTTGCGGATGCGCAGTCGTTCCTCTTGGAAGCGCTGCAGGGTTTCCCGACGGGCGGCGTCGCCTTCCTTCGCCTGCTGGAGCTCGGCCAGTTTGGCTTCGGTTTCCTGGAGTCGGTGCTGCAGTTCTTCCAGTTTGGCCTGGAACTGCTTCTCGGCTTTGGCGCGCAGCGCCGCCACCACCTCGAAAGGACGCTCGTAACGGCCGCGGCCACGGATGGCGATGAGGTCCGGGTTGCCGGTCAGGTGATCGACGGCGTTGATGAGAAAACTGCCGTTGTCGGCGAAGGGCACCACGGTGCGGCTGCCGTCGGGACCGGTTTCCAGCTTCGCCCACAGGCGGTTGGCGAGCAGGTCGGTGTCGGCGACCACGATCAGATGGGCGTCCCGGGTGCCCCGGGCCATGTGGGTGCCGCCGTCTTCCGGCGCCTGGGGGAAGGCGCTGTTCAGGCGGCCGTCGATCCGTGCCGCCAGCACGAACCGCCGGCCGCCGGGCTTGAACGCCTCCAGCAGCAGGTTGGGATCGAAGAGGTAGTCGAGGGCGGCGGTGGGGATCAGCATCGACTGCGGACTGGAGCGCAGCAGGGGGGTGAAGCCGATCTCCGCCCCGTCCAGCTTGCGCAGGGCGCCGGCCGAGGACAGCACCAGCTTGTCCAGGTGGGCGAGGATGGGATCGTCGGCCATCGCTGCTTGGTCCAGGGTCAGCAGGCCCAGGTGGCGTGCCGGCTTGCGCCCTCCCACGGTGACCCGGGAGGCGTAGCGGTCGTCGCCGACGAAGCCCTTGACGGTGTGCTCGAAGCCCCAAGCGCGGAACAGGGGGTTGAGGTCGGAGGCCTTGACCCGCCCGGGTTGGACGAAGGCGGGTGGGCCGTCCAGCTCGGCGTAAGGATCGACGAAGATCAGCGCCCGCCCGCCGCCGACCAGGTATTGATCGACCGCGTACAGGGTTTTCCTGCCGAACCCCTTGGGGTGGACCAGGATCAGCAGATCGGTGCCTTCGGGGATGCGGTCGAAGCCCTTGGCCAACCAGGTGACCTGATAGAAACGGCTCAGGTTTTCCAGGGCCACCCAGGGGGGCTGGGGCTGACGGTTGAAGGGGTTGATGCCGCCACGCACCAGCAGGTCCGGTTCGGCGTAGATCGCCAGGCGGGGCGGGTGATCGCGGCTGACCTGGACCAGCAGCTCGCTGACGTCGTATTCGAGCCAGTTTTCCCGGTCGCGGTCGAAGAAGGGAATCACGGCGGTCTTGTCGTCGCGCACCGCCGCCAGGCCGAAATACACCGGGGGGGCGCCGGGGCTGAGGGATGCGCCGCGCAGGCCGCGGGCCACCGCCCGGTCTTCGGCCTCCGAGAACGGCTCCGGGTCGATGACCTCGAGGCGGATGCGGCCGTCGCCGAGGCGCTGGTATTCCTCCAGCAGGGCCTTCACCCGGCGGGCGTAGTTGCGCAGCAGCGGCATGTCGCGGGTGGCCCGTTCGGAGAAATAGAACTCCAGGGTGACCGGTTCCGGCAGGCCGCCGACGATGCGGCGGGTGCCGG
>JALSSF010000145.1 GCA_026984375.1 Methylothermaceae bacterium | reverse complement strand
GTCATCGAGGACAGCGCCTCGTTCCCGGAAGTCATCCTCGTCCTCACCCGTCACGATTTCTGTTTCGTCCGCAGCCGCACCGAGATCGTCGGCGTCATCGGCCGCCAGGACATCAACCACCCCTACATGCGCATGTGGCTGTTCGGCATCGTCACCCTCATGGAGATGCAGTTGAACGACTGGCTCCACCAGACCTTCGGGGATTCGGACGCCTGGCAACAGGCCCTGCCGGAAGCACGCCTGCGCCAGGCGCGCCATCTCCAGGAGGAACGGCGGCGGCTCGGGCAGACAGCCGATCTGCTCGACTGCCTCCAGTTGGCCGACAAGGCCACGCTGTTGCTCCAGCAGGAGGGGATGCACGAAAAACTGGGCCTTCCGTCGCGACGGGCGGCCAAGACCGTGATCCGCCAATTCCAGTCGCTCCGCAACCATCTGGCCCACGCCCAGGATCTCTCCCGCCACGATTGGGCCCAGATCGCCCGCATCGGCAAGCGGCTGCTGGAGGGCTGAGGCGCTACTCCCCCGACCAGGCGATGCGGTGGCGCGCCATCAGGGTCTCCAGATAGGCCGGCAGCTTCTCCGCCAACAGCGCCCGGCGCACCCGGTCGTGGACGGCGCCGAAGGGCTTCTGCTCGGCCGGCTGGCGCTCGACGATGGTGACCAGATGGAAACCCTTCGGGGTTTCGATCACCGGGCTGATCTCACCGTCCTTCAAGGTCGCCAGGACCTTCTCGATGGCGGGCATGGCGCTGCCCTCCGGCAGCCAGCCCAGGTCGCCGGCGTGGCGGCGGCCGTAAGGGTCGATGCTGTATTCCCGGGCCAGACGGAACAGGCTCTCCCCGGCGAGGATGCGGCGGCGCAGGGCTTCCGCCTGTCTCCGGTCGGCGACCACGATCTGGGCCACGTGGCGGCGCTCGGGAATCCGGCCGATCTCGGGATGGCGCTGGTAGTAATCGCGCAAGGTCGCCGTATCGGGAATCCATTCCTTTTCCTTCTTCTCCAGCAGGTACTGGATGAGACGCTCGCGGCGGAAACCGTCGACCTGGGGGGCCACGTCGATACCGAGCTCTCGGGCGCCGCGGGCGAGCAGGTCGGTTTCGGGAAGATCGCCGAAGCGGGCCCGCAAGCGCTGCAGCGCCTCGGCCTTGGCGGCCCGGTAACGGCGGGCGACGTATGTCGCCCGGGCCGCCGCCAGGGCGTCTAGATCGACGCCCAGTTTGCGGCGCCATTCCGCCTCGAGGGCCGCCGGCACCTGGATGCGATCACGCAGGGTTTGCAGGTAGCGCTGGGCCAGCAGGCCGCGCTCGAAGCGGGTCACCGATCGGCGGAAAGCATCCTCGCGATCGAGGCCGAGGCGACGGGCTTCCTGGTGGAGCACCTCCGCCTGCACCAGCCGCTGCAGCAGATCCCGGCGCAGGGCCGCCTGATCGTCGGCGTCGAGACCGGGATACTGGGTGGCGAAGGGCGAGGACTGCAGGGTCTGCTGCAGCTGACCCTCGGTGATCGGAACGCCGTCCACGGTAGCCAATACCTGCGCCTGCAGCGGCAGGGCCGACCCCAGCAACAACAGGGTGACGAGACGGATTCGCATGGTTTCCCTCCGGAAGACGGGGGCGCCGGCGGGCCGGCGCCCGAAAGGTCAGTGGGGATTGCGCCCGCCCAGGTCCGGGGCGCTGGCGTGCATCCAGGTCACCGCGGCGTCGAAGTCGTGGTCGATCTTCTTGCCGTTCCAGGTCTTGCCCTCGGCGATCAGGGGCACGCCGTCACGGTTGGTCTCATGACAGGCGGCGCACTTGAGGGGACCGTGGCTGCCGTCGGGATTGTACTGGGGCGCCTGTTTGTAGGTGGTGGTGTCCACCCGCGGCGTCACCGGATACAGCCCGTGGATCGACTGGTGGCACGCCTGGCAGGCCAGACCGGCGTGGCCCTTGGAGTAGCGCATCAGGCTGTACTTGCCCGGCTGGTTGATGGGGAAGGCGATTCCCCCCTGCCCTTCCACGTAAGGCGGAGCGTGGCAGTCGGCGCAGTGGGGTTCGCCCGGAGCCAGCCAGTAGTCGCGGCCGTGGTCGGCGGCGCGGTAGGGCACGGCGACGGCGTCGTCGGCCCCGGCCGGCAGGGTCAGACTCGCCGGATCGACCATCGGGTCGGCGGACAGGATGGTGACGCTGGGATCGCCGTCCTCGTCCTTGTGGATCAGCGGCTGGCCGCCCTTCATGGCGATCACGGCGATGTCGGCCTCGGTGCGGTCCTTGGCCCAGGTGAGCAGGATGCCGGAGCGTGCCG
>JALSSF010000144.1 GCA_026984375.1 Methylothermaceae bacterium | reverse complement strand
CCCCATTTGCTGAGGCAGTCCCTGGACCAGGTGGCATGCCGCCTGGCGCGGCGGGGTTTCGTGCTCGACAAGGAAACCTATCTGGCCCTGGAGGAAAGACGCAAGGCGCTCCAGGTCCGCACCCAGCGGTTGCAGAACGAACGCAACACCCGCTCCAAAGCCATCGGCCAGGCCAGGGCCCGGGGGGAGGACATCGAGCCCCTCAAGGCGGAGGTCGCCCGCCTGGGCGAAGAACTGAAAGCCTGTCAGGAGGAGCTCGGTGAGGTGCAGACGCGGTTGCAGGCGTTCCTCCTGAGTCTGCCGAATCTGCTCGACGACGACGTGCCCGACGGCCAATCCGAGGCCGACAACGTCGAGGTGGCCCGCTGGGGCGAGCCGCCCTACTTCGATTTCCAGCCCAGGGATCACGTGGACCTGGGTGCCAGGCTGGGGCTGGACTTCGAGGCCGCTGCCAAGATTACCGGTGCCCGCTTCGTGGTCATTCGTGAGCCGCTGGTGCGCCTCCATCGGGCCCTGATCCAGTTCATGCTGGATCTCCACACCGGTGAGCACGGCTATGGCGAAGTCTACGTGCCTTATCTGGTCAATGCCCAGTCTCTGATCGGCACCGGCCAGTTGCCCAAGTTCGAGGAAGACTTGTTTCGCGTCGATCACGATCCGCCGTGGTATCTGATTCCCACCGCCGAAGTGCCGGTCACCAATCTGGTCCGCGACGAGATCCTGCCGGCGGAGGCGTTGCCGCTGAAGCTGGTGGCCCACACCCCCTGTTTCCGCGCCGAGGCCGGTGCCTACGGCAGGGACGTGCGCGGCATGATTCGCCAGCACCAGTTCGAAAAGGTGGAGCTGGTGCAGATCGTCCCGCCGCAGCGTTCGGCCGAGGCGCACGAGATCTTGACCGGCCACGCCGAGGCGGTGCTGCGGCGCCTGGGGCTGCCGTACCGCAAGGTGGTCCTGTGCGCCGGCGACACCGGTTTTTCCGCCGCCAAGACCTACGATCTGGAGGTTTGGCTGCCGGGGCAGAACACCTACCGGGAGATCTCCTCCTGCAGCAACTTCCGCGACTTCCAGGCGCGGCGCATGAAGGCGCGCTGGCGCAATCCGGAAACCGGCAGACCCGAACTGGTCCACACCCTCAACGGTTCGGGGCTGGCGGTGGGCCGGACCCTGATCGCGGTGATGGAGAACTATCAGCAGGCCGACGGCAGCATCCGGGTGCCGGAAGCGCTGCGCCCCTATCTGGGTGGGCTGGAAGTGATCATGCCCTGAAGCCGAATTCCCGGTCACGCGGGCCAGGCCAGGGGCCGACGGGGAAATCGGCGGACGCGGCGACGATAAACGGAACGAAGGGAGACAAGGTTATGAAAATCATGCTTTTGGGGCCGCCCGGTTCCGGTAAGGGAACCCAGGCGAAGTTCATCTGCGAGCGTTACGGCATTCCCCAGATCTCCACCGGGGACATGCTGCGGGCCGCGGTTCAGGCCGGCACCGAGTTGGGCGAACGGGTCAAGGCGATCATGGACGCCGGCGAGCTGGTGCCCGACGACGTCATCCTCGCCTTGATCCGCGAGCGCATCGCCCAGCCCGACTGTGCCGACGGCTTTCTGCTCGACGGTTTTCCCCGCACTATCGCCCAGGCCGAGGGGCTGGAGCAGATGGGGGTGACGCTCGACTGGGTGATCGAGATCGAGGTTCCCGACGAGGAGATCGTCAAGCGCCTCAGCGGCCGCCGGGTCCATCCGGGTTCGGGGCGGGTCTATCACCTGCTGTACAATCCCCCCAAGGAGGACTGCAAAGACGACGTCACCGGCGAGCCCCTGATCCAGCGCGACGACGACAAGGAGGAAACCGTGCGCAAGCGCCTCGAGGTCTATCACCGCCAGACCGCGCCGCTGGTGGATTTCTATCGCCGCCGCGCCGCCGAGGGCAAGGTGAAGTTCGCCACCGTGTCCGGTCTCGGTACGGTGGAGGAGGTCCGTGACCAGCTCTTCCAGGTGCTCGACCAGGGCTAGGACAACTTCGCCGCCTTCGCCCGGTCGAAGGTTCGATCACTGAACGCAAACGGAAAACGGGAAACCGATGGCCAAAACCTTATACGACAAGATCTGGGACGCCCACGTCATCCGTACCGAGGAGGACGGCAGTTCCCTGCTCTACATCGACCGCCAGTTGATTCACGAGGTCACCTCGCCCCAGGCCTTCGAGGGCCTGCGGCTGGCCGGGCGCAAGCCCTGGCGCCCCGAAGCCAATCTGGCGGTGGCCGACCACAACGTTCCCACCAGGGACCGCGCCAAGGGGATCGCCGACCCTATTTCCCGACTGCAGGTGGAGACCCTGGAGAAGAACTGCCGCGAATTCGGCATTCCGGTGTTCTCCATGAGCGACCGCCGGCAGGGGATCGTCCACGTGGTGGGGCCGGAAGAGGGATTCACCCTGCCGGGCATCACCCTGGTGTGCGGCGATTCCCACACCTCCACCCACGGCGCCCTGGGGGCGCTGGCCTTCGGCATCGGCACTTCCGAGGTGGAGCACGTCCTCGCCACTCAGACCCTGTGGATGAAGAAGGCCCGGAACATGCAGGTCCGGGTCGAAGGGCGCGTGGGCCCCGGGGTGACCGCCAAGGACATCGTCCTGGCCATCATCGGCGAGATCGGCACCGCCGGCGGCACCGGTTACACCATCGAATTCGCCGGCGAGGCCATCGCCGCCCTGTCGGTGGAAGGACGCATGACCGTGTGCAACATGGCCATCGAAGCCGGGGCGCGGGCTGGGCTGATCGCGGTGGACGACGCCACCATCGAGTATCTCCAGGGCCGTCCGTTGGTGCCCAAGGGGGAGCTGTGGGACCGGGCCGTGACCGCCTGGCGGGAACTGCACAGCGATCCCGACGCCGTCTTCGACAAAGTGGTGACCCTAGACGCGGCCGCCATCGAACCGCAGGTGACCTGGGGCACCTCGCCGGAGATGGTGGTGCCGGTGAGCGCCCGGGTGCCCGATCCGGCCCAGGAGAAGGACCCCACCAAGCGCAAGGGAATGGAACGGGCTTTGGAATACATGGGCTTGACCCCCGGCACCCCGATCGAGGACATCCGTCTGGACAAGGTCTTCATCGGTTCCTGCACCAACTCCCGGATCGAGGATCTGCGCGCCGCCGCCGCGGTCGTTAAGGGCCGCAAGGTGGCCGACAGTATCAAGCTGGCGATGGTGGTGCCCGGTTCGGGGCTGGTCAAGGAACAGGCCGAGGCCGAAGGGCTGGACCGCATCTTCAAGGAAGCCGGTTTCGAATGGCGCGATCCCGGTTGTTCCATGTGTCTGGCGATGAACGCCGACCGCCTGGAGCCGGGCGAGCGCTGCGCCTCCACCTCCAACCGCAATTTCGAGGGCCGTCAGGGTTACGGCGGCCGTACCCATCTGGTGAGCCCGGCCATGGCGGCCGCGGCGGCGATCGCCGGCCGTTTCGTCGATGTGAGGAAGTTCTGATGTTAGCGTTCGATCGAGTCAAGTCCCAGGTGATCCCGTTGGATCGGGCCAACGTGGATACCGATGCCATCATTCCCAAGCAGTTTCTGAAATCCATCCGCCGCACCGGTTTCGGGCCGTTCCTGTTCGACGAATGGCGTTATCTCGACCGGGGCGAACCGGACATGGACTGCAGCCGGCGGCCCAAGAATCCCGATTTCGTGCTGAACAAACCGGAATACGCCCACGGGCAGATTCTGCTCACCCGGGAGAACTTCGGCTGCGGTTCCTCGCGCGAGCACGCTCCCTGGGCGCTGGCCGACTACGGCATCCGGGTCATCATCGCTCCCAGCTTCGCCGACATCTTCTACAACAACTGTTTCAAGAACGGTATCCTGCCCATCGTCCTCGACGCCGACACCGTCGATCAGTTGTTCCGGGAGGTGGGGCCGGGATACGAGCTGGAGGTGGTGCTGGAGACCCAGACCATCGTCAAGCCGGACGGCAGCGTGATCGGCTTCGACATCGATCCCTCGCGCAAGGAACGGCTGCTCAAGGGGCTGGACGACATCGCCCTGACCCTGGCGTTCGCCGACGACATCCGCGCCTACGAGGCGCGCCGCCGCGAGGAAGCGCCGTGGCTGTTCGGTGGTGAACAACTTGACTGGATCTAGAGAGATTTATGACGAAAAAAATCGCAGTTCTTCCCGGTGACGGCATCGGCCCCGAGATCGTCCGCGAAGCCCTGAAGGTGCTCGACTGTCTGCGCCAGGACTTCGGCGTTTCGGTGGAAACCGAGGAAGCCCTGGTGGGCGGGGCCGCCTACGACGCCACCGGCACCCCCTTGCCCGAGGAGACCCTGAAGCTGGCCAAGGACGCCGATGCTGTGCTGCTGGGGGCGGTGGGCGGCCCGCGCTGGGAACCGCTGGACTATTCGGTGCGCCCGGAGCGGGCCCTGCTGGGCCTGCGTTCGGAGCTGGGGCTGTTCGCCAACCTGCGGCCGGCGGTGCTCTATCCCCAGTTGGCCGATGCTTCCACCCTCAAGCCCGAGGTGGTTTCCGGCCTCGACATCCTCATCGTCCGCGAACTCACCGGCGGGATCTATTTCGGCAAGCCCCGCGGCGTGCGGACCCTGGACGGCGGCGAGCGGGTGGGCATCAACACCCTGGTCTACAGTGAATCGGAGATCCGCCGCATCGCCCGGGTGGCCTTCGACACCGCCATGAAGCGGAACCGGCGCCTGTGTTCGGTGGACAAGGCCAACGTCCTCGAATGCACCGAGCTATGGCGCGAGGTGGTCACCGAGGTGGGTCGGGACTACCCGGCGGTGGAACTGACCCACATGTACGTGGACAACGCCGCCATGCAACTGGTGCGGGCCCCGAAGCAGTTCGACGTCATGGTCACTACCAACATGTTCGGTGACATCCTGTCCGACTGTGCCGCCATGCTCACCGGCTCTATCGGCATGTTGCCGTCGGCTTCCCTGGACGAGCGCGGCAAAGGCATGTATGAGCCGATCCACGGCAGCGCCCCGGACATCGCCGGCAAGGGGATCGCCAATCCGCTGGCGACCATCCTGTCCCTGGGGATGCTGTTCCGTTACTCCTTCGGGGAGGAAACCGTAGCCGCCCGCATCGACCAGGCGGTGGCCGCGGCCCTCGACAGCGGAGTGCGCACCGCCGACATCTGGTCCGAAGGCACCCGCAAGGTGTCCACCGCCGAGATGGGCGACGCGGTGGTGGAAGCGCTCAGGCGATTGAAATAGTTTTTCACCGCACAAGAGGGTGATTTTTCAAAAACTCCGCGTTCTCTGCGTCTCTGCGGTGCGGAAAAAACCGGGTGGAAAATGATGAAAAGGTACAATGTTGCAGTCATCGGTGCCACCGGTGCGGTGGGCGAGGCGATGCTGGAGATCCTCGCCGAGCGCGATTTTCCCGTGGGCGAGGTCTACGCTCTGGCCAGCGCCCGCTCGGAAGGGGAGAAGATCCGCTTCAAGAACCGCACCCTGGTAGTGCAGGATCTGGCCAAGTTCGATTTCAAGAAGGTTCAGATCGGCCTGTTTTCCGCCGGCGCCTCGGTGTCGGCCAAGTACGCTCCCCTCGCCGCCGAGGCTGGCTGCGTGGTGATCGACAACACTTCCCAGTTCCGTTACGACGACGACATCCCCCTGGTGGTGCCGGAGGTCAATCCGGAGAAGGTGGCCGACTACCGCAACCGCGGCATCATCGCCAATCCCAACTGCTCCACCATCCAGATGGTGGTGGCCCTGAAACCGATCCACGACGCCGCCGGCATCGAGCGCATCAACGTCTGCACCTATCAGGCGGTCTCCGGCTCCGGCAAGGAGGCCATCGAGGAACTGGCGATGCAGACCGCCCATCTGCTCAACGGCAAGCCCATCGAACCCAAGATCTATCCCAAACAGATCGCCTTCAACTGCCTGCCCCACATCGACGTCTTCCTCGACAACGGTTACACCAAGGAAGAGATGAAGATGGTGTGGGAGACCCGCAAGATCCTGGGCGACGATACCATCCAGGTCAATCCCACCACGGTGCGGGTGCCGGTGTTCTACGGCCACAGCGAGGCGGTCCACGTCGAGACCCGGAAGAAGATCGGCGCCGACGAGGTCCGCCGCCTCTTGGAAGGGGCGCCCGGGGTGGTGGTGCTCGACCGGCGTGAGCCGGGCGGCTATCCGACGGCGGTGACCGAAGCAGCCGGTCGCGATCCGGTCTACGTCGGCCGGATTCGCGAAGACATCTCCCACCCGCGGGGCCTGAATCTATGGGTGGTGGCGGACAACGTCCGCAAAGGGGCGGCCCTCAACAGCGTTCAAATCGCGGAGTTGCTAGTCAAAAGTCATATTTGAGCTATGCTTACCCACAGAGGTAAGAACTGCTCGAATAGGAGATTGACGTGCGCAACTTCGCGAAGACCCTGGCGGTGATGGGCGTTCTCACGCCGGCCGGCGTGAATGCACTGGGGGTGGGGGAGATCAAGCTGCACTCCGCACTCAATCAGAAGCTGCTGGCGGAAATCCCCCTCTTGACTTCCGCCGGCGAGGACGTGTCCCAAATCCGGGTGCGGCTGGCGCCATCCCGGGTGTTCGCCCAAGCCGGGATCGATCGTCCGTATTTTCTGGCCGGTTTGCGTTTCAAGCCTCTGCGCAAGCCGGATGGCAGCGTCGTGATCCAGGTCACCTCGACGGACGTGATCCGGGAGCCGTTTCTGGACTTTCTGGTGGAGGTGGAATGGCCCCAGGGACGCATGCTGCGGGAATTCACCGTGCTGCTCGATCCGCCGGTGACCTACGACGATGTGGTTAAAGTGGTTCAGTCTCCCCCCGGGGTGGCGCCGCAACCGGTCCGGACAGAACGGTCACCGGCCGCATCGGGTGGTCATCACCCCACTATCTACGGCCCGGTGAGGTCCAACGAATCGCTGTGGAACATCGCGCAAAAACTGAAACCCGATCCCGCCGTCACCACCGAGCAGATGGTCATGGCCATTTACCGGGAAAACCCGGACGCATTTCTCGACGGCAACGTGAACGCGCTGAAAGCCGGGGTGACGCTCAAGGTGCCCGACAGGGATGCGGTCATGGCATTGCCGCCGCGGCAGGCGCGTCGTGAGTTTCAACGGCATTACCGCGACTGGATGGCGCGCCGTTCGGTCGCCGAAGCTGAAGTCGCCGGGCCCGAAGCAGCGCCCGCAGGCGAACCCAGGGCGCAACTGAAACTGGAAGCCCCCGCCGATCCAGCCGAAGTATCTCCGGGGCGGGCGGAAGCGCCGGTGATCGAAGGACCGAATCCGGCCGCACCGGAAACGGCAGAAGCCCTGGAGGCGCTGAAGGCCGAGAACCGGGTGTTGAAGGCCCGCCTCGAGACCCTGGAGAAACGCATGGCCGAATTGATCGAGCTGCAAAACGCCACCCTGGCCAGGCTCCAGACGGAAAGCGGCGCCGGGGTCGGGGAAAAGGCGGCGGCCTCGGAAGCGGCGACGGTGCGACCGGAACGCAGAGTGGAATCCCAACCGAAGCCGTCGGTCGCCGCCAAGCCCGGATCCCAGATCGCCGAACCCGAGAGGGCGCCGGGACCGGCCGAAGAAAGCGGTCTGCTTGCCGGGTTGCTGGACGAGCCGCTTTACCTTTCCCTCGGTGGCGGCAGTCTGTTCCTGCTCGCCGTGGCCGGCTTCCTGATCTGGCGTCGCCGCCAGGCGGCCGACGAGCAGGCGGACAGCCTGCTGGTGGCGCTGGATCTCGAAACCACCGAAGACGACGCCGAAGTGACCGGGGCGACCAAGTCGGAGAACGGTTCCCAGGAGAGTGCTGTGTCCGGTACCGGCGTCGAGGTCAGCGAGAGTTCCTTCCTGAGCGAGTTCACCCCCAGCGATTTCGACATTCTCGAGACGGACAACGATGCCGTCGATCCGATCGCCGAGGCCGATGTCTATCTGGCTTACGGCCGCTATCAGCAGGCGGAGGAACTGATCAAACAGGCTCTGTCGGAACGACCGGATGATCCGGCGCTGCGGTTGAAGTTGCTGGAGATCTACTACGCCAACGAGGATGGCGCCGCCTATCGGGAATACGCCCGGGAATTGCAGGCCGCCGGGGCCGACGGGGATGCCGAGTTCTGGAACAAGGTCGTGGAAATGGGACGGGAGCTGGGGCTGGACGACGCTATCTTGGCGGCCGGTTCGGCCCCGGATCCCCAGCCGGCGGAACCTCCGTCTCCGGAGGCGGCGCTGGATATCGATCTGGGCGAACCGGTGCCGGATTCCGAGGTGGAGAGGAAGACCGCCGAACCGGGGGCCGGGGAGAACGGGGTTATCGATCTTGACCCGAACGGGGCCGATGACGAGGAGTTGGAGGAAGAAGCGGGAAGGGCGCAGGACTTTTCTTTCGATTTCGAGCCTTCGCAGTCGGAGGGGGAAGGCGAAAAGCCCCCGGAAGCGCAGAGGGACCCGGTCGCTTCGACGGGCGATGAGGAAATCGAGGGGCTGGATTTCGACCTGGGGGATATCGAACTGCCGAAGAACGAACCGGAAGCGGCGGCCCCGTCGACCGGGGAGAAAACCGAAGGAGCGGATGGTTTGGAATTTTCTCTGACCGGCGCTGCCCCGGAGCCGGATTCGACGGACGGGGGGTTTGATCTGACCGACATGGACGAACTGGACACCAAGCTGGATCTGGCGCGGGCCTATGTGGACATGGAGGACGTGGACGCCGCCAAGGAGATTCTGGAGGAGGTGTTTGCCCGGGGAAACGAGAAGCAAAAGCAGGAGGCCCAGGGGCTGCTCAACCAGTTGGGCATCACCTCGTCATCCTGATTCGGGGTTTTCAGGGAGGCCCCGGTGCAGAAGTTCCTCGGCCTCCCGTTGCAACCGGTGCCATAGGACCCGATAATCTTCATCGTTTTCCTCCTGCAGCGCGGTTTCCAGACGCGCCGCCCATCGCTGTAATTCCGTAAACCGGCAAAATCCAGCCGCTCCGTGGAGTTTGTGGACGCGCTCCACGGCCTGACGGCGGTGGCGGTGTTCCAGGGCGGATTCGATCCGGGCCAACTGGACGCGGAGGTCGGCCAGAAACTTCGCCTGCAGTTCGTTTTGGATTCGGACGAAACGATCGTCCTGCCCGGTGGTGCCGCTTCGTTCGCCCCCCTCAGCCCGGTCATGGGGTAACCAGGTCTGCACCAGTGGCCGCAACTGTTCCACCGTGACGGGTTTGCCCAGCCAGGCGACGAAGCCGGCCTGCCGCAGTCGCCGCTCCTGATCCGGAGCGATCCGGGCGCTGACGGCGACGGCCTTCAGATCCCGGTTGGGGCCGGAGGAACGGCGGATGCGCTGCAATAGCGCACTGCCGGACAGTTCGGGAAGCTGGAGATCGATCAGCGCCAGGGCGAAACGCTGCCGTTGCAACAGATGCAGGGCCTGGGTCGCCGAGGCCGCCTCGCTGACCGGAAAGCCGAGCCGGGCCAGTTGCACCTTCATGATGGTTCGGGCGATGGCCTCGTCTTCGACCACCAGGATCCCGATTTTTTGGTCGTTGTCCAATGCCATGTTCCAGTCGGCAAGGGGACGCTCGCGGCCATTGTCGGTCAGTTCCACGGCCGGGTAAAGGTCGAGGGACGATTTTTTGACACTTTCACCGTCCATCCAGATCTCCCTCCCGTTAATCCTATGATATTACAGGCAAATTAAATTGGCTTGTATCTTGCTATGTAAATTTTCGGGAGGTGACTGGAATGGCAGAAAACGACGATCTGGATCTGGGGGAGGAAAAGAAATCCTCCAAGAAATGGTTGTTCATCGTCCTGGCGGTGGTGCTTTTGCTAGGGGGCGGTGGCGCGACGCTTTACTTTTTGAAGCTTCCGCCCTTCGGCAAGACGGAAACTTCGGAAACGGCGGAGGCGGAAGAGGGTGACGAGGCTCCGAATGATGAGGAAGAGGATGAGGATTCCACCGGGCCCAAGACCGCCCGCTTCCACGATTTCGCTCCCTTCGTGGTGAATTTTCCCCGGGGCGGCGGCGCCCGGCTGTTTCAGGTGGGTTTCAGCGTGATGGCCTACGATGAAGAAACCATCGAAGCCGTGGCGAAGCACGAGCCCATGATCCGCAACAACCTGCTGTTGTTGCTGGGACGGTACAAGCCCGAGGATCTGAGGACTCCCCAGGGGAAGGAGGCCCTGCGCCAGGCCATCGTCCGGGAGGTTCAGAAGGTCCTGGATCTCCGTGCCGACGGCGGCACCATCGAAACCGTGTTTTTCACCCAGTTCGTGATGCAGTAACGCCATGTCGATGGACGACCTGCTGTCCCAGGACGAGATCGACGCCCTGCTTCACGGCGTCGACGAGGGGGCTGTCAAGACGGAAGACGAGGAAGGGACCTTCGCGGCCGAGGGCGTTCGGAGCTACGACTTCACCAGCCAGGAACGCATCGTCCGCGGGCGCATGCCGACCCTGGAGATGGTCAGCGAGCGCTTCGCCCGTTACTTTCGCATCAGTCTGTTCAATCTGTTGCGCCGTACGGCCGAGGTCTCCTTTTCCGGGGTCCAGGTCATCAAGTTTTCCGAGTTCATCCACAGTCTGTTCGTACCCACCAACCTCAACCTGATCCGTTTCAAGCCCCTGCGGGGGCGGGCCTTGATCGTGCTCGATCCGACCCTGGTGTTCACCGCGGTGGACAATTACTTCGGCGGCAGCGGCCAGTTCTACAACAAAG
>JALSSF010000143.1 GCA_026984375.1 Methylothermaceae bacterium | reverse complement strand
GCGGGGGCCGAAATCGAGGCGGAGCTGCGCCGCACCCTCGGCCGCCGTTGGCACGACACCCTGGTGGTACTGTACGGCGCCATTGAGCTGGAAGATGCCGCAGCCCAATTGCGCCACGCCGAGGAATGGCTGCGGCGCCACGGCAACGACGCCGTGCTGCTGCGGGTGCTGGGGAAACTGGCGCTGCGGGCCGGGGACGAGGCCAAGGCCGAGGATTACCTGCGCCGCAGCCTGGAGGCCAGGCCGACGGTGGAGGCCTACCGCCTGCTCGGCGACCTGCTGCAGCGCAAGGGGGCGGTGGACGAGGCCGCCGATTGCTACCGCCGCGGTCTGATGCTGGCCTCCGAGGGGGTCATCGAAGAAGTGAAACGCCATCCGGAGAGCTGATACCGGGCTTCGGAAATTTTCGAGTTGGCTTGTTCAAACAATGTCCAATTCGTCCCAGATGGCGTCGACGCGTCGTTTCACCGCCGGATCCATGACGATGGGGCGTCCCCATTCCCGGCCGGTCTCCCCGGGCCACTTGTTGGTGGCGTCGAAGCCGACCTTGGAACCCAGGCCGGCCACCGGCGAGGCGAAATCGAGATAGTCGATCGGGGTGTTTTCGATCACGGTGAGATCGCGGGCCGGGTCCATGCGCGTGGTCATGGCCCAGATCACGTCCTGCCAGTCGCGGATGTCGATGTCGTCGTCGGTGACGATGACGAACTTGGTGTACATGAACTGGCGCAGGAACGACCACAATCCCAGCATCACCCGTTTGGCGTGACCGGGGTACTGCTTTTTCATGCTGATGATGGCCAGACGGTAGGAACAACCTTCGGGAGGAAGATAGAAATCGACGATCTCCGGGAACTGTTTCTGCAGAATCGGCACGAACACCTCGTTGAGGGCGACGCCGAGCACCGCCGGCTCGTCGGGGGGGCGGCCGGTGTAGGTGCTGTGATAGATGGGATCGCGGCGCTGGGTGATGCACTCGATGGTGAACACCGGGAAGGTTTCCACCTCGTTGTAATAGCCGGTGTGGTCGCCGAAGGGGCCTTCCGGGGCGGTCTCGCCCGGGTGGATGAAGCCTTCGAGGACGATCTCGGCGCTGGCCGGGACCTGGAGGTCGGAGAGTTTGGCCCGGACCACCTCGGTCTTGCCGCCGCGCAGCAGCCCGGCGAAGGCGTATTCCGACAGGGTGTCGGGCACCGGGGTGACCGCCGCCAGGATCGTCGCCGGATCGGCGCCGAGGGCCACGGCCACGGGGAACGGCTCTCCCGGCCGGGCCTGCTGCCAGTCGCGGAAGTCCAGCGCCCCGCCGCGGTGGGCCAGCCAGCGCAGGATGACCTTGTTGCGTTCCAGCACCTGCATACGGTAAATGCCCAGATTCTGCCGCTCCTTGCAGGGGCCCCGGGTGATGACCAGGGGCCAGGTGATCAGGGGGGCGGCGTCCTCCGGCCAGCAGGTCTGGATGGGATAGCGTCCCAGATCCACCTCGGCGCCCCGGTAGACCTCCGCCTGGCAGGGGGCCTGCCTGACGACCCGGGGCGCCATGTGCAGCACCTGACGGAAGATGGGCAGCTTGTCGAAGGCGTCCTTCATCCCCTTGGGCGGGTCCGGCTCCTTGAGGAAGGCCAGCAGCTTGCCCACCTCCCGCAGGGCGGCCACCGACTCGGCGCCCATTCCCAGGGCCACCCGCTCCGGGGTGCCGAACAGGTTGCCGAGCAGGGGGATCTTCGAGCCTTTGGGGCGCTCGAACAGGAGGGCCGGGCCGCCGGCCTTGAGGGTGCGGTCGCAGATTTCGGTGATCTCGAGGCGGGGATCCACCTCGAGGCCGATCCGCTTGAGCTGGCCCCGCCGCTCCAGCAGGGAAAGGAAGTCGCGCAGATCGTGATAGTGCATGAGTCAGGTGCCGTTGTGCCAATGGGAGCAGCGATGCTGCGAATTTGTGATTGCTAGGGAAATGGCGGGGGGCCGCCGTAGTGTATATGGGCAAACAATTGCAGATTCTTCGGATTTTACAGCTATGGACGCACCGGGAAATCGTTTCCCGCTATGCCGGTTCCGTAGGCGGTTTGTTGTGGGCCCTGTTACAGCCCCTTCTAACCATCGCTCTATATTATTTCGTGTTTGCCGTCGTTCTCAAAGTGAGGATTCCGGAGCTGGCCTCCGAGGAAGGCTATTTCCTTTACTTGCTGGCGGGATTGCTGCCGTGGCTGGGATTGGCCGAGGGGCTGGCCGCCGCCGCCGCTTCCCTGGTAGCGAACGAATCCTTGTTGAAGAAGGTGGTTTTTCCCGTGGGCATCCTGCCGCTTTCTTCGGTGTTGGCAGCCCTGGTGCCGCAGGTGGTGGCCCTGGCGGTTTTCCTGGTTGTGTTAGCGGCGGTCGGTCCCCTGAGCGTGCAGGGACTTTTGTGGTTGCCAGTGGTGTTGGGGTGTCAGCTGGCCATGACGGTGGGTTTGGGAATGATGCTCGCTGTCCTGACGTTTTACTTCAGAGACTTGCAGCAGTTGATACCCGTAGTGATGCAGTTTCTCTTCTATATGGCTCCGGTTCTGTATCCACGCGACTTCGTTCCCCCGCAATATCAAGGCTGGCTGGTCGTCCATCCGTTTGCCACACTGATCGATGGTTACCATAGGGCCTTGCTGGATCTGCCCTGGAGTGAAGACAGCCGTCTGGCCCTGATGCTGTGGACCCTGTTTCTCGGGGGCGGTGGCCTGATCGGATACCGCCGGTTGCGCCGTTCGATGGGGGCGTGGTTGTGACCCGGGCCGTCGAGCTGAAAGGGGTTTCCAGGGGGTATCTGGTACGCAACCGTTTCAGCGACCGTTTTCTGGCGCTTTTCGGCAAGGTGCGCCAGGATGCGGTGTACTGGGCGCTGCGCGATGTTTCCTTGTCGATCGCTTCTGGCGAGACTTTCGGCCTTATCGGCGAAAACGGCGCCGGCAAAAGCACGCTCCTGAAGATTGTCGCAGGCACCCTGAGACCCAGTTGCGGAGAAGCCGTGATACGAGGGCGAGTGGCGGCGTTGCTGGAGCTGGGGGCCGGGTTTCATCCGGAACAGAGCGGATGGGACAATATCCGGTTGATGGGTGCCTTGGCGGGGATTCCCGCGGAGGATACGTCCCGCTACATACGGGAGGTGGCGGAATTTTCCGAGCTTTCCGACGAGATTCTGGCGCGTCCCGTGAAGACCTATTCTTCGGGTATGTTCATGCGGTTGGCCTTTTCCGCCGCCACCAACGTCGATCCCGACGTTCTCATCGTCGATGAAGCGCTTTCGGTGGGGGATCTGCATTTTCAGAAAAAAAGTCTAGACCGCATTTTGGCGTTTCGGGAGCAGGGTAAGACGGTGTTGTTCTGTTCCCACAATCTGTACCAGGTGCGCAGCCTTTGCACTCGGGTGGCCTGGTTGGATCGGGGGCGCTTGCGTCAGGTGGGGGATACGGAAACCGTGGTCAGCGCTTTCGAAAGTTACGAACGGGAAAAAAACACCGGTTTTCGCGAAATGGTTCCGGGTACGCCCTTTTTTCGCAATTCCGGAAAGGTGCGGGAGGCGCCGGTCAGGCTGGAATATGTGGCCCTGGAGGACCTGGAAGGCAAGGTGATATCGCGATTGGCCTCTTTCCAAGGTTGTCGGGTGGTGGTGGATATCGCAGCGGAGAGTTCCGAGGCTCCTCCCTGTCATCTTGGCGTGGTCATCGTCCGCAACGACCGGGAAAACATTTTCGGTACCGCCACTCACTTTCTGCCGGAGGCCGTGCCGTTGACGATTCGGGACCGGCGCCGCATCGCTCTGACTTTCCCCTCGCTGCCCTTGCTGTCGGGGGATTATCTCCTCAGCGTGTACGTACTGGACGACTCCGGCCTTCAGGTGTACGACCAGGCGGAGTTGGTCTGTCCTTTCACGGTGATCGGGCAGGGGCGCGAATGCGGCCTGGTGTATATCGACCACCGCTGGGAGCTTTGAGTCGTGGTCCGCTTCTCGAGCTTCCTGCGTTATCGGGTCTTGTATCCCCTTCTGGCGTGGCTGCCTCCGTTCCTGGCCTATAGTGTCGCTGCCGGAATCGGCATTCTGGAACATCTCTGTCGCCCAGAGCTCCGGCGACCGGTGGCGGCCGGCTTGTGCCGGGTGTGGCCTTCTCTCGGGGAGAATCCTCGCTTGCTTCGGGGTATCGTGCGGCGCCATTTCATCATGAAGTCCTGGGAACGCCTCGACAGCTTCGTGATGGCTCATCGTCCCGAACGTGCCGCAACGCTGGTGCAGGTGAACGGCTTGGAACACCTGCGACAAGCCCAAATTGAGGGACGGGGGGTGATCCTGGTGATGGCCCACTACGGTCGCATCAACCTTCATGCCATGGGTCTGGCGCTCCAGGGAGAAAAATTGGGCATGCTTACCATGAACATCGAGGACAATCCAGCGTTGGATTCGGTGGAGCGGGACTATCTCCGCTTCAAGGCTGCCACCTTGCACCGTTTTCTCCAGGGACGCTGGGTCACCATCGGTAGCAGTCTTCGGGAGTTGTACCGGGGACTGGTCGCGGGGGAAACCATCGTCATTCTCATCGACGCTTACGTTCCCGGTTGGGACAGGAAGCCGGTGGTTCTGCCGTTCTTGGATGGGCGGTTGGTGTTGCCCAGCGGTATCCTGCGTCTGGCCCGGCGCACCGGTGCCCGTCTGGTGTATGGCGCCGCCCGACAGCGGGGTTGGCGGGTTCAGGGACGGCTGACGGCTTTACCCGCTGAACCGGAGTCCGGATTCCGTGGCGCCCTTGCCTGCCTGGAGCGGGATGTGCAACAATTTCCCTGGCTTTGGTGGCAGTGGCCGATGATCGGCGCCATATGGGAAAGGACGCCCTCTTCCCGATGCCCCTCCTGATTCGTGCACCGTACCGAAGAAATCCAAGGAACCGCCGTGTGAAAGCGGGCGCAAGGAATCTACCGTTTCCGTCAGAGATGCATTTCGACGTTCTGAAGTACCCCGTTGTGTTCTCCACCCCCGGGCGTTTCACCGATGTGACCGCATGGCATGGTCTGCTGCCGGTGGCGTATGCCTTGGTCGCGCTTCACCGGCCGAGCGTTTTCGTGGAGCTGGGAACCCACAAGGGGGATTCCTATTGTGCCTTCTGCCAGGCAGTGGCGGAGCTGGCGCTTCCCACCCGCTGTTATGCGGTGGACACCTGGGAGGGGGACCCGCACGCCGGATTCTACGATGCCACGGTGTACGAGGAATTGCGGGGTTATCACGATCCCCGCTACGGGCGTTTTTCCACCCTGTTGCGAATGACCTTCGACCAGGCCCTGTCCCATTTCGACGACGGGGAGATCGATCTGCTTCACATCGACGGCCTGCACAGCTATGAGGCGGTGAAGCACGATTTCGAGACCTGGCTGCCGAAAATGAGCCGGCGGGGCGTGGTGCTCTTTCACGACATCGCCGTGCGGGAGAAGGATTTCGGCGTCTGGCGGCTCTGGGAGGAGATCGCCCGGCGTTATCCGACCTGTCGGTTCGGTTTCAGCCACGGCCTCGGCATCGCCGCCGTCGGGGAGGCGGCCTTGGATGGGGATCTGGGGGCGTGGTTCGGGGCAGGGGCGGAATGGGAACGGATTCACACCCTGTTCGCCGCCCTGGGCGATCGTTGGATGAAGCAGGATCGTCTCCGGGTACTGGAGACCGAGTTGGAAGGACGTCGGCGCGAACTTGCCGAAGCCGCCCGCCGGATGGACGAAGAGCACGAACGTTGGCGGCGCTGGAGCGGGGAGAAGGCGGCTGAGATCGGACGCCTGCAGGCCGCCCTGGAGGAGCAGCGGGCCAGAGCGGAGCAGGCGGCCGCCCGGCTGCGGGAACAGGAGGCGGTGTTGGCCTCCGCGCAGCGGCAGATGGAGATCGTCCGGGAGAGCTGGCTGTGGCGCGCCGTGGGTCGCTATCTGTTTCCTGCAGCCGTCTGCGAACCGCCGGTTTCGTCCCTTCCCCCCGTGAAGCTGGAGAATCCGGTTCCCGTGGTGCTGCCGGAGCGGATCTGGTCCGATACCGGGAGAAACTGGGGCGGAATGCGGCACTTTCTGGCACCGCTGGAAGCGCTTGGTTGTCGGGTCATCCGACAGGGGGACGCTTTACAGGTCCAGGCCGGTGGGGGGCGGCTGGTGGTTCGACTGGACGGCCCGGCCAAGGATGTCAAACTGGTGTTCAGGATCGCCGGGGAAACGCCGCTCGAATTCTTCGTCGAGTTCGGTGTCCTGGAAGAAGATGTCTGGCGGCCGTCGCTGAGGACCGAGGTGAGGGTGGTGCCGGGCCGTCCCACGATTCTGCACCTGAGCCTGCCGGAGACCGCCGGGGCGATGGCGTTCGAATTTCCGTCCCAGGGGGAGGTGCATTTCGCCCAGATCGCGGCGATCGCGGTCAGTCCCCTGGAGCGCAGGGTGGGACCGGCGCTGGCGCGGTGGCGTTCTCTGGGGAACGGAAAGCGGGACGCGGCAGGAGAGCAACCCCGGCCTCCCGCCACGGACGGGGATCCATACGCCTACATGAGCCAGGATCGGCAGGTCTCCCTAGCCGGCCGCCGGGTGGCGGTGCTGGCCTCGAGCGAAGGCAACCGCTTCATGGCCGAGATCGCCGCGACGGTGGCCGGGGCCGCCGAGGAGCTGGGAGCCGAGGTCATGCGGGGGGATGAACACAGCCTTCCGGATTTTGCCGGCTTCGATTGGGTGATCGTGACGGCGCCCCACGAATTTTTCACCCTGGGTGCCGGAAAACAGTGGCCAGCCATCCTGTCCCGGCATCGGGACCGTCTGTTGCTTTTCAACACCGAACAGCCCCAGACTGCGTGGTTCCAGGCCGCCGCCCCTTTCTTTCCACTCGCCCGCGCGCTGCTGGACATCCATTATCAGACTGCGGTTCATCTGAGGCGGCAGGGTTTTCCCGCCTACTTCGTGCCCCTCGGTCCCCTTTCCCGTTCGGGAACACCGCAGGCGCTGCCGTCCCATCCGGCCTTCGAGCACCTGGCGCCCGCGGTACGCGAGCGGTTGCCCGGCGACTACGGCGCCCGTCCTTTCGACGTGGTGTTCGTCGGCACCGCTTCCCCCAGGCGTAAGGCGTTCTTCGCCCGTCACGCCCGCTTCTTCGCCGGCCTCAACACCTTCCTCTACCTGCCGGAAGGCAACGTTCCCTTCAAGGACGGGCAGTCGCGCACGCTGGATTTCACCGCGCTTTCGGGTCTGGTGCGGCGCGCCAAGATCGTGCTCAACGTACACCGGGACGAACAGCCATATCTGGAGTGGCAGCGGATGGTGAACCTGGGGATACTGCAGGAGACGCTGGTGATCAGCGAGCATTGCGATTTCTGTCCCGCCCTTCGGGCCAACGGGGATTACATCGACCTGCCGTTGACGCTGATTCCCGACGTCTGTTCCCATTATCTGGCCCATCCCGAGGAAGCCGAACGATTCGCGCTCCGGGCCTGCGAGCGGTTGCGCCGGGATCTGCCCATGACCCGGGTGTTGGCCCGCCTGTTAGCCGCATTGGAGGAAGCATCATGATCACCGCGGCCCCCTTCGACGTGCTGTGGGAACGTACCGTTCCGGAAGCGCCGCCGCCCCGGGTGAGCGTCGTCATCACCTGCTACCGCTACGGCCGGGAATGCCGGGAAGCGCTGGACAGCCTGGCTCTTCAGACCGAACCCGGTTTCGACGTCGTGGTGGTGGACGACTGTTCCCCGGACGACGCCGCCGAGCAGGTGCGGGACTGGATGGAGCGGTCCGACCGCCGGCGTTTTCGCACCCTGAAATTGCTTCGTCACCGGAGCAATCAGGGTCTGTCCCAGGCCCGCAATACCGCCATCGCCCAGGTGGAGACGCCTTTCGTTTTCGTTCTCGACGCCGACAACCAGATCTATCCCCATTGCCTGCAGACCCTGCGCGAGGCTCTGGAAAACGCCGGCGCCGAGATGGCCTACAGCCTCATCGAATGTTTCGGCGACGAGGAAACGCTGATCAACACGGAAATCTGGCAGCCGGAAAAATTTGCCCACGGCAATTACATCGATGCCATGGCCATGATCCGGCTCGACGCTCTCGAGGCGGTCGGCGGTTACCGCCGCATGCCCCACAACTTCGGTTGGGAAGATTACGACCTGTGGTGCTCCTTCGTGGACCGCGGTTTCCGCGGCTGTTACGTACCCCGGATCCTGTGCCGTTACCGGGTGCACGGCCGCTCGATGCTGCGCACCGTGACCAATCCCTATGTCCTGGAGCAGGGGGAAGCGCTGCGGGCGGACATGGAGCGTCACCACCGCTTCAAATTCACCTTCGGAGGACAGGGCGGCGATGCCGACGCTTGAGGACAACAAGCGCTTCTGGAGCGACGAGTACGACTGGGAAACGTTGGGAAACGAATGGTCGGCCGACTGGGGCGGTCCCGATATGCAGTGGTACGGCACCTTGCTGCCCAGAATCCACGCCTTCGTCCCCACCGGCACGATTCTGGAGATCGCCTGCGGCTGCGGCCGCTGGACCCGCTATCTGCAGGGGCTGTGCACCCGCCTGGTAGGGGTGGATTTGTCCGAACGTTGTATTCGCATCTGCCGGCAGCGGTTTCGCGATCTTTCCCATGTGGAATTCCACCTCAACGACGGCACGTCCCTGGCGGCGGTTTCCGCTCCGCTGGATTTCGTCTTCAGCTTCGATTCCCTGGTCCATGCCGACATCGACGTCATCGAGGCCTACCTCTCCCAGCTGGCGGGGCTCCTCAGGCGGGACGGCGTCGTGTTTCTGCACCATTCCAACCTGGGAGAGTACGCCCGCCTGCCGGGTTTCGAAACTCTGTTTTCCCGCCTCGGGTTCCTGGAGCGTCGTCTCCACGGGCGCGACTTCAGCGTCGATGCCGCCAAGGTGGCGGCAGTGGCGCAAGAACATGGCTTACAATGCATCAGCCAGGAGATCGTCGGCGCCGGCGGGCTGATGATCGACTGCCTGTCGGTGCTGGTCCGGCGGGATTCACCCCGGGCGCGGGAGAACCGGATCTTCCGGAACACCGGCTTCACCCGCGAGAAGCGCAATCTCCGCCGTCTGGCCCGCCTTTACGCCTTTCGGCAGGATGACGAGAAGCAACACTGAAATCGAGGAGGTTCGTCCATGCAAGTTACCCGAATCGTATTCTGGACCGTTTTGATCGCCTTGCTGGCCGGTTGCGCCAGCCTGGGGGCCTCCCGGGAGGAGGCGCTGCGCCGGCGGGTGACCGCTTTCTGGGACGCCCGGCTGGCCGGCGACTTGGTAACTCAGTACGATTACGAGGCCGCCTCCCGGACCGGGAAGACGACCCTGCAGAAATACGTCTCCTCCAAGGGGGGAATCCGCTATCTGAGCTACCGGATCGAGGCCATCCGCTTTCCCGAACCCGGCAGGGCCGAGGTGGACCTGGTCCTGAAGTACCTGGTTCCCCCGGTCATCACCAAACCGGTGGAGGCCCGCATCACCCAGAATTGGGTGTTGATCGACGGTCAGTGGTATCACCAGGAAAAGCGGCGCCGCCCGAAAAAACCGGCAAAACCGTCCGCCTAGATTTGCAACTTCGGCCCCGGTCGCCTAAGCTTTCAGGTCGAAGTCCGCGGAGGCGGATGAGCTTAAGTGTTTGTTCCAGGAGCATGGTTGTTTTTTGGCAACAGTGCAACATCCGGATCGGGATGACAGTTTCGTGAATCCTGCCATGCGGTGCTTGCCAAAACCCAACGATGCATTTATATTTGAGATCAGCCTTGGTCGTGACCTGGCGGCTGTGGCCGCGATCCCGGGATAAGGTCAGGGCAGATTCAAGCAATTGCAACTTTTGTTGTTTCGCAACAAGTAAGGGAGAAAGAATGATGAAGAAATTAGCGATCAGTGTGGCCGTTGCTGCTGCGATGGGGATGACCGCCGCCAATGCCGCAACGGTCTCCGAGTACGACGAGGGCGTTCTGGTTCCTCACGTTGTCCACAACGGTGACGATGACACCACCGCGGTGGGTCTGATTTCCCGCAGCAAGGGAACGGTATACTGGGCCTTCCTCGATGTGGACTCCAACCACGTGATCGATAGCCAGTTCGACGTCACCGCCAACGACATGTACTCCTTCATCTGGTCCAAGGAATCCAACGGGGCCTTTGCGGGGGAAGAGGGTTATCTGGTGTTCGTGCTGGATACTAACAAGGATTCTCAGTTGACTTCCGGGAGTTCCGGTGATACCCCGAACCAGCTCGCCGGCGCCGCCTTCCAGGTAAAGACCGGAAGTAACGACGTCGCCTTCGTTCCCACCATGCCTTTGGATATCAGTGATTTCGGTGGTGGCGTGTCTAACCTGACCGCCATGGGGGTGGGTACGCTTGTCAACCTGCAGGCGGGGATTTCCGATACCTGTAACGCTGACTATGATGTTGACATGCGCTACTTCATCGATGGCCAGGATGGCGGTGACGACACCAAGATCGTGATTTGGTCGGCCCAGGACATCAAAGGTACTTATGTCATCCAAGGGTTCGACGCTGATCAAAACCGCCGGTCGATGAATCTTGTCCTAGACAATAAGGAACTGAATATCATCGATCCCGAAAAGGATATTCCCGGTCTTACCTTCACTGACGGGTTCCTGCGCTGGGATGTGCCGTGTGGCAAGGACGCAAGCGGTAATACTGCACCCTCCAATGGTGTCTTGACCTACAGCGAAATCAGCTCCCAGTCCTTCGGTGCGGTACAGACCATCGTCAATCCGTTCGGCA
>JALSSF010000142.1 GCA_026984375.1 Methylothermaceae bacterium | reverse complement strand
GGTGGTCAGTGTCAATGAACTGGCGTTCTGAGCCGGGCTTTTCCCTGCTGGAACTGATCGTGGTGCTGGCGATCATGGCCCTGGGGTTCACCTTCGTGGCCCCCAATTTCGCCCGCAGCCTCGACGGTTTACGCTTCCGGGCGGCGGCTCGCGAGGTGGCCGACGCCCTCCGTCAGACCCGGGGCATCGCCCTGTCCCAGGGGCGGGAAGCGGTGTTCTTCCTCGACGTCACCGGTCGTCGCTATCGCATCGACCGGCAACGTAAATTCCATTCCCTGCCGGAATTCGTCGAGCTGACCCTGGAGACGGCCGAATCGGAAACCACCGATTCCGGGGGCAACATCCGGTTCTTTCCCGACGGGTCGGCCACCGGCGGCCGGGTGACGTTGACCTGGGGGGAGCGGCAGCGGTGGGTGGACGTCAACTGGCTCACCGGCCGGGTCACCGTTTCCGCCATGACCGATGAAAACTGAACGCGGTTTCACCTTGCTGGAAGTGATGGTGGCTTTCACCCTCATGGCGCTATCGGCCGCCGTGCTGCTGCAGGCCTTCGGCGGTGGGGTGCATCTGCTCGGCAACGCCACCTCCCAAAGCCGGGCCGCTTCCCTGGCCCGCTCCCAGCTGGCCCGGGTGGGACGGGAGTGGCCCTTGGAGGAAGGGGAACACCAGGGCCGGTGGCGGCGCTATCGCTGGCAGGTGTCCGTGACCCCGTACCAGCCGGACGAGCCGCTGCCCGAGCATCCCACCTTGCGTCTGCTCCGGGTGAGCGTGACGGTGACCTGGGAGGAAGGCGGCCGCCGGCGCCAGTACCAAGTGACCACGCTGAGACTGGCGCCGCTCTCATGAAGGGGCACCGGGGTTTCACGCTGGTGGAGGTCCTCATCGCCCTGGCGTTGTTCGGCCTGATGCTGGGGATGATATTCACCGTCCTGACCCTGGGGGCGCGGACCTGGGAGGCGGCCGGCCCTCGGGCGGAGGCCCTCGACGGCCGGCTGGTGCTGGAACGCTTCCTGACCCGGCGGCTGGGCGGGGCGCTGATCCGGCCCGATCGGCGGAACCGCCCCTCGTTCAGCGGCACTTCCCGCCAGCTCGAATTCATCGCCTTTCCCCCGCTGGTGATCGGCATGAAGGGACCGCAGCGCTTTCGGCTGTTTCAGGACGACGGCCGCCTCCGGGTACAGATTCTGACCCTCGACGGGGAGATGCCGGACGGGGAAGGCAAACTGCGCGACCTGGTTTTGCTGGAGCGGGTGAAAGAACTGCGGCTTCGTTACTACGGCGAGGGAGAATGGCGCGCCGACTGGACGGAGCGGAAACTGCCCCGTCTGGTGGAAGTGACCGTGGAGACCGAAGACGGTTTTTCCTGGCCGCCGGTCGTCGTCGCCCTGCGCAACGGTCTGGATTCCCGGCGCGGATCCGGTGTTCCCCGGCATCGGAGACGGCCGTGAGGCAGCGCGGGGTCGCCCTGATCGTCGTTCTTTGGGTGGTGGCGCTGCTGAGCCTGCTGGCCGCCAGTTTCGGCCTCGGCGTGCGCCGGGAGGCTTCCCTGGCCGCGCAGCGGATTGAAAGCACCCGGCTGCTGGCCGCCTGCGAGGCGGCGGTGCACTATGCCGCCTATCACCTGCGCCTTGCCGATCCCACGTTGCGCTGGCGGGCCGACGGCCGGCCGCGTTCCTGGCGCTGGGACGGCATCGAGGTGCGCCTGACCGTGTCCGGCGAGGCCGGCAAGGTCGACATCAACCGGGCGGACGCCCCCCTGTTGCAGGCGGTGCTGCAACTGGCCGGCGCCGATCCGGCGCAGATCCCGGCGCTCGCCGACGCGATCCTGGACTGGCGCGACAGCGACCGGGACCGCCGCCCCAACGGTGCCGAGGCCCCGGAATATCAAGCGGCCGGCCTGTCCTACCTCCCCGCCGACCAGTTTTTCGGCACCGTGGAGGAGGTGGGGATGGTCCTGGGAATGACGCCGGAACTGACCCGCCGGCTGCTGCCGTGGATCACCGTCCACGGCCGCCGCGGCATCGATCCGGCCAGCGCTCCGGCGGCATTGCTCCGCGCCCTGCCCGGGGTCGATCCCCAGGCGGTCGAGGCTTATCTTCAGGGGCGGGAGAGGGGCGACGCGCCGCCGTTTCCCCCCGTGTCCGGCATTCCCTTCGAAAAAGGTTCGGGGCAGGTCTATGCCGTCCAGGTGCAGGCGCGCCGGCAGGGGCGTATGGCCTCGCTTCAAGCCACGATCCAGATACGGAGCGGCGCTGTCCGCTATCTCGAGTGGCGGGAGATCCCGCCGCCTCAGTCACTGTTTCC
>JALSSF010000141.1 GCA_026984375.1 Methylothermaceae bacterium | reverse complement strand
ATCTCCGCCATCGGCACCACGATGGGAATCAGAATGGCGAAAGTGCCCCAGGAAGTGCCGGTGCTGAAGGAAATCAGACAGCCGATGCCGAAGACCAGGAAGGGCAGCCACATGGGATCCAGCTCCCCCTGCAAGGCGGTGGCCAGATAGAAGCCAGTTCCCAGCTCGTGGGTGGTGACTCCGACGGAGAAGGCGAAGACCAGCAGATACATCAGCGGTAGAATCACCCGGATACCCTGCCATATCGGCGGCAGCATCCGGCGCCAGGGCATAGCCCGCTCCCGGTGGAAATAGACCAGGGTGGCGATCAGGGTCAGCGTGACCGCGCTGAAAATCGCCAGGGGGGCGTCGCCGGTGAGGGGGAGCAGAATCAACACGGCCAGCACCAGCAGGCCGATGGGGCCCCAGAGATAGCGCGGATGTCCCGGCGAGTCGGGATGAGGGACGATTTCGGTGCCGAAATGAGGCAGTTCCCCCACCACCCTTTGGGAAAAGGGCAGTTTCCAGGGCAGTTCCCGGCCGGTCGCCGCCACGAAAGCCGCCAGGGCGATGGCGATCCAGCCGTAGTAGATGAAGCCCAGGGACTGAATCAACACGGACACGGGCCGTTCCACCCCCTGATCCGCCAGCAGACTGATGATGTAGGCTCCCCAGGCGTTCACGGGAATCAGCATGCATTTCGGCGCGCAGGTGGTGTCGAGGATGTAACTGAGCCGCAAACGGGACAGGTGGTAACGGTCGAACAGGGGCAGGGCGATGAGACCGGCGATCAGCACACCGAAATTGGTCTCCACGAACAGCGCCATGCTGGTCACGAAGGCCAGGATCGCCACCCGGCGCGGATCGCCGTCGAGCAGGCGTTTTTCGGCCCAGTGGACGAAGCCCTCGATGCCGCCCGATTTCTGGATCAGGCCGATCAGCCCCCCGATCATCAGGCTGAAAACGATGATGAGAACGTTGTCCCGGTCTGAAACCACCCGCCAGAGGATCGAGCCGACCCGGATGCTGGCGTCGGGAAGCCAGCCCCGTTCCAGGATCAGGGCGCCGATGATCACGTACAACCCCAGGGCGATCAGGACCCGGCGGGTGACGAGGGCCACCGGAATGGCGATCAGGGCCGGAAGCAGCGACAACCAAGTGGACATGGTTCAGTTCCATCCGTGTTGTTAAAAGCGCCTATTTTCCAGCATCCGACCGGGGCGAGGTCAACCCGGGATCGCTCGATACCTATCACTTTACTTTTACGGGGGCTGGGAAGGATCTGCCGGACCGAAATTCGTCCGTAAATTTAGGCCCGGAGCGGCCATCCATGGCCGCTGACAGACCCTTCCCAGCCCCCTTCGGCAGAAGGGATAGGTGGTAAGAACCGGCGGGGACGAGTTGTTTCCTCCCCCCGGCCGCGCTATGCTCGAACCCCTTGCCAAACAGAGGAGTGGACCATGCCGTTGACACCCGCCATTCTGCCGCAACTGATCCAGGCGGCCCTGGAAACCATCGACGCCCATGCCGAGGAAGTCACCCGGCTGGACCAGACCCTGGGGGACGGGGATCACGTCGTCAACCTGCAGCGCGGACTGAAGGCGCTGTCGGAGCAAAGCGCCGAACTGGCCGCCATGGGCGACTGGAGCCAGGCGCTGCAAAAGATCGCCATGACGGTAATGAGCAAGATCGGCGGTGCTTCCGGTTCCCTCTACGGCACCCTGTTCGTCGCCATGAGCAAGGCACTCAAGGACAAGCCGATGGATTTCGCCGCCTTCGCCGAGGCTTTCCATGCCGGCGTGGAGGCGATGAAGCAGCGCGGCCGTTCCGACGTGGGGGAAAAAACCATGCTCGACACCCTGGTGCCGGTGGCCGAATGTCTGCGTCAGGCTGCCGAGGCGGGCACCCCCCTGGACCAGGTGCTGGCCCAGGTCAAGGAAGCCGCCATCGCCGGTATGGAATCGACCCGCGATATGCTCGCCACCAAGGGACGGGCCTCCTACCTGGGCGAACGCACCCGCGGCATCGTCGATGCCGGAGCCCGTACCAGTCAGTTGATGATCTGCGCCATCGCCGACCGGCTGGCCGACCAACCGTGACGCCTACGGCGCCCCCTCCGCCTGACCGGCCACCACGGTGAGAAAAGGACTGGGCTCCCCGTGCGCCGACAGGTACAAACGCTGAACGGCACGGGTGGCGGCGACGTGGAACAAGCCCCGCTCCTGGCGTTCGCTCTGCTTGGCCTCCACCGGGTCGCTCGCCGCCGCCAGCGCCTGTTCCAGGGGCACGACGCCCTTTGTGAGGGCGGCGGCGAAGACCACCTTGAACTCCAAGC
>JALSSF010000140.1 GCA_026984375.1 Methylothermaceae bacterium | reverse complement strand
CTACGAGGCGTTCCACTAGCGCCTCGATCCGCTCGATATCCTCTGCCGCAAGACTCATCAGTCACTCCGGTCTTTCAATCACGATACATCTTCCATAGAAGATCACGTCGGGCACTGTCAAGTTCGCCTTTGACCGTGCTTACCACCTGTCACTTCTGCCTAAGGGAGTTGGGAAGGGTCTGTCAGCGGCCAGGGAAGGCCGCGCCGGGCCTAAATTTAGGGACGAATTTCGGTCCGGCAGACCCTTCCCAACTCCCGTAAGCGTAAATTGATCGGTGTTGAGTTGACCGTGATCGCCGTCGCAATTTCTGCCACGGCCGCTCCAATCCGCCACCCATCCGCCGATCGCCGCCATCCTCGGCGCCCATCTGGCCCGCAAGGCACCGTTCCTATGGCAGCTGTACGCCCGTGGATCAACTGGCCCAACTGTGCCGGCTGCCGGGGATGGCGGCCGGCGCCCCTGTGTCCTGCGTGAACATCAACCCCTGAACGTCGGCGCGAAACGGCAGGGCACTCACGGCCGTCTCTCCCCGCCCGGCGTACCGGTGTGTGACGCCGGGCCCTGAAAGTGGCTTTCGACGAACGCCCGCGCCGCCGCCAGGCGGCCGTCGGTGTCCAGCTCGGCGGCCCGGGCCAGTTCGGCCAGGGCGGCGTCACGGTCGCCGGTGAGATAGAGCGCCTGGGCCAGATTGAGGCGGAAGGCCGGGTCGCGCCCGTCGAGAGCCACCTGGCCGCGGGCGTAGGCCAGCGCCTGGTGGTAGTGATGGTGGCGGAAGGCCACCTTGAGGGCCGCGATCAACACGTCCTTGCGCCAGTGGGGCGGCAGGTTCGGATTGGCCAGCAGGGCGTCGGCCGCCTCCAGCAGCACCTCCGGCGGCAAGCCCCAGCGGTCGTGGCGGTCGTCCTCCAGCAGCCGGGTCAGGGTATAGACCTGGTTGGCCGCCACCGGCCCTTCCCGCAGATGGGCCTTCAAATCCGCCAGCAGCGCCCGGTCCACCGGCTTGCCGTCGAGGGCGTCCAGGGTCAGCAGGCCGAAGCGCCCCACCAGGTAGTAATCGTCCAGCCGGTTGGCGTGGCGGTAGAAGGTGCGCGCCAATTCCCGCAGCTCCTTCGCCTGGGGGCTGTCGCGCTCGAAATGCTCGGCGGTCTCGATCATGACCCGCCCGGCGGTGAAGGCGGCGCGCACCGACAGAGGGTGATGGCGCACTTCGGCGATCATCAGCAGCCGCTGATCCGACCACGACAGCGCCCGCGCCCAGGTGCCTCCCGCCGCCAGCAGGGCGAATCCCGCCAGCACCGCCGCCCGCAGGGCCAGCAGCGGCTCGGCGGCCGGCGCTTTCCCGCCCCGCAGCCGCGCCACCACCTTGGCGAAACCGGGATGCAACCCGTAATACCCCAGCATCAGGACAATCCCCCAGGAAGGCAGGTAGTTGCGGTGCTCGTGGACGATCTCCAGCGGGAACACCGTCGATTCCATCGCGTGCCCCGCCAGGAAGAACAGAACGCCGAAGGCGAACACCGGCGCCCGCCGCCGCGCCCACAGGGCCAGCCCGGCGGTCAGAAGCCATTCCACCAGGGCGAACAGGGTGGTCGGCGGCTCGAACAGTCCTTTGGACAGGGGGATGTCGTCGTGGAACAGGCCCATGGCGCGGATGTCGGGCACCAGCAGCCAATTGACGTAGTGCCAGAGAATCCTGGGCTCGGTCAGGATACGCTCGGTGAAGGTGAAGTCACGCCCGACGTAGCCGCCCACCAGCCGTTCGGGATGGACGAGCAGATACCATACCACCGCCGCCAGCGCCGGCAGGCCGAACCACAGGGCGTGGGCCGCCGCCAGCGCCCGCCGGGCCGCCGGATGGGGGGCCCGGAAACGGAAGAAGATCCACTCGATCAGGAACACGAAGGCGACGATCAGCAGGCCGTTCTCCTTCGTCAGCGCCGCCAGCGCCCCGCAGCCGAGCACGCCACCCAGCATCGCCACCGCCCCGACAACCCAGCGCGGCTCGCTCTCCACCAGCCACCGGCGCCGGCCGAGCACGTACAGGATCATCCCCAGCAAGGTGAAGGTGGCCGCCAGGCTGGTCATGCGCTGGACGGTATAGAGCACCGCGGTCAGGTTCAGGGGATGCAGCAGCCACAGGGAAGCCACCACCACCGCCATCCAGCGGACCCGCAACGGCGTCAAGGGGACGCCGTCCGCCGCCAGCCGGGACAACAGCAGCCGGGTCAGCCAATAGACCAGCACCCCGTTGACCAGATGGATCAGCACGTTGGTGAACTTGAACCAGACCGGATTCATCCCCGTCGCCCAGACGTTGGCGGCGAAGCTCAGCATCGCCACCGGACGCTTCAGGGGCCCGGCGTTACCGGACTCGATCACCGCCAACACCGAATCCCAAGTGGGTCGGGCGTGTTTCAGGGCCTCGTTCAGGGCCAGATTGGGCTGATCGTCGAACAGAAACCCGCCCCCCAGCCCCGGGGCGTAGATCACCAGAACCGCCATCAGGGCCGCCGTCAGCGCCACCCCCGGCAACCAGGCTTGCACGTCGCGCATCGCTCCTCACTCTCAGACGCTGTGAACCCGAAAACCCCATGCACATAACGCGCCAACGTTCGAGGCCGGCCGCCGGGCCAGTCAGCGCCTAGCCCGCCCGCTCGCCTTCCACGGCCTCGAAGTTCACCAGCTCCATCGCCTCCTCCCCCATCTTCAGCACGTAGATGCGCCTCCGGGTCAGCCAGGCCACGTCCCGATCGGGGATCGCCAACGCCCCGAACACGGGAATCAGCCGCCGACCGCGGTATTCCGGAAACCAGTCGAAGAAGACCCCGAGGCGAACGAAATCGGCGAAACCGCGCAGATACTCGGGGCGAATGGCGGCCTTGCCCTCCAACAGCAGCACGTGACCTTCCCAGGCGAACACCCCGTCGAACTCGCGGCTCCGGCCCCGGTCGCCGGACAGGCGGCGGACGATGCGCTGACCCTCGAATTCGATGGTTTCCGCCCCGAAAAACGTCCGCGCCACCCGGCGGGCGCTCGGATAGATGATGTCCTCCACCACCGTACCCAGCTTGTTGGCGATCTCGCCCCAGCGCTTGTTCATTTCCCTGCGGTCGCGCCGGACCTCCTCCTTGAACGCCTGCATTTCACCCTTGAAAGCTTCCACGCCGTCCTTGAAGCCCTTCATCTCATCCTTGAAATCTTTCATCTCGCCCTTGAAGGCCAACATCTCGTCCTTGAAATCCTTCATCTCGCCCTTGAACGCTTGCATTTCCGCCTTGAAGTCTTTCATCTCGTCCTTGAAATCCTTCATTTCGCGCGAAAGCTGGCGCAATTCCATCTCGGTGTTGAACTGGGCGTAGGCCAGCTTCATCAGCGCCTCTTCGAGGCGATCGACCCGTTCGTCCAGCCGGCTCATTGTCAGTCACTCCCAATCGTCGATGAATTTTCCCATTAACCGGAAAAGCGCCCTGACTGTCAAGGCAGCCGCCATCAGCCCCCGAACTGCGGCATATCACACACATTGCGGTATTTGCCGCAGTTGTGACCGACGTCACGAATCCGCTTTTCGTTCGAAGGCTGCAGCCATGCCGACCCCATGGTTTGGCACGGACTGTGCTATCAACCTGACGTACCGGCAGGGAAGCGCCAGGGAATCGGCGACAGCCGGATCGGTAAGGAAGCGGCCGGGAAGGCGAAAAAAAGCGGCCGCCTAGGGCGGCACCCCGAAGCGGCCGTAATTTCACGTCAACGTTTATTGTTATTGTAGGAGAAAAATCAATGATGAACCTGAAACCGACGACAATCAAGACACGCAAGCGCCAGGCGGGTTTGACCCTGCTGGAACTGACCGTGGTCCTGCTGGTCCTCATCGGCCTGTCGGGGCTGATCCTGCCCTATGCGCAGGGGTATCTGCAACGGACCCACGACTCCACCGGTAATGACAACCTGTGGGAGTTGAACAACGCGATCGGGTTATTCCAGGCCAAGTATCTGGAATACCCCGATGAACTCCATTCCTTGATTGATGGCAGTGGTCAGGTTTACACAAAGCTGATGAACCCCAATCTGGTTAAAAAAGTCACCTATACCGCCGGTACCGACACCATTCCCCTGACCTCCTTGATGATGGGCGGGATCGGCAGTGTCTGGCAGATGAAAACCAAACCTGCGATGGGTCCTTATACCAGCGCCACTTTCGACGCGGTAAGCACCGTCGTCAACGTGCCGATGCCATCAGCAACGTCGGGAGCGGTCGAGCTGGCTGCCGTCACTTACACCGGCCCGTTCACGAGCGTCGAAGAGCACTTGGCCTTCGCCTTCTATAACAGCACGGCTCCCCAAAACGTCAACAAGTTCAATGCTACCTGTTACGACTATATCGTTCTGGGTGTCGGCCCGGAAAACGAAATGATCGGCACGGTCATGGCGG
The DNA here is from genome assembly GCA_026984375.1 of Methylothermaceae bacterium. GTDB lineage: Bacteria > Pseudomonadota > Gammaproteobacteria > Methylococcales > Methylothermaceae > Methylohalobius. Next base: position 6,571 of record JALSSF010000140.1, on the reverse strand, counting down.
ATGCTCCCCTGCATTTCGCCTCTGCCGGCGGTATGGGTCCGGACAAGAGGTACAACCGTTTCGTCACGGTCTTCCGGGTTGACAAGAGCAACACCGCGCCTTGCTCCGAAAACACGGAACCGGCCAAGTTCATCGGCTCGGCCATGCTGATGATGCCGCCTCATCTATGGGGTCTGGCCCATACCCAGGCACACACCTATGAAAATATGACCAACAAGAACAACTGATCGCGTTCTTGTCTGACCTGAACCGGCGGGCGCTTCGGCGCCCGCCTTCCTGCCTACAAGTGACGATGAAGATCCCCCGATTCCAACCCGGTTTCACCCTGGTGGAACTGACCGTGGTGCTGCTGATCCTGGTCGCCCTGGCCGGGGTGGTGCTGCCCTTCACCCAGGGCACGGTGAAACAGGCCGCCTGCCAGGCCACCGACGCGACCCTGATGGCGGTGAAGGAGGCGATCATGGGCTCGAGCGCGGGGCCGGGGTATTACAGCGATATGGGCAACCGCCTTCCCTATTATCGAGATGGAAGCGGTAACGCGGATTGTCACGACGACACTACCGCCGGTGGCAATCCCCGTTACCTCTTGCATTTCCTTTTCAACGTCTCGGCCACCACCGGCACGCCGAAGAAATCGCTCTGCCCCAAATCCCTGCAAACGTTCCGACCCAACCTGGCCTTGGGCTGGCGCGGGCCGTATCTACAGAACAGCGAGGGCAAGTTGGCCAATCCCGCCAACCTGGACGCCAGCTTTTCCGACACCACCCATTACGTCAGCTTCGATCACAAGGCGACCACCTTCAAAGACGATCTATACGTATTCGATCATTACCGCTGGCGGAATCCCGTCGTGCTGCAAGTGCCTTCCAGTTGTGACACAACAGCGCCTCTGAAGGCGTGCGAGGGCGGCATGCCAAAAGCTTGCGCCCGCCTGGTTTCCGCAGGTCCGGACGGAAAACTGGACACCAAACTGAATGATTGCAACGCCGTCAACCGCGGCGACGACCGCGTGCTTTTCCTGCAGATTCCCGATCCCCTGCCCCAGGGGAATCAACCATGCGTGAGCAAATGAAACGGCAAACCGGCCTGACCCTGCTGGAACTGGTGGTATCGCTGCTGGTGATGACGATCCTGACCTCGGTGGCGATCACCTCAGTGAGCGGGATTCAGGAACAGGCGCGGTATGAGAAGACGGTGCGGTTGCTCAAGGAATTCAAGAAAGCCATCGTCGGCGATGGCGACTGGAGCAAGGGCATTCGGGCCTACGCCTTCGACATGGGAACGCTGCCGCCGAATTTGCGGGCTTTGATCACCCGCGACTCGCAACCGACCTGGCGACTCGTCACGGTCAATGCGGGAACGAGTGCTCAATTTCACATGGGATTCGGTTGGCGCGGGCCTTATCTATACAGCTCCGCATCCCCCGATGACCCGGATGCACTGCGCGACAGTTGGGGTGGCGTCACCAATCCAACCTATGACAACAACCAATATTACGGTTGGGTCATGTCTCCTCTTTCTCCAGTCACTTCGATGCGTATCGAAAGCTACGGCAGCGACCATAAAAACGGCCCATCCGACAACTGCGCCGCCTATGAGGACGACTGTCTGATCGACATCACTACGAACGATTGGCGGATCCCTGTCCCAAACATCACCTTGCAATTTCTCGACACGACGACAACCACAGCCTCGCCCCCCGTAACCACCTGTTTGCGCCTTTATTATCGCTCCCCAACCCTCGGCGTTACCTCGATCACCAGCAATAGCGTTTCTTTCTCGATCACGACATCCAACCCAACCACGCGAAGAGTACGTTTTGATTTCCCTGCGTCACTCTCCGTTCCGGCTGGCCAGAATTTCATCGCCCTCTTTCGCTGCGATGCTTCGGGAAACGTGACGAACGTGAACAATCTCTATCCAAACGATCACCGCCCCATCCCCATCGATATGCAACCGGGCAGCACCATCCCCGTCGTCTTCTGGTAACACGACAACAAGAACAACAATAACGACCCTGCTTGATGAAGCTTCCCGACAAACTCGCCCCCCTCATCGCCAAACTCCCCACCGCCCGCCGGCCGCGTCACACTCTGCTGTACGTCACCGAGGCGGTGACCTACCGCGCCGAGGCAGACGGGCGCGGCGAGCTCCTCGGGGAGGTGGCGGCGGTGGAGAAGACCTGCGAGGGGGTGGACTACCTGCCGGAGGCGGTGGAGTACGTCCTCACCAAGGGGCCGAAGCCGGCGCGGCGGGTGTGGATTCTCTACGACCGGCTGGAGACTCACACCCTCGCCCTGCCGGCGGCCCAGACCACCGGCATCGGCGCCGCGGCCCTGACCCAGGCGCTGATGTTCGAGCTGGAGGCGGTGACCGGCATGTCGGTGGTCAACCGCCAGATCGGCTACTGCCTGACCGCTTCCGACGACGAGATGCGCAACTATTGGGTCAGCCTGCTGTCGCAGCGGGTCTTCGACCGCCTGAGCCACACCGTGCGCCAGTGTCATGGCAGGCTGGCGGCGGTGTTGCATCCGGGCGGGCTGCCGCGGCCGCTCGCCGACGACACTTCCCTGCCCTGGCTGCGGCTGGAATACTGGCCCGACCACGCCGTCGCCGTCTGCGCCCGCCACCGCGACGAACCGCCGGAGGTGACCGTCGTCCCCACCGAGGGCATCGCCGACGGCTGGCGCGCCGAGATCGACGAGTGGCTGGAGGAACACCAGGACGTCGCCCATCGGGAAACGCTCATCGGCGCCCGCATCGTGCTCATGGAGGAGGACGACACCCGGACCTGGCGTCTGGACCAGGAGGCGGCGCGCGCCCGCTGGCTCGGCGCCTGGGCCAAAGCGCTGGCCGGCCGCGGCCTGCACGTGCCGCTGTTGCAGGAAACCAGCGCCATCAACCCCGACCACCTCTATATGGGGCTGTCGGGGCTGGCGGCGCTGCTGGTGGTGGCGGCCCACTTCGGTTGGCACACCTGGCAGAAGCTCGACTATCAGGCCAAGGCGGAAGAGCTGCGCCAACTGGAAAAACGGGTCCAGTCCCTGCGCGACGGCATCAAGAGCCGCCGCGGGCGTCTGGGGGCTCTGGAACAGGACGTGAACCTGCTGGAGGAGGGATTCCAGCACTTTCCCGAGCTGTTGGCGCGGCTGCGGGCCCGGCCGGCGGAGCTGCTGGCGGCGCTGGCGCGCCACAAGCCGGCCGGGGTGGTGCTCGACGCCATCGGCCGCGACGGCGACGTGTGGAAGATCCACGGGGTGGCGGTGTACTACGACGCCCCCAACCGTTACGCCACGGCGCTGGAAGCCCCGGCGGCGCGTCTCGGCCTCGAGCTGCTGCCCCCCGACAAGAAGGATCTGGATCTGTTCGTCCACGGCGGCCCGTGGGGATTCGATCTCAAGCTGAAGGATCTCGGTCTGGGAGGGATCGCCCGTGGCGATGACGGCTGAGGAACGCGAACGCCTGCTCAAGCGCATCCTGCCGGCACTGGCGGTGGGGGTGATCTATTTCACCTTCGTCAAGGGCTTCGTGGAGAAAAACACCGAAAAGGCGGAGCAGGAGTGGCGCGCCCTGGTACAGAAAGGCATCAGCGCCTCGGCCATTCCCGCCTACGAGCGCCAGATCGCCAACCTGGACCGGCAGATCGCCGAACTGGAGGCCAAAAAGGCCAAGCTGGACGAAAAACTGAGCGACGAACTGGGCGGGCTGGCCTCCGGCCACGACACCAACCGCCTCATCGCCGAACTGGCGGCGATCCTGACCCGCCACCGGCTGCAGGTGCTCGACGAGGGGCGCGACGACGAAATCTTCACGAACGGCAGCCGCACGGTGCGGGAGATCCGCAAGCGCCTGGAAAAGCGCGGCCTGGCGGAAAAGCTCCACTTTCAGGCCTGGCGGGTGACTTTCCTGGGAGGCTACGGGGCGGTGTACGCCGCCCTGCGGGAGATGGCCGACGACGCGGTGCCGCTGATCCCGCTGGAGCTGACCATGCAGGCTCCCGAGGACGACAGCGATCCGCGGATGCGCTGGACGTTGACCATCTGGATCTGAGGTGACCACCATGGCGACCCCATCGGAACGACTACCACGCAACGACGAACGCCGCGGCCGGCCCCGGGACCTCCCGGCACCCCCGGCCCAGGCGATCCTCTACCGTCCCGGCGGCGACACCGTGGAGGCGGCGATCGCCGACCTGTCACCGGACGGGGCGGGCCTGGCGGTGACCGGGCTGCAGATCGACGCCCTGGCAGTCGGCGCCCGCCTGACCCTCACCCTGGCGGTCGGCGAGCGCCGGATCACCCGGCGGGCGGAGATCCGCTGGCTCCGCATCGAAGGCGACGAGGCCCGCCTGGGGGTACACTTCGTCGATCCGGCCCGTTTCGATCCGGAAACCCACGTCCTCGACCTGGAGGAGGTCCGGGTCCACCCCGAATGCGTCCTCAAGATTCCCGCCACCCTGGCGATGCGCAAGCGGGTGCTGCCCTTCGTGGAGCTGGACGGGGTGCTGCACGTGGCCTGTCTCGATCCCGGCCACCGCCCCACCCTGCGCATCGTCGAGCGCATGGCCAAGTCGCCGGTGTGCGCCTGGAAGTCGGAGAAGGAAGCGCTGGAGCGGGCCATCCGCCGGGTGTTCGGCGACGGCCGCGACCGCATGAGCATTCTGGAGGCGCCGCACGGAAGCCCCCTCGAGGGCCTCGACGCCGACGCGGTGGACCTGACCGACGAGATTCTGTTTTCCGCCTATCTGAAGCAGGCCTCGGACATCCACATCGACCCGCGGCGCGACAAGCTGCTGATCCGCTTCCGGGTGGACGGCCGCCTGGAGACCCACGTCGAGCTGCCCCCCACTGCCCATTCGGAGATCGTCGGCCGCCTCAAGGTGCTGGCGGGGATGGACATCGCCGAAAAGCGCGCCCCCCAGGACGGCAGTTTTTCCAAACAGTTCGTCAGCGGCGGCCGGGAGATCGACGTCCGCGTCGCCACCCTGCCCACCAAGCACGGCGAGCGCATGACCCTGCGCCTGCTGGCCCTGCAGACCGGCCAGCTGACCCTGGAGCGGCTCGGACTGAGCGACTTCCACCGACGCACCCTGGAAACCTTCCTCCAGCGCAGCCAGGGGATGATGCTGCTCACCGGCCCCACCGGCAGCGGCAAGACCACCACCCTGTACGCCGCCATCCGCTATCTGCTGGCGCGGCGCGATCTCAACGTCATCACCGTGGAAGACCCGGTGGAATACGAGATCGAGGGGGTGGCCCAGTCGGAGGTGGACAGCGCCGACAAGGTCAGCTTCGCCAAGGCGCTGCGCTCGATCCTGCGTCACGACCCGGACGTGGTGATGATCGGCGAGATCCGTGACCACGAAACCGCCGACGTGGCGGTCAAGGCCGCCCTCACCGGCCATCTGGTGCTGTCCACCCTGCACACCAACTCGGCTCCGGCGACCCTCACCCGCCTGATCGACATGGGACTGGAGCCGTACCTGGTGGCCGCCAGCGTGCGCCTGGCCATCGCCCAGCGCCTGGTGCGGCGCCTGTGCCGCCACTGCCGCGTCCCCCGCCCCCTGACCCGGCGCGAGGCGGAGATCCTGGGCCGCCCCGAACTGGCCGGGCGGGAGATCTACGAGGGCGCCGGTTGCGTCTATTGCGGCGGGCGCGGCTACCACGGCCGCCTGGCGGTGTACGAGATGCTGCCCATCGACGCCGACTGGGCCCGCGGCATCGCCGAAGGGGCTGGAGAGACCGAGGTGATCGGCTGGATGAAGGAGGCCGGCGTGCCGTTCCTGGTGGACGACCTGGTGGACAAGCTGCTGGCCGGGGAAACCGCCATGAGCGAGGCCATGGGCATCGTGCTGTCGTGGTGAGCTGAATGCCGGAATACCGCTACATCGCCCGGGACGGCGCCGGCCGCCAGCAGAGCGGCACCGTGGAGGCGGAATCGCGCGAGGCGGCGGTACTGCAGCTGCGCGCCCAGCGCCTGCTGGTGCTGGAGATCGCCGAGATCAAGCGCCGCGACGGCGCCCGCGGCTTCAGCCTCAACCCGCTGGAATACCGCGCCATGCGCCCGGTGGACGTGGAGCGCGATTTCCACCAGCTGGCGGTGATGCTGCGCTCGGGGCTGCCGATCCTGGAGGCGCTGCGGATCGTGGCGGGCCATTCGCGCATCGCCGTGGCCCGGGTGTGGAACAAGATCGCCGACCGCATCCAGCAGGGCGACAGCCTCACCGAGGCGATGATGGAGCACAAGGTGTTCGACCGCCTCACCCTGGCCCTGATCCGCGTCGGCGAGGAGACCGGCAACCTGGATTTCGTCCTCGACCACGCCAGCAAGGAGCTGGAGCGGATCCGCAATTTCAAGCGCCAGGTGGTCTCGGCCCTGGCCTATCCGCTGTTCGTGATGGTGTTCGCCATCGGGGTGGCGATCTTCATGCTCACCACCGTGGTGCCGGAGATCAAGAAGTTCCTCTCCGTCCTGGGCCGGGAGCTGCCGCCCATCACCCAGGCGCTGATCGACACCTCCGACTGGTTCGAAACCCACGGTCCCTACATCCTCATCGGCCTGGCGGTCTTCG
>JALSSF010000139.1 GCA_026984375.1 Methylothermaceae bacterium | reverse complement strand
TCCTCGGGCGCATGCTCCAGCTCCACCAACTGCTCGCCGAGTTGCTCCAGAATCTCGCCGGCCTCGACCAGGAAATCCTGCAGAATTTCGTCGTTGAGATCGATCGCCATGACGAATTCCTAAAATCCCAGACTGGAAAGCAATTCGTCGACATCGTCCTGACTGCTGAGCGCCTCGGCCTTGTCCACCCCGGGCACCACCGGCCCCGCCGCTTCCACGTTCTTGGCGTCTTTGGCGTCGGGGTCCTTCTCCCTCGGTGCCGAATACCCTTTCTGCTGGGCGGCGAAACGGATCAGTTGCAACAGGCTCTCTTCTACTTGTTGCACCAGCTCGATCACCCGGCGGATGATCTGGCCGGTCAGATCCTGGAAGCTCTGGGCCATCAGAACCTCGTTGAGCTGCCCCTGCACCCGTTGCAGTCCCTGATCGAGAGAGTTCAGGAAAACGGTGATGTCCCGGCTCAACTCCCGGAATTCGTCGTAGGGCATCTGGCGCTGGAGGAAGCGCTGCCAGCGCTGCGACAGGGAAACGGTCTTGTCGCTGAGCTCCGCCACCATGGGAAGCACTTCGTCGACCACGTTCAAGGTGGTATTGGCCGCTTGCTCGGTCATGGTGATGACGTAGTTAAGCCGCTCCCGGGCGTCGGGCATCTCCTGCTCGGTCAACTGGGCCAGCCGGCTGTCCAAGGTGAAAGCGGTCAGCGCATCGTGCAATTGACGGGTCAAGCGGCCGATCTCCTGAAACAACACGCTCTGCCTTACCCGACCGATCTCGTCCAAAACCCGGTCTGCTTCCAGTTCGTCGCCCTGCTCCAGGGCCGCCACCAGGGCCCGGGCCCGGGCCAACCGTGCCTCGAGCGAGGCGTCCATCGTCGTCTCCGTCATGACCATCCCCCTCACGCCGCCAGTCGTTCGAAGATCTTTTCCAGCTTTTCCTTCAGCGTGCCCGCGGTGAAGGGTTTGATGATGTAACCGTTCACCCCGGCCTGGGCGGCGGCGATGATCTGCTCCCGACGCGCCTCGGCCGTCACCATCAGAACCGGCAGATTGGCCAGCTTTTCGTCGGCCCGCACCGCCCTGAGGAGATCAATCCCCGTCATGCCCGGCATGTTCCAGTCGGTGATCAAAAGATCGAAATCCCCGGACTGCAGCTTGGGCAACGCAGTCTGGCCGTCGTCCGCTTCGCTGACGTTGGTGAAACCGAGTTCCCGAAGCAGATTCTTGATGATCCTGCGCATGGTGGAAAAGTCGTCCACCACGAGGATTTTCATGTTCTTGTCCAAACCAACCCCCCTGTATTTCTTCCGAACGAACAACCTACCCTTAAATATAGCCGCTTCCGCCGGATCAGCCAGTCAGCCAGTCGCGCATGCGGGCCCGCAGACGCAGCATGGCCTGACTGTTGATCTGACAGACCCGGGACTCGCTGACACCGAGCACCTGGCCGATTTCCTTGAGGTTCATCTCCTCCTCGTAATAGAGGGAGATCACCAGCCGTTCTCGTTCCGGCAGACCGGCGATGGCGTCGGCCAGCGCCGCCTTGAAGCGTTCACGGGCCAGTTGATCACCGGGAGTGTCGCTTTCCCCCCCGCCGTGCTCCTCCAGAAAGCCGTCGCCGTTTTCGCTCAGCTCCTCGATGCTGAACAGGCGGCAACCCACCGCATCCTGCAAAATGCGGTGATATTCCTCCAGGCTGACCCCCAGCTCCGACGCCACTTCGGTATCGCGGGCGTCACGCCCGGTGCGGCGTTCAATGCGGTACATGGCCTCGGAAACCTCGCGGGCCTTGCGGTGGACCGAACGGGGCGTCCAGTCGTAACGCCGCACCTCGTCCAACATGGCACCACGGATACGAATACCGGCATAGGTTTCGAAGCTGGCACCCTGGCTGGCATCGTAATGACGCGCCGCCTCCAGCAGGCCGATCATGCCGGACTGGATCAGGTCATCGAGCTGAACGCTGGCCGGCAATCGGCCTTTGAGATGGTGGGCGATACGCCGGACCAGGGGGGTGTACTGTTCCACTACCCCCTCGTAATCCAACTTCTGTACCGCCGCATAGGCCGCCAGACCCTTCATGCCAACGCCTCCGCGCTGTACTGGATCATGCGTTCGACGAAAAACGCCAACTGGCCGGAGGCGGTGTTGTCGATCGGCCAGTGGTCGATCTTGCGGGCCAGTTCCTGAATAGCCCTGGCGGCGGAACTGCCCGGAAAAGCGGTCACGAAAGGACGCTGTTGCTGCACCGCCTTCCGCACCGCATCGTCGTAGGGCACGGCGCCCAGATAACGCAACGTCACATCCAGGTAACGGTCGGTCACCCGGTACAGCTTTTCGAACAACTGCCTTCCCTGCTCCGCGGAGCGCACCTGGTTACACAACACCTGAAACTGGTACAGGCCGTAATCGCGATACAGCAACTTAATGAAAGCGTAAGCGTCGGTCAGCGAGGTGGGCTCGTCGCAGACCACCACCACGATCTCCTGGCAGGCCCGGGCGAAGTTGACCACGGTGGTGGAGATTCCCGCCGCGGTATCGACCAGGAGGACTTCCAGCGGCAGCCGCAGTTCGCTGAACGCCCGGATCAGGCCGGCCTGCTCCACCGGTGACAATTCCGCCATCTGCTGGATGCCGGACGCCGCCGGAACGATCCGCAACCCTTCCGGGCCGGCCACCAGAATCTCGTCCAGACGCTTGTCCCCGGCGATGACATGGGACAAATTGAAGCGGGGTTGCAGCCCCAGGAGGATGTCGACGTTGGCCAACCCCATGTCGGCGTCGAGCAGGGCCGTGTGCCGCCCCTGTCTGGCCAAGGCCACACCCAGATTCACGGCGATGTTGGTCTTACCGACCCCGCCTTTGCCGCTGGTGACGGCGACCACCCGAACCGGCCGGGAAGCGTTGAACCGCCGGATACCGGCGGCCTGATCCGAACTAGGCATTTGCATAGGCGATCCAATCCTCGAAAGCCAAATCCCTGTCTGCCGACGGCAGATCGGGCACGTGCCGAAGGGCCCGGGTGACGAGATCCGCCGCATCGGCGGGGTGCAGGTCCTCGGGAACCTGCTGACCGTCCGTGATGAAGGCGGCCGGCAAGCCGCGTTCCATCAGAACCGACAGCACCGGGCCCAGCGCGCCCGCTTCATCAAGTTTAGTCAAAATGCAGGATTTGGGCTGGAAGCGGGAGAAGGCCTCGACGGCCTCGTACAGGCTCTTCAGTTGGGTCGCCGCCGAAAGCACCAGATAGGTTTCGATGGCGATGTCGCTGGCGCGCAGCAGATCGAACTGTTCCGCCAGGCGCAGATCACGCTGGCTCATGCCGGCGGTGTCGATCAACACCAGCTGCTTGTCCACGAAGCTGCGGACGATGGCCTGCAGTTCGTCGGGTCCAGCCGCCACGCGCACAGGAACGCCGAGAATCCGGGCGTAGGTGCTGAGTTGCTCATGGGCGGCGATGCGGTAGTTGTCCGTGGTCACCAGGGCGATCGGCCGCGGCCCGTGCTTGAGGCGGAAACGGGCCGCCAATTTGGCGATGGTGGTGGTCTTGCCCACGCCGGTGGGCCCCACCAGGGCCACGACGCCGCCGTGTTCCAGCAACGGATCCGCCTGCACCGGAATCTGCTCGCCGAGTATTTGCCGCAATCGATCCATGGCGGTAGCGAATTCCTCCGCCCCGCCGGTGCGCTGGGACAGTTCCAGGGCCAGGGAACGGGAAAAGCCGAGCTCGCCCAGGGCGCGCAGCAGATCCAGACGGGTCGGGGCGCTACGGACGGTCTCATGCCAGGCGTCACGGGCCAGATGCTGATGCAGGAGACGGCGCATCTGGGCCAGTTCGCGGCGTACCGACTCCAATCCGGCATCCGGCGGGGCCGACTCGGCGGTCGGTCCGGGCTTCGGGCGGACGACGGTGTCGCTGACCTGGGTGCGTGAAACGTTTCCCTCCGTCCGCGCCGCCGGCTCGACCTTGGGGAACACCGGTTTTTTGACGTCCGTCCGGCGGGCGGGCGTCACCTTCTCCTGGCCGGCCACGGCACCGTAACTCCGGGCCGAGAAGGCGGGTCTGGGGGTCACTGCGGTCTTTTCCCGGGTGTGCTCCCGGTCCCGGGGAACGACCGTCTCCACCTCGAAATCACGCGCAGCGACGATCTCCACACCCTCGGCCACCTTGCGGTTCGACAGGATCACCGCGTCGGCGCCCAGCGTCTCCTTGACCTGCTGCAACGCCTGGCGTATGTCCGGGGCCACGAAACGTTTCATCTTCATCCCGATGCCACCTCACGGTTTCAGGCCTGCTGGCCGACCACGCCGACCACCTTGATTTGTTGATCTTCCGGTATTTCGTTGTACGCCAGGACATGAAGCCCAGGAATGGTATGGCGCACGAAGCGCGCCAGCCAGGAGCGCAACAGGGACGACACCAGAAGCACCGCCGGCTTTCCCGCCATTTCCAGCTTCCGGGCCTGCTCCTCGAGAAGCTGATGGATCCGCTGCGCCAATCCCGGCTCGATCCCGGCGCCTTCGCTCCCGGCGCCCTGCACAGTCTTCTGCAACAACTGTTCCAACTCGGGATCGAGGGTGATGACCGGCAACTCCCGGGATAAACCATTGATCTGCTGGACGATGGAACGGCCCAGGGCGGCGCGGACCGCGGCGGTGAGGGCGTCGGGATCTTGACTGCGGCTGCCGTTCTCCGCCAAGGTTTCGGCGATGGTGATCATGTCGCGGATGGAAATCTTCTCCTTGAGCAGGTTTTGCAGCACCTTCACCAGCAGGGTGAGGGACACCGTGTCGGGTACCAGGCTTTCGGCCAGTTTCGGCGCCACCTTGGCCAGATTGTCGAGCCACTGCTGGGCTTCCTCATGGCCGAACAGCTCGTGGGCATGATCCTCGAGCACCTGGCTGAGGTGGGTGGCGATCACCGTTTCCGGATCCACCACCGTATAGCCCAGCGCCTGGGCATGATCCTTCTGGGACGGCTCGATCCAGACCGCATCCAGACCGAACGCCGGATCCTTGCCCGCGATTCCCTGGACCGAACCGAACACTTGTCCCGGATTGATGGCCATCTCCCGCTCCGGATGGATCTCGGCTTCCCCCACGGTCACCCCCAGCACCTGCAGGCGGTAGGCGTTGGGAGCCAGATCGAGGTTGTCGCGGATGTGCACCGGCGGAATCAGAAAGCCCAGTTCCTGGGACAGCTTCTTGCGCACCCCCTTGATCCGGCTCAGCAACTGCCCCCCCTGCTGCTTGTCCACCAGGGGAATCAGACGGTAACCCACCAGCAGACCGATCCGGTCCACCGGCATCACGTCGTCCCAGCTCAGTTCCCGAACTTCCGGTTCGGCAGGTGCAGGCTCCTCCGTCACCACCTCCTCCATCGAGCGGCGTGCCCGCCGCATCAGCCACCAGGCCGCCAGACCCAATAGGGAGCCGAGCAGCAGGAAAGGCAGATGGGGCATTCCGGGAATCAGGCCCAACAGCCCCACCACCCCGGCGCTGACGGCCAGGGCACGGGGGTGATCGAGAAACTGGGCGCTGAATTGCTGGCCGACGTCCTCGGCGCCGCTGCCGACCCGGGTGACCAGAATCGCCGAGGCCACCGAAAGCAGCAGGGAAGGAATCTGGGCCACCAGGCCGTCACCGATGGCCAGCAGGGTGTAGCGTTCCACCGCACTGCCGAGATCCAGCCCGTGCTGCCCCATCCCGATGGCTAGTCCGCCGATCACGTTGATGAACAGGATCAGGATGCCGGCGATGGCGTCCCCGCGGACGAATTTGCTCGCCCCGTCCATGGCGCCGTAGAAATCGGCCTCCCGGGCGATCTCCTCCCGCCGCGCCCGGGCCTCGTCGGCGTCGATGAGTCCGGCGTTGAGATCGGCGTCGATGGCCATCTGCTTGCCTGGCATGGCGTCGAGGGTGAAGCGGGCGCTGACCTCCGACACCCGGCCGGCCCCCTTGGTGACCACCACGAAGTTGATGATCACCAGGATGGCGAACACCACCAGACCGACGGCGAAGTTGCCGCCGATGACGAAGGCCCCGAAGGCTTCGATGACCTTGCCGGCGGCGTCGGGGCTTTCGTGCCCCCTGAGCAACACCACCCGGGTGGAGGCCACGTTGAGGCCCAGCCGCAGCAAGGTGGCCACCAGCAGGACCGTGGGAAAGACGGCGAACTCCAGGGGACGGGCGGTGTAGATCACCACCAGCAGAATGATGAGGGACAGGGCGATGTTGAAGGTGAAGAAAAGATCGAGCATGAAGGCCGGCAGCGGCAACACCAGCAGCGTCAGCATCGCCAGCACCAGCAGCGGCGCGCCGAATCCCGCACCGCCCAGCTGACGCACACGGGTCCATATCGCGGTCAGGTTCATGACGGTCTCTCCTTCAGGTATTCCTCCGGAACGGGAAGATCCGTGGGCGGGGCCGGACGCTCACCGGGTCCGCGGGCGGCGCGGAGCTGATACACGTAAGCCAGCACTTGGGCCACCGCCAGATACAACCCTTCCGGGATTTCCTGTTCCAACTCCGTGCTGTAATACAAAGCCCGTGCCAGGGGAGGCGCCGCCACCAGGGGCACCCCGGCCTGCGCCGCCAGTTCACGGATCCGGGCGGCGACCAGATCGACCCCCTTGGCCACCACCTGGGGCGCCCCGCCGCGGGCTTGGTCGTAACGCAAGGCCACGGCGAAATGGACGGGATTGGTGATCACCACGTCCGCCTTGGGCACCTCCTCCATCATCCGCTGCTGAGCCCGCTCCCGCTGCAGTTGACGGATTTTTGACTTCACCTCGGGACGGCCTTCCGACTCTTTGAATTCGTCCTTGATTTCCTGAAGGGTCATCTTCAGCTTGCGGCGATGGTCCCAAAGCTGATAGGGCACGTCGACGGCGACCACCACCGCCAGGGCGGAAGCGAGCAGCATGCTGGCGAACCAGAGAAAATCGAGCCCCCGCGCCAGGGCCGGATGCAGCCCTTCGCCCACCAGCCGCAGCGCCTCGTCCCCGAACCCCTGGAAGACCAGGAATGCCACCGCCGTCAGCAGCACCACCTTGAGCAACGACTTGGCCAGCTCCACCAGTCCGCGCACCGAAAACATGCGCTTGAAACCCGCCAGGGGATTCAATTTGTCGAAGCGGGGTTGCAGACTCTCCCAGCTCACAACCCAGCCTCCCAGCAAAACGGGCGCGGCGAAGGCCACCGCCACCATCAGCGCCAGAAACGGCGCCAACAGCGACAGCCCGTCGATCAAAGCGGCCAGACTGTGTTCCAGGATCGCCTGAGGATGGAAGACATCCTCCCGGTCGAGACGGAAATTGGCCCGCAGGATCCGCTCCAGGCCCCGCGCCATGTAGGGCGCCAGAAAGCCGCAGCCGGCCACCCCGGCCATCACCACGGCGAAGGTGTTCAGCTCGCGGGAACGGGGAATCTGCCCCTTCTTGCGCGCTTCCTCCAGGCGTCTGGGGGTGGGTTCCTCGGTGCGTTCCTGGCTGTTGTCTTCCTCGGCCATCCTTAGACCCCCAGAATCTGGCGGATGAACCGGTACGTGGCCGGCAACCCGCCGGCGAAACCCTGCAGCACTTGGGGCAGGGTCAGCCAGATCAGCGCCAGCCCCAGCAGGAGGGTGACGGGGAAACCAACGGAAAAGATGTTCAACTGCGGGGCGGCCCGGGTGGCGATCCCAAGGGCGATGTTGGTGAACAGCAGAGCGATGACGATGGGAAGCGACAGCAACACCCCGCCGCTGAACACGCCGGCGCTCCAGCGCACTATCCGCCACAGGTCGCCGCGCTCCAGCCCCTCCAGTCCGGGGGGCAGACTGTGGAAGCTGGCCGCCAGCAGTTCGATGAGCGCCAGATGGCCGTCCAGTCCCAGAAACAGCAAAGTGGCGAGCAGCAGATAGACCTGGGAAACGATCGGCACCTGCACCCCCAGCTGGGGATCGAGCATGGCCGCGAATCCCAGCCCCATGCTGTAGGCGATGCTCTGACCGGCGAACACCAGGGCGGCGAAGGCCATCTGCACCAGAAAACCGATGGCGACGCCGATCGCGATCTCACGGGCGGCCGACAGGGCGGCGCCGAGATCCAGCATTTCCACGGCCGGCACTTCGGGCACTAGCGGCATGAGGGCCACCGTGGTCATCACCGCCAGGAGGATGCGGATTCTCACCGGAATGGAATGACTGCTGAACACCGGCAGGGCGATGTAAAACCCGCTGACACGAAGCAAGGGCCAGAGGAAACGGGCAAGCCAGTCGAACAGCTGCGCCTCGCTCCACTGCATGGTCAGCCCAGCAGTTCGGGAATGTTTTCGATGAGGGTGCGGGTGTAGTCGGTCAGCAGGCGCAACATCCAGTGCCCTGCCAGGACCAGCACCGCCGCCACCACGAGCAGCTTGGGAACGAAGGTGAGGGTCATCTCGTTGATCTGGGTGGCGGCCTGAAACATGGCGATCACCAGACCGACCGCCAGGACCGCCAGCAGTATCGGCGCTCCCAGTTTGAGGGTGACCCAGAGCATGTCCCGGGCCAGGGTCATGACGATATCGGCATCCATCGCGGTTCCTAAACGGTATAGAAGCTCGCCGCCAGGGTCTCCATCACCAGGGCCCAGCCGTCGACCAGCACGAACAGCATCAGCTTGAACGGCAGCGAGATGATCACCGGCGACAGCATCATCATCCCCATGGACATCAACACGCTGGCCACCACCAGATCGATGACGAGGAACGGCAAGAACAGCATGAAGCCGATCTGAAAGGCGGTCTTCAACTCCGAGGTCATGAAGGCGGGAACCAGCAACGACAGGGGCACCTCGTCCATGGAACGGAGATCCGCCCGTCCGGAGAGACGGACGAACAGGGCCAAATCGCTCTCCCGGGTCTGGCGTAACATGAAGCGGCGAAACGGCACCAGTGCCTTTTCCAGCGCCACCCCGGCCTCGATCTTCTCCTCCAGATAGGGCTCGACCCCGGTCCGATACGCCTCGTCGAACACCGGCATCATGATGAACAGCGTCAGCATCAGCGACACCCCCAGCAGAATCTGATTGTTAGGGGTCTGTCCAGTACCCAGGGCCTGGCGCAGAATCGCCAACGTCACCATGATCCGGGTGAAGGCGGTCATGGAGAGCAGCAACGCCGGCAATACGGTCAATGCCGTCATCAGGGCCAGGATCTGGATGGTGACGGTGTAACTCTTGCCCCCGTCGGGCGCGGTGGTGACCTGCACCGCCTCCAGGCCCGGTGCGGACCACCCTAGCACCGGCACGACCGCCAACACGAACATCAGTACCATTCTCATGCTCAACACGGATTGAGAGGGGATCGGGAAGGGGCTGCCGGACCGAAATTCGTCCGTAAATTTAGGTCCGGCGCGGCCCTCCCTGGCCGCTGACAGACCCTTCCCAGCCCCTCCGACAGAAATGACTGGTGGCAAGCTCCTCATACTTTTCCCTTGCCGACCGCCTGTTGCAATTGTCGGGCGAACGACCGTTCTCCGGGCGGCTTCAGGCGCCGCTCCCCTTCCAAGACGTGAAGAGTCTGGACCCGTCCGGGGGCCACGCCGAGAATCAGTTGGGTCTCCCCGATCTCCACGACCAGCAGCTTTTCCCGTCCACCGAGCGGCAAGCCGCCGAGCAGGCGGATCTGCCCCCTGGCGGGCATGCTCCATCGGTTCAGACGCTTGAGGCCCCACAAGCAGAGAAAAACGAAAGCCAGCACCAACAGCAAACCCGCGAACCATCGCCCGGCCACCGCCGGATCGAGGCCGGGACTCGCCGTTGGTGCGGCCAAGGGGGAGGAGGTCACCCCAAGCACTGCCGACGTCAGCAGCAACGCATTCATCGCAACCGGCGCACCCGCTCCGCCGGACTGATCACATCGGTGAAACGGATGCCGAACTTGTCGTTGACCACCACCACTTCTCCGTGGGCGATGAGGGTGCCGTTCACCAGCACATCCATCGGTTCCCCGGCCAACCGGTCCAGCTCCACCACGGAACCCTGATTGAGCTGGAGCAGATTGCGAATGCTGATCCGGGTCCGGCCGATCTCCATGGAAAGCGTCACCGGAATGTCGAGAATGACCTCCAGGTTGACGTTGTCCTCCTGCTGCTGCAATACCTGACCGACACTCTCTTCCTGTTCCAAGGCGTCGTAAGTCGCCGGGGTGATTTCTTCCTCGACATCGGAACCACCGCCTTCCGCCTGGGCCTGTTCCGCCAGGGCCTCGCCCCAAGCGTCCTCGAGCGCTTCCTCGTCGTCCCCGGACTCGGCCGGTTCCTCGGACTCCGACTGCGGCTGGGATTCCAGATCTTCTTCGTCACTCATCGTTTTCTCCTTCCAGTACTTCGTCTTTCCGCTCGATCAACGGCGCCGAGGGTTTGATATCGGGCCCCCGGTCCACCACGGTTTCGATCTTGACGGCGTAATTGCCGTTCGCCACTCCCACCCGGCCGCGGAACAAGGGGATTTCCTCGGTAAAGAGCGTGACCTGGTCGGGAATGTCCACGGAAATGACATCACCCGGTTCCAGATTCAGGATCTGTTCCACCGTCAGGGTCTTTTCGAGCAATATCCCGTACAGCTCGACCGGGACTTCCATGACCTCGTAGTTCAGGGCCTCGCGCCAGCGGTTGTCCACGTCGCCCCGGTCGCTCTGAATCGAGTCCAGCAATTCGCGGATCGGCTCGAGCATGGCGTAGGGCAGGGCCACGTGGAGATCTCCCCCGCCGCCTTCCAGTTCGATATGAATGGTGGAAATGACGATGATTTCCGAAGGGCTGACGATATTGGCGAACTGGGGATTGACCTCGGAATTGATGTACTCCGGTTCCACGTCCATGACCGGCTTCCAGGCCTCCTTCAAGTCCTTGAAGGCCAGGTCCAGCAAGATCTGGATGACCCGCATTTCCGTCGGGGTGAACTCGCGCCCTTCGACTTTGTTGTAGAACTGGCCGCTGCCGCCGAAGTAATTGTCCACCGCGGTGAACACCAGGGTCGGATCGAGCACGATCAAGGCCCGCCCCCGCAGGGGCTTGAAACGGATCAGGTTGAGGTTGGTGGG
>JALSSF010000138.1 GCA_026984375.1 Methylothermaceae bacterium | reverse complement strand
TCCCCGGGCGGGCGATACCGGGCGGAAGGCCAGCATGCGCAGCAACGTCATTTCGAAGCCGGTGCGCGGGTCCGGAGCCCAGGGAAGGTCCTTCTGTCCGATCAGGGCGATCTGGTAGTACAACTGCACGTCCTCCGGCGCCAGCTCCTGGGACCGGGCCACGATCCAGTCGCGCTCCTCGTCCTGGGCGGCGGTTTCCGGCAACTGCTGGGCCAGGGCGATGCGGTGCAGCATCCCCAACAACTCCCGGAGCACCGCGGCGAAGTCGGCCGCGTCGGCGGCCAATCGCTCCACCTCGGCCAGCACCTTCCCGGCATCCGCGGCTGCCAGCGCCTCCACCAGTCCCTTCACGGAACGCCGGGTGACGCCGCCGAGCATCTCCGCCACCTCCGCGCTCCGGACCCGGCCGCCACCGAAGACGATGGCCTGATCGAGCAGGCTCAGGGCGTCGCGCAGGCTGCCGTCGGCCGCTCTGGCCAGGAGCTGCAGGGCCTCCTGCTCGAAGGCGATGCCCTCGGCGGTCAGGATCTCCTCCAGGCGGGCGACGATCCGTGCCGGCGGCAGCTTGGTGAGACTGAACTGCAGGCAGCGTGACAGCACGGTCACGGGAATCTTCTGGGGGTCGGTGGTGGCCAACAGGAACTTGACGTGGGGCGGCGGCTCCTCCAGGGTCTTGAGCAAGGCGTTGAAACTGTGGCTCGAGAGCATGTGAACTTCGTCGATCAGATAGATCTTGTAACGCCCCGCAGCAGGGGCGAACTGAGCGTTCTCGAGCAGTTCCCGGGTATCCTCCACCCGGGTGCGGGAGGCGGCGTCCACCTCGATCAGATCGGCGAAACGCCCCTCGTCCACCGCCCGGCAGACGTCGCACCGGCCACAGGGCTCGCCCTCCTGCACCTGGCCGCAATTGAGCGCCTTGGCCAGAATGCGGGCGATGGTGGTCTTGCCCACCCCGCGGGTGCCGGTGAACAGATAGGCGTGGTGAATACGGTCGTGGATCAGGGCGTTGCGCAACGCCTTGACCACGTGGGACTGGCCGGTGATCTCGGAAAAGCGGCGCGGCCGCCACTTGCGGGCCAGGGCCTGATAGCTCATAGGCGTGCCTGCGGAATAAGGCGGCGGGCCGCGCCAGCCGCACCCCGGCACACGAATCGGCTGCTACCGTTGCTCCCTTCCGGGCCTGGCGGGGTTCACAGCCTATCGTTGCGAGGGGACCGACGCGGCCCACCATGGAACCGTCCGGCTGAAAGAATCAGCGTTAAACTTCGTATTATCCCTGTCCCGATGGGACAATGCAACCACACCGCCGGAAGCGCTCACCAGGCCGCTAGTTCGTCACGGATGCGCCGCGCCGCCTCGATACAGGTTTCCAGGGAGTGGACCCAGGCGACCCGCACGTACCCTTCGCCGGGGTTGACACCATCGACTTCCCGGGCCAGGAACGAACCCGGCAGCACGGTGACGTTATGGCGGGCGTAGAGTCTGCGGGCGAACTCGACGTCGCCCCCCGGCACCTCGAGCCAGAAGTAGAAACCGGCCGGTGGAACCGTGACTTCGCCTACCTCGCCGAGAACCGCGGCGACCGCGGCGAAGCGCTCGCGATAAGCCCGCCGGTTGCGTTCCACATGGGCCTCGTCGCTCCAGGCGGCGATGCTGGCGTGCTGGACCGGCAACGGCATGGCGCAGCCGTGATAGGTGCGATAGCGAAAATAGCGCGCCAGCACGCCGGCGTCCCCGGCGACGAAACCGGAGCGCAGTCCCGGAGCGCTGGAGCGCTTGGACAGGCTGTGGAACACCACGCAGCGGGAAAAGTCCCCGTGGCCCATTTCCGCCGCCGCCTGGAGCAGCCCCGGCGGCGGCTCGCCGTCGTGTAGTTCGCTGTAACACTCGTCGCCGGCGATGACGAAATCGTAGCGGTGGGCTTTTTCGATCAGATCCTGCAATCGTTCCAGGCCGATCACCTGCCCGGTGGGATTGTACGGGGAACACAAATACAGCAGCTGACAGCGGCGCCAGACCGATTCCGGCACCGCGTCGAAGTCCGGCAGCCATCCCGTCGCGGCCGTGGCGTTGAGATAGTACGGCTCCGCCCCTGCCAGCAGCGCCGCCCCCTCGTAGATCTGATAGAAAGGATTGGGCATCGCCACCAGGGGACGGCGGGACGGATCGACCACCGCCTGGGCGAAGGAAAACAGCGCCTCTCGGGTACCGTTGACCGGAAGCACCTGGGTCTCGGGATCGACCCCGGGCAAGGCGAAACGCCGCTGCAACCAGGCGGCGATGGCCTCCCGCAAGGCCGGCAGCCCCCGGGTGGTGGGATATTTGGCCAGGCCGTGGAGATGGCCGATGACCGCCTCGCTGACGAAATGGGGCGGCGGGTCCTGGGGTTCGCCGATGGACAGGGCGATATGGGGTTTGTCCGCGGGCGGTTCGACACCGGCCTTGAGGCGGGCTAGCTTTTCGAAGGGATAAGGATGCAGCTCGGCGAGACGGGGATTCATTCATTCCTCCAGCAAACGGATCAGATCCGCCTTCAAGGCGTCCAGTGGCGTCGTGCTGCGGGCCAGCAGCCGGGCCCTTCCCCGGCGGTCGAAAACGACGATGATGTCGCTGTGGATCACCGTATAGCCGGCGGCGGTCTTCTCCCGGCGGTACCCGAGGAAATAACGCCGCGCCAGGGCGTCGAGCTGCGCCCGGGTGCCGGTCAGACCCACGAACCAGGGGCCGAAGCGGCGGACGTAGTTCTCCAGAACCTCGCCGCGGTCGCGCTCGGGATCGAGGCTGACGAACAGCACCCGGACGTTCTCCCGGCTGCCTTCGATATCCTCCAGAACCGTGGCCAGGCGCGCCAGCGTGGCGGGGCAGATACCCGGACAATGGGTGAAACCGGTGAACAGGAGAACGATCCTGTCCCGCCAGTCGCCGCCGTGACGAACCCGCCCGGCCGTGTCGGTCAAGGTGAACTCCAGCGGCGGCAGTTTGCCGCTGACGTCGGTGGTGCGCCAGACAGGTGGACGACTGCAGGCGGCCACCGCCAATCCGAGCAGGAGCAGCCCCATTATCTTGACGAAACGCACTGTGCTAACCTTAAAGCCGGATCGGACGCTTATTATAACCGCGCAAAGGTGCCTGCTTGTTTCAAACCATGGCGCAGCCGGGTTGCGGCTCGACACCTGTCGAGGCAGACTGGTGCCATCCCGGCGGCAACTACAACCCGCCGCAAAAACCGGTCCTCGCCCGGGAGCGGTTGATGGCCGTAGAAAACTCCGACGACCCCCAAACCTGAAGGGTATGCCAATGCGCTCACGACCCCGAATCGCCAAAATCCTGTCGCTCGTCTGCCTGCTGCTGTTCGCCGGCGGCTGCTCGAAGCCGCTCACCGATGCCGAATACCTGGCCAGGGCCGAGGCCGCCCAGGAAAAGGGCGACCGGCGCACCGCGGTCATCGAACTCAAGAACGCCCTGCGGCAAAACCCCCGCAACATCGAGGCCCGTCGCCTGCTCGGCATTCTCTACCTGGAAACCGGCGACGGCGCGGCGGCGGAGAAGGAACTGCGGCGCGCCGTCGAACTGGGACTGGCCAAAGACGCTGCGGCGCTGCCCCTGGCCGAAGCCCTGCAACGCCAAGGCAAAAACCAGGAAATCCTCGACGAGATCGAAGCGTCCCCCCGACTCCCGCCCCGGGACCAGGCGACGCTGATCGCCTACCGCGGCGATGCCTGGCTGGCCCTGGGCAAGCCCGACAAGGGCAAGGCCGAATATCGCCGCGCCCTGGAGATCGATCCCCAGTCCCCCAGAGCCAAGCTGGGGCTGGCCTATCTGGCCGCCGCCGAGCGGGATCTGGACCGGGCCCTGGCGCTGGTTGACGAAGCCCTGAAGACCGCCCCCGAGGAAGGGCGCCTGTGGCGCTACAAGGCCGAACTGCACCGCCGCCGGGGGGAATTGAAGGCGGCCGAGGCCGCCTACGGCAAGGCTATCGAATATCTCCCGGTCAAGGCGCCGGCGCGGGCCGAGCGCGCCCTGGTGCGCATCGACCTGAAGGATTTCGCGGGCGCCGCCGAGGACATCGAAATCCTGAAACGGACCGCCCCCAAGTTCCATCTGACCCATTTCGCCGCCGGTTACCTCAAGCTGGCCCAGGGCGAATTCGACAAGGCCAAGGAACCGTTGGAAAAGGCTCTGGCCCTCAACGACCGCTATCCCTTCACCCATTTCTATCTCGGCGTCGTCGCCCTGCAGAAAGGGGAGCTGGAGCAGGCCGACGCCCATCTGACCCGCTTCAAGGCCATGCTGCCGGGGCTGGTCCAGGGTTACCAGGTCCTCGCCCTGGTCAAGTATCGGGAACGGGACTACCCGACCGCCCGCGCCCTGCTGCGGCCGGTCCTGCTGAGCCGCCCCGACGATCCCTTCGCCCTCAACCTGATGGCCAACATCGAACTGGCCAGCGGCCATCCCAAGGCGGGACTGGAATATCTACAGAAACTGGCGCAACAGCACCCCGGCTCCCCCCAGGTCCAGACCCGTCTGGGGATGGCCCTGCTGGCGGCCGGCCTCCGCCGGGAGGGCATCGCCGCCCTGGAGAAGGTGCGCGCCGAACATCCGGATTTGAAACAGGCCGATTTCCTCCTGGCCCGCCTCTACCTGCGCGACAAGCAGTTCGCCAAGGCAAAGGCGGCCATCGACCGGTTGAAGCAAAAGATGCCCGACCACCCGCTGCCCTACAACCTGGAGGCCATGTGGCACATGGCCCAGGGCGACGAGGCCGCCGCCCAAGCCGCCCTGGAAGAGGCCTGGCGGCTCGACCCGGGCAATCCCAACACCGGCGAGAACCTGGCGCGGCTGGCCTTCAAACAGAAGCGCCTCGACGACGCCCGCCGCATCTACGAGGAAATCCTGAAAGCCCATCCCGAAAACGCCCTGGCGCGGCTACGCCTGGCGGAACTGGACTATCGCACCGGCCAGCGGGAACGCATGGTCCAACGGCTGGAAGATCTGATTCAAGACCGCCCCCTACTGCTGCAACCGCGCCTGGAGCTGGCCAAACATTACCTCCAGTTCGGCCAGCCGCAGCGGGCCCAGACCCTGCTCGAGGAAGTCCAGTCGCGCCATCCCAACCACCCGGAACTGTTGGCGCTGCTCACCAAGGCCCGGCTGGCCGCCAAACAGCCCCGGCGCGCCCTCGACAGCGCCGAAGCTCTGGTTCAGGTCATTCCCAAGGCCGCTTTCACCCACTACCTGCTGGCCCAGGTCCACGCTGCTCTCGGCGACAGCCGGGGACTGCGACAGGAATTGGAGAAATCCCTTACCCTCGATCCCAAGTTTCTTCCCGCCCGTCTGGCCTTGATCAAGCTGTTGGCCCTGGAGGGCAAGAACGGCGAGGTTGAAAAACGCCTGGCGAACCTGGCCAAGGATCATCCCGACGACGCCGAGGTACTGGCCCTGCAAGGCTGGTGGGCGATGCGCCGGAAACGGCCGGCGGCGGCGGTCGATTTCTACCGCCGCGCCCTGGAACGGCGCCAGACCTCCGCCCTCGCCATCGACCTGGCCACCGCCCTGTGGCGCGCCGGTGACCGTGAAGGTGCCCTCGAGCACCTGGCAGCCTGGAACCGCACCTATCCCCAGGATCAGCAGGTCATGTACGTGCGATCCGGCCTCTATCTGCAACTGGGGCGCGAGGCCGAGGCCGAACGGCTCCTGCGCGCGCTGCTGCGGCAACGGCCGGAGAACCCCCGGGTGCTGAACGATCTGGCCTGGCTGCTGCGCCGGCGCGATCCCAAGCAGGCCCTGAGCTATGCGGAAAAAGCCCACGAGCTGGCGCCGGAATCGCCTCAAATCGCCGACACCCTGGGCGTGGTGCTGCTGGAAAACGGCCGGCCCCGCCGCGCCCTTTCCCTGCTGGAACAGGCGGCCCGGAAGGCCGGCGCCGATCCCTCGATCCGTTACCATCTGGCCCTGGCGCAACTGGAAAACGGCCAAAAGGAAGCGGCGATCGCCACGTTGAAACAGGCCCTGGCTTCGAAACGGCCGTTCCCCGAACGCCGGGAAGCGGAAAAACGGCTGCAAGCCCTCGAACCGTGAGACGATCATGACCCGACCGACGAACCACGACTTTCCCGCCTGGGTGCGCTATCTGGCCGAGTCCGGCCGTCTGACCCCCTCGGCCGACAATTCCCAGCCGTGGCGCTTCGTCTTCGACGGCCACGCTCTCGGCGTCGAATTCGAGCCGTCGCGCGGCGGCACCCTGGGCCGGGACCATCCGGCGGTGCTGCTGGCCTTCGGCGCCCTGGAGGAAAACCTGCGCCAGGCCGCCGCCCACGCCGGCATCGACGCCGCCGCCTGGCGGCGGGGAAACTTTCCCGCCGACGAGCGGCTGCTGACCATCCCGGCACCGACCCAGACCGCTGTTCCCGACACTCCGCCCGCCGCACTGTCCCGGCGCCACACCAACCGCGCCCCCTTCCGGACCGAGCCGCTGCCGGAAAGCCTCGGAACGGAGCTGGCGGCGATGACGGAAGACGACGTCCGGGTGCAGGTCTTCGACCGGCGCGACCAGATCCGCCGCCTGGCCGATCTGATCCGGCGCGCCTCCCGGTTGCGCTTCCAGAGCGAGAAGATCCACCGCTGGCTGGCGCAAAGCCTGCGCTTCACCCCCGAGGAGGCCGCCCGCGGCGACGGCCTGGCCGTGGAAACCCTGGCCCTGCCCCCCGGCGGCCGGGCCCTGAGCCGCTTTCTGGCCGACTGGCGCCGCCAGGCCTTCCTCAACCGCTTCGGGATTCACCGCCTGCTGGCCCGGATCGAGGCTTCCCAGCTCACCCGCTGCGGCGCCCTGGTGGCCCTCACCGGACCTGCCGACGAGGCGGCCGCCTGGCTCGCCGCCGGCCGCCTGCTGCAGCGGGTGTGGCTCCGCCTCACGGAAGACGGCATCGCCGTCCATCCCTACTTCGTGCTCCCCGACCTGCTCCAGCGCCTGGCCCGGGGCGACATCCCCGCCGCCCAGCAGGAATTCGCCCGCCGCACCGCCACCGCCGCACGGGCATTTCTCGGCGAGCCGCAACTGTTCATGCTGCTGCGCACCGGCGTTCCCCGAAAAACCCCGCCCCGGGCGGCAAGATTGCCGTTGGAAGCTATACTCACTCTAGGAACAGCAAACCGGAGACAGACATGAGCGCTTCCAAACCCCTGGATCTCGAACGCCTCACCCTCATCGCCGGCGGCCACACCGCCTTCCAACTGCTGTGGGCCGGCGTGGAACTGGGGCTTTTCGACCACCTTTCTGCCCATCCCGGCCGGGACCGCCAGGCATTGGCGGAGACCCTAGGCATCGGCGATCAGCCGGCCCGGATCCTGCTGACTGGCCTGACCGCCCTGGGCCTGATCACCAAGGAAGGTGGCGGCTACCGCAACGCCGAACTGACCGAGCAGATGCTGGTCAAGGGAAAACCCGGTTACGCCGCCCCCATCCTCGGCTGGCAGGCCCACATCGTCTATCCCGGCCTCAAGCATTTCCTCGCCTCGCTGAAGGCGGGCACCAACCTGGGACTGGCGGAATTTCCCGGCGAGGGCGAAACCCTCTATCAGCGCCTCACCCAGCACCCCGAACTGGAAAAGGTGTTCCAGGACGCCATGAGCGCCCTGTCGCGCCAGGCCAACGCCCACCTGCTGGAAGCCTACGATTTCGGCCGCTTTACCCATCTGGTCGACGCCGGCGGCGGCGACGGCACCAACGCCATCGCCCTGGCCCGGCGCTTCCCGAAGCTCAAGATCACCGTGTTCGACTCCCCCTCGGTGTGCCGGATCGCCGAGGCGAACATCCGCCGGGCGGGACTGAGCGACCGGGTCTTCACCCATGCGGGCGACTTTCTCCGTGACCCTTTCCCGTCGGGCATCGACGCGGTCATCTACTGCCACATCCTGACCATCTGGTCCCGGGAACGCAATCTGGCCCTGCTGCGCAAGACCCACGAATCGCTGCCGCCGGGCGGGGCGGCGCTGATCTTCAACATGATGGCGGACGACGACGAAACCGGTCCCCTCAGCACCGCCCTCGGCTCACCCTATTTCCTCGCCATCGCCACCGGCGAAGGCATGCTCTATCCCTGGAAGGACTACGAAGACCTCCTCCGGCAGGCCGGCTTCGCCACCGTCGAGCGCCGCGACGGCCTGCCCCTGAACCACGGCCTGATCGTCGCCACCAAAGAAAGCCCATGACGGCGGCCTTCGACTACGACACCGCCTTCGCCCGCAACCGCGGCTTTCTCGTCCGGGAGGAACAGGAACGCCTGCGCCGGGCCCGGGTCGCCGTCGCCGGTCTCGGCGGCACCGGCGGCGCCCAGGTGCAGGCGCTGGCCCGGATGGGAATCGGCAAATTCACCCTCGCCGA
Source organism: Methylothermaceae bacterium (assembly GCA_026984375.1). Classification (GTDB taxonomy): domain Bacteria; phylum Pseudomonadota; class Gammaproteobacteria; order Methylococcales; family Methylothermaceae; genus Methylohalobius. The sequence continues at coordinate 2,845 of JALSSF010000138.1, read as the reverse complement.
CCCCGACACCTTCGAGCTGGTCAACTTCAATCGCCAGGCGGGCGCCTTCCTCTCCACCCTCGGCCGGAAAAAAACCGAGGTGGCCGAACGCTTTGTCCGCGACATCAACCCCGAGGCCGAGGTGCGCCGTCTCGACCGGGGCATCGATGTCAAAAATATTGACACCTTCCTCGACGGCGCCGACGTGGTGGTCGATTCCCTCGACTTCTACTGCTTCGAGGAGCGCCTCCTGCTCTATCCCCGGGCCCGGGAAAAGGGGCTGTGGGTGCTGACCGCCCCGCCGCTGGGCTTCGGCTTCACCCTCCTGGCCTTCGATCCCGAGGGGATGGCCTTCGAGGACTATTTCGACTTCCGCCCGGGGATGACGGAGGTCGAGCGCATCGCCGCCCTGGTCGCCGGCATCGCCCCCCGCGCCTGGTTCACCCGCTATCTCGACTGGGAGGACATCGATCCCGGGGAACGCCGCCTGCCCTCGGTGGGGGCGGCGCCGTTCCTGATCGCCGGGGTGATCGCCACCGAGGTCACCGCCCTGCTGACCGGCAAACGCCGGCCGGCGGCCGTGCCCCGGGTGTATCAGTTCGATGCCCTGGCGAACCGCTTCCGCAAGACCCGCCTGCCTTTCGGCAACCGTTCCCCGCACCAGCGTCTCCGACGCTGGTTCCTGATGCGTCAGCTCGAAAAAAGCCGGCCCTTGAACAGGGCCGGCCGTTAGCGCTTCGGTCGAAAAGATAAGCCGGATTCAGGCTTGCCTCATGCGCCGTCCCAGGCCCAGCAGACCGATGCCGAACAGAGCCAGGGTGGCGGGTTCGGGGACGTATTTCTGGGCATCGAAATCGCTATGGGCAATAGCACCGTTCGAAAGCCCCTGTCCACCGGTGAGCGTGGCACTTCCTTTCAACTGCACACACCCATCAGCAACATATCCGGGAGAACCGCAGTCCAGACCACCTGCATTTATCCAATGCACCGGCTCAACCTGGTTGATCAAGTTGCTCAGACCGAAATTGACAGTTGCCACTAGGGTAGTGTTATCCGTATTGAGCACTTGACCGATGAGACCATCGGGATCACCAAGGTCAGGAACAACTTGTGTTGCATTCCAGTACTCATCCGAGTCACCCGCACCGAAAGCGGAAGGATCAATGGCTCCATCCGCCTGCAACAGGTTACCCAAACTGGCTTGCTTAGCGCAATCCGCCAAACTCGTGCAGTTCGTCGCCGGATCAACGGCCCGGTTGAGCACCAAATCCCGGTCAGCTCCCCCTCCTGTTCCGTTGAACCACATGGCTATCGCCGTCCCATCCGGAAGAGAATCTCCGCCATAGCCCAATGCCCTCAAGAACCCATCGAGATTCTCCCCGAAACCCGCCGCCAGTGAAAAGGGCTTGAAGCGATAGGTGGCGCCAATGCCACTCCCAACAATCTCATCAACCACCACCGCACTGACACCGGTCAACTCCATCCCGGTAGGAATGGCGTCGACACCGTCGATCCGATACGCCGGAACTTCGAAAACGGCAAAGAAAAGATCGCCCTTCTGAAAATCACCGCTGGTGAGAGGGGATTCATCAGAGTACACGCCGTCCCCATCGGTATCCCTGATGATGAAGTCGATGTCATCGTCTTCAAACGACCAGAGCGAAACCGCAGGGGCCTGGAAAGCCAGACCCAAGCCCAATGCCGCTGCAATAATCTTCAGTTTCGTGTTCATGTCAATCTCCTTACCAAAGTGATAGCGCAAAATCGAAACGTTGCACTTCCAAAAAAGCACAATCCATGCCAACAGAAAAAAGCCATTGATTTCAAACGTAAATGTCTAAATGTTACGGCCCCTTCCTCAAGACCTGGAACGTTTTGTAAAAAAAACTGACGCACTATCTCTTCCACCCGGCCTGGCGCAGGAACGAAAAACAACCGGCCACCGAAACCGGCAACCGCCCCCACGGCACCTCTTGCCCGGAAAACTGAAGACTTGCCACGGCCAGATCGCGAATCTCGTCTTCCGTATAGCTTCTCAAAACGCTGACGATCCCGTCGAAGCTCACCATGGCGGCGACGAGCGGAGCGAGCGCCAGCTTGCCCCAGTGGAAACGCTCGGTGGTCAAGGGAGCGAGCAGGTTGAGAAAGAACGCCGGCAGCATGCCGGCCAGATCCGTCCAGGTTCTCCGGGTGAATTCGACGATCAGAATCCCGTCGCGGTTTTCCGCCACCTCCTTCAGCAGCGCCCGAGCCGCCGGTGGCGGCAGATGGTGGAACGCGGAAAAGATCGTCACGGCGCGGTAACGGGAGGGAATCGCATCGAAGCTGACCGGCTCGCTGACGAAACCGATCCGCTCGGGTCCGAAACGCCGCTCCAGCGCCCGCCAGGATTCAATTTCGGGATAGCGGTCCGACAACACGAAGCGCGGGCCGTTCAAGCCTTGCCGGGAAAGGTGCTCGAGGATCGTCGCCACCTGGCCGCCGCCACCGGATCCCAGATCTAGCACCTCGGAAACCCCCAACCGTCGCGCCCACTCGGCGACCAAGGGCGCCACGTGACAGTAAGGCTGGAAAAGGCGGTGGATCTGGTCGAGACAATCCATGTAGCCTTCCCGGATCAGGGCCGGCAGCCAGGGCTGGTCGCAGAATTCGAACGCCTGAAGGCGCGGTATGGTCATATCGCTTCTCCCATTTCAGTTCACCAATCCGCCGCCAACCGCTGGGGATCGAAGCGGCCCGCGTCGATGCCGGGATCGCGGAAGCGGTAGTGCTGCCATACCAGGGCGGTGGCCTTGCCGTTGCGGTGGTTGATCATCACCATCCGCCCCGGCCGCCAGTATTGCCCCAGGTAGCGCTTGTACTTGTG
>JALSSF010000137.1 GCA_026984375.1 Methylothermaceae bacterium | reverse complement strand
GGGACAGGGGGCCATGTTCCTGCAGCAGTGCCGCCAGGCGCTGGAGGTGCTGGCGGAAAACCTGGCCAGGGCCGAAAGCCCTTATGCGCCTTTGGTCGGTTTGTTGATTGAATGAACTCACCGCAGAAGCGCGGAGGGTGCAGCGCCTCTGCGGTGAAACCACGGAAAATCAGGAGAAACCCATGACGTTTTCGCACTTTCTGTTCGGTGTCTATCCCTTCATCGCCGGGACCGTGTTCCTGGTGGGCAACGTGTTGCGCTACGACCGCGAGCAGTACACCTGGAAGGCCGACTCCAGCCAGTTGCTGGAAAAGGAACAGCTCCAGAAGGGCAGCCGCCTGTTCCACGCCGGCATCATCATGCTGTTCTTCGGCCATTTCATCGGTCTACTGACCCCGCACCAGGTGTTCCTCGCCCTCGGCATCTCCGACATGGCCCATCAGATCATCGCCATCGCCGCCGGCACTCTGTTCGGCACCCTGTGCATGATCGGCGGGGTGATCCTGTGGCGGCGGCGCATGTACCACCCCCGGATACGCGCCACCTCGCGCTTCATGGACATCTTCATCCTCGACTGGCTGCTGATCACCCTGAGTCTGGGCCTGTTGACCATCCCGGTGTCGGTCTACCACGCCTTCCAGGGGGACGCGGCCATCATGGTCAACCTGGCCGACTGGGCCCAGAGCATCGTCACCTGGTCGCCGCGGCCGGAACTGCTGGATGCGGTGCCCTTCATCTACAAGCTGCACCTGTTCTTCGGCTTGACGGTGTTCCTGCTGTTCCCCTTCACCCGACTGGTCCACATCCTCACCATCCCGATCAACTACCTGTGGCGGCCGTATCAGGTGGTGCGGACCAAGTTCGTGCACTATCTGCGCTGATCAGGGAAACAGCGGCGGATCGTCCGAAACCTGGCGATTGCGCAAGAAGGCCACCTTGCCCAGCCAGGTTTCGATACGGTCGGGCACTCCCAGCAGATATCCCTGACCGTAATCGATATCCATCCGCCGCAATATCTTCAATTGGCCGCTGTTCTCGATGAACTCGGCGACGGTGGCCAAACCCAGTTCCCCCGCCATTTGTTGAATGATGCGGATGATCCGTTCGTCGCTTTCCCGCTCTCCCAAATGCCGCACCAGCGAACCATCGAGCTTCAGATAGCGCACCCCCCCCTCCAGGGCCAGGTCGATCACCGATTGTAACGACGAATAACCGATGCCGAAATCATCGATGGCGAAAGTCAAACCCTGGTCCCGATGCAAGCGATGCAGCAAGGCACTGTTATCGAACAAGACCTGCTCGGTCAACTCGACGACGACATGCAGAGGCGGCAGCGTCTTTTGAATGGCATCGGTCAGAAACCGGACATAGTCGTCATCCTCCAAGCTTGCGGAGGAAACGTTCAAGAAGACACACGTCGTCAATCGCGACATCAACGCCTGGTTGGCGATCAGCTTCTCCAACACCAGACGATCGAAGGTTTCCACCAATCCCAATTCGATGATTTGCTCGATGAAGAGGCCTGCGCTCAAATAACCTTCCCCGTCCCGAAAACGGCCCAGAATTTCGAAAGCATGGAGGTCTCCCCCCTCGTCCAGCCGAATCAATGGCTGGACGAAAATTTCCAGTTGATCGGAACGCAACTTGCCACGAATATTGATACTCTGCTGATACTGGTTCCCGATCCAGGTCATCATGGCCCGGGAATCTTCCGGCGTATCGAGGATGCGTCCATGATGCTGATGCGACAACCGAGTAAGATAAGTGATCACATAGTGCATGTTCTCCGTCGTCAGCACCTTGGCCTCGTCGAGCAGCGCACCCACGGCACGCACTGTCAGCGGATACGGCAGCTCCTCCGCCTCGACCCGTTCTTTCAGACAGGCATCGATCTCTTCGAGCAACCGCTCCACCCGATTCGTTTCGACACCATAACACACCAAATAGAAGTCACCGGCAATACCACGGCTGAACACCATCCACTCCTGGCAACGCTCGAATACCTCTTCCAGGCACCGTTCCAACAGGGCAATGCACCGGTCTCCCGCCTCCACCCCGTACAAACGATTGATCTTGCCCAGTCCCTGTAAATTGAGCACGCACACGTATTTGGCGTTGGGAAGGTAAAGCAAAGCCTGGATGAAATTGAAAAACGTATGCACCCGATTAGTCTGGCTCTCGAAATAGAGCGCGCTCAATAGATTCAGCAACTCTTGAAGCGACTGGCGCAATTCCCGATAAAGCAGGTAAGCGCTTTCGTAACGACCGTCCACCAACATCGCGTACAGAATACCCGCCTTCTGGTATAAGAGGCGGTGGGTATCTTGCAACTGCTCACACACCTTCATGTCGAGACAAATCATCAGACTCTCCGGATAACGCAATGCTTTGGTGAACTCGCTGTCCTTGGCCGTTTCCAACGGAAAATCCCCTAGATCGGACAAGATGCCTCGATTGATCCCACTCAACCATTCAAGACAGAGACGGATCAAAATCTTGTTTCGAATCTGAGCATTCCTCAAGAATACTTCCTGGCGGGCGGCTTCTTCGAGATACACGCGGGCGGCGGCCTGTTTGGCCGCGGAACACCGCTGATTGAGCGAGGCGAACAACGCCAACGCCTCGGCGGTGGATTCCGCACGAACCTGGGCTTCGAGTCGGACGATCTCGTTTTTCAAGTGGTTGAACGTTCCCAGCAGCAGATCGAACGGCAAATTCAGCGCCAGATAACAACGACCGATCCTGGTGCCATCGACGTTTCCTTCAAGGGCGGAACGAATGAGGGTCTCGTGGGAACGATGCAACATCGCCACCTCCTCCGGATTCAGCCGTTTCTCGACTTCACCGTATTCACGCTGAAATTCGGTCAGAGAGGCAAACAACGCGTCGATTTGCTGCTGGCTCAACTGAATGCCCGTCATCGATGAAACTCCAGATACCGTTACTCGATTTCTTGTATCATAGTTAATAACCTCGTACCAAGTGGCAATTTGTGAACCGCCCCCCGACACATCCACAAGCCAGACACCAGCGACCGCAGCCGACGCCATGAGTATCGCCGTTTCCCAAACCGCCAACCACTGGACCTATCGGGATTACCTCCAACTGGAGGACGACCAGCGCTATGAAGTCATCGAAGGGGAATTGATCATGGTTCCCGCTCCCTCGTCTTTTCATCAATGGTATTCCCGCAATTTAGAGATCTTACTTTTCAATTTCGTCCGCGAACACAAACTGGGTTACATCTTCGATGCCCCCATCGACGTGATTCTCGACGAGAACAACGTGGTCCAGCCGGACATCCTCTTCATCGCCAGGAACCGGCGGGAGATCATTCAGGAACGAGGCATCTTCGGGGCGCCCGATCTGGTGGTGGAGATCGTCTCCCCCTCCTCGGTGGATCGCGATTACCATACCAAGCAGCGCCTCTACGAACGGTTCGGGGTGCGGGAATACTGGCTGGTGGACCCGGGCAACCGCGCCGTGGACGTGCTGGGCCTGAGCGAAGACGGTTACGCCTCCGTCAGTTTCGCCTGCGCAGACGGGCGGGTGACCTCGAACGTCCTGGCCGGCCTGAGCGTCGCGCTCGCCGACATCTTCCAGACCGATCTCTGATGCAGATCCGTTTTCACGATCCGGCCAGCGATTTTTCCGACGGCCTCGCGGTCATCCGCACCTACCACGACAGCCTGCTGGCCCAGGGCCGCCGTCTGCTGGAACTGATCTCGGAAATCGAGAACCACGGCATCGACCCCGGACGGGCCAACCGCCTGGCGGAACTCTACGCCTACTACCAGCGCGCCAACATCCTCCACCACCAGGACGAGGAACGGGCGCTGTTCCCCGCCGTGGTGGGGCGGGATCTACTCGTCGACGGCATGATCGAACGCCTCGGCCTCGACCACGAGGAGATCGAGGAGGCCTGGCGGGTGCTGGAAATCGACCTCAAGGCGATGCTGGCGGGCCATCCCGCGCCGCCCCAACTGGGGGAAAAGACCGCCCGTTTCGAGAAGCTCCAGCGGGAACATCTGCTGCGGGAAAACGAAGACTTCCTGCCCCGGCTGGAAGGCCAGCTGAGCCGGGAACGGCGCGAGCACATCGGCCGGACCATGGCCGCGATGCGGCGCCGGCACCGCTGACACCTCCCGACCGCGGCGATCGGCACCCCCTTCAACGCCGCCGGGGCGGCATCAAATGAATGAACCGGGAAAGCAGGGAAACTCCCACCGGTTCGCCCACCGCCAGGCGGTTCCGCTCCACCACGTGCTGGGATAGATCCAGATGAAGTCGCTTTTCGGGAGCGGCGACCGGCGCCAGCACGAGTTGGGCACGGCCACCGAAACGGACGATCTCGACGATCCGCCCCCGGACCGGATTCTCGCGCACGCCGCGCGAAGGCCGCCGGCGCGAATGCAGCAACAGCCCGGCCGGCGGGATGCACCAATCGACCGTGGCACCGACCGGGATGGATTCGCACCACGGTGCTTCCAGCTCGCCCGCATCCCAGCGAAGACGGCAACGCCTTCGCTCCCGGTCCACGGCGATGACCCGCCCCCGAAACAGGTTACGCACGTCCACCAGCCGCGCCGCCTCCGCATCGACGGGACGCAGCATGACCTCGGCCGGCGATCCCTGCTGCAAGATCCGGCCCCGGTGGATCAAGGCCATCCGGTCGGCCAGCATCTCGGCCTCCTCCAGGTCGTGGGTGACCAGAATCATGGGGATCCGCAAGGTGCGCTTGAGTTCGGCCATCTCCAGCCGCAAACGCCGGCGGGTGACCTGATCCACCGCCGAGAAGGGCTCGTCGAGGAGGATCACGTCCGGATCGCGCATCATCGCCCTGGCCAGCGCCACCCGTTGCCGCTGGCCGCCGGACAGGGTGTCGGGGCGGCGATCCTCAAGCCCCGCCAGATGCACCCGCCGCAACCACCGGCGCGCCTTCTCCCTGGCGCGATCGCCGGGCAGACGGCAGGCCAGCGTCAGGTTTTGCAACACCGTCAGATGGGGAAACAGGGCGTAATCCTGGAAGACGAATCCCACCCGCCGGCGCTGGGGCGGCAAGGCGATCCCGAGGGCGTCATCCAGCCACACCTCACCGCCGCACACGATCCTGCCGGCAGGATGATGCAGGCCGGCGATGCAGCGCAGCACCGAGGTCTTGCCACTGCCCGAAGGCCCCACCAGGGCCAGCAACTCGCCGCCGCGGCAATGGAAGCGAGCTTCCAGGGGAACCGGGCGGCGCTGGCGGATATCGACCTGCAACCGCTTCATCGCCGCCGTTCGACAGCGAACACCGCCATCACCGCGATCAGGGAGAAGATCAGAAGCGACAGCGACATCCTACCGGCCGCCGCCTCGTCGAAAGCCTGCACCCGGTCGTAGATGGCCACCGCCAAGGTCCGCGTCCGCCCCGGAATGTTCCCCCCCACCATCAACACCACCCCGAATTCCCCCAGGGTGTGGGTGAAACTCAGAACCAGGGCGGACAACAATCCGCCCCGCGCCAGGGGAAGCTCGATCTTCCAGAAGGTGCGCCACGGTCCCAGGCCGCTGCACCAGGCGGCCTCGCGCAGCTGCCGGGGGATCGCTTGGAACGCCCGCAACAGAGGCTGTACGGCGAAAGGGAGGCTGTAGATCAGGGAAGCCAACACCAGGCCGGGAAAGGAAAAAACCAGGGTGGTGCCGGTCGTCTCCATGAACCAACGTCCCAAAGGGGCACCGGGATTGAAAAGCACCAGAAGATAAAATCCCAGTACACTGGGCGGCAGCACCAGCGGCAGCGCGATCACCGCTTCCACCACCAGACGGCCGGGAAACCGCCGCCAGGCCAGAAGACGCGCCAACAAAAGCGCCATGGGAAGCAGTAGGGCCACGGTCCAGGCGGCCAGGCGGAGCGAAACCCCAAAGGCCTGCCAATCCATCAGCGTAGGCCTGCCCCCGCGTCGCCGGCTTCACGACCCGCCAGCCGGTCACGAACGAAGGCATAAAAATCACGGTCGGCGGCGCCGGCGCCGCACAACAAGACCATCGTCAAGGGCATCGGCCGATACAGGCTTTCCGCCAGCGCCACCCAGCGCCCCCGTCGCGCGAAGGCGGCGGACTGGACGAGACGGCGGGGCAACAACGCCGCGTCCACCGCCCCGGAAAGCGCCATTTGTGCCGCCTGGGCGGCGCTCTCTCCATACACCAGCCGTGTCTGAAGCGCCTGCCAGACACCGGCCCGCTCCAGGGCCTGACGGGCCAATCGCCCGAACGGGGCCACCGCCGGATCGGCCAGCGCCAGATGATGCGGGAGTGATCGTTCCAGAGCCGCCAGGGAAGGATCAAGGGGAACCCCAGCGCCCTTCGGCACGTACAACACCAGATGTCCTTCGCCGATGACCACAGGTCCTTCGCAAATACGCCCATCCTGCTCCAGAGGCCGAAGGAATTCCGGCGCCGCGCTGAAGAAAAGCGCATAGGGCGCGCCATGGCGAATCTGCTGCACTAGCGTTCCCGAAGCGGCATAGACCAGACGCACGTCGGCGCCGTGACGGCTCCGGTAATCCTGGCGCAATCGCTCCAGCATCGGACGCAGGCTGGAAGCCGCTGCGGCGGTGACGGCTTCGGCCTGGACCGAAGCGAACAACCACCATGAATGGACCAACGCGGCGACCGCCAGCCACCGGTGAAAACGTTCACCACGAAAGAAGCTTACCAAGGATCCATCACCCGAAAAACAATGGATCAGCGCCAAGATGCACCATGTTGGAACAATGCCATTCACTACGCACCAATCATGAGCAACGGTGCATCTTCAACCGGTATCTCACGGAGAAATCCTACCGCGAACGATGGAATTGTGGACTACAGAATAAGCACTTGCCCCCTGACACGCAACAAGCGCGCCAGAAGTGGCACGATTGATGCTTAAAATTTTTTAACGAAAACTGGCAGCGGGCAATATCTCCATGCAACGCAAAAAACTCGTCGTCATCGGCAATGGCATGGTCGGTCACCATTTCATCGAACAACTGGTCCAGACCGAGGCCGCCAAGCAATTCGAGATCATCACCTTCTCCGAGGAACCCCGTCTGGCCTACGACCGGGTCCATCTGACCTCGTACTTCGAGACCCGGGATCCGGCCAAGCTCGCCCTGACCACCGAAGACTTCTACCGGGAACACGGTGTCACCGTCCATCTCGGCGACAAGGCGGTGGCCATCGACCGGGCCCACAAGATCGTGCGCTCGGAGAAAGGCACCGAAGTCCCTTACGACGTCCTGGTGCTGGCCACCGGTTCCTATCCCTTCGTGCCCCCCATTCCCGGCCACGACCGCGAAGGCTGTTTCGTCTACCGCACCATCGAGGATCTGGAAGCAATCACCCGAACGGCTGCGGAAAGCCGGATCGGCGCGGTGGTCGGCGGCGGCTTGCTGGGGCTGGAAGCCGCCAAAGCCCTCCAGGATCTGGGGCTGGAAACCCACGTGGTGGAATTCGCTCCGCGGTTGATGGCGGTCCAGCTCGACGAGGAGGGCGGCGCCATGCTGCGGCGCAAGATCGAAGCCCTCGGCGTCGCCGTCCACACCGGCAAGAACACCCAGAACATCGTGACCGGCAAGTTCCAGCGCCTGAAGATGGAATTCGCCGACGGTGACGAACTGGAAACCGACATGATCGTGTTTTCCGCCGGCATCCGTCCCCGCGACGAACTGGCGCGCCAGGCCGGCCTGGAAGTCGGCCCCCGCGGCGGCATCGTCGTCGACGACCACTGCCGCACCTCCGACCCGGACATCTTCGCCATCGGCGAGTGCGCCCTGTGGAACGGCCAGATCTTCGGCCTGGTGGCCCCCGGCTATCAGATGGCCCGGGTGGTGGTGGACCTGCTGAACGGCAAGGAAGCCGCCTTCACCGGCGCCGATCTTTCCACCAAGCTCAAGCTCATGGGCGTGGACGTGGGCACCATTGGCGACTCCCACGGCCGTACCCCCGGCGCCCACAGCTACGTCTACAAGAACGAGCACGACGAGGTCTACAAACGGCTGATCGTCAGTGCCGACAACCGGAAACTGCTCGGCGCGGTGCTGGTGGGCGACGCCGCCGCCTACGACACCCTGCTCCAGTACTACCAGAACGGCATCGACCTGCCCCAGCCGCCCGACGCCCTGATTCTACCGAGCAACGAAGGCGCCCCCGCCGGTCTCGGTCCCGACGCCCTGCCCGAAAGCGCCACCATCTGCTCGTGCCACAACGTCACCAAGGGGCAAATCGTCGCCTGCATCGACCGGGGCGTCGTGGCACTGGCCGACATCAAGAGCGAAACCAAGGCTTCCACCGGTTGCGGTGGCTGCGCCGCCCTGCTCAAGTCGATAGTGGACGCCGAACTGGAAAAACGCGGCCTCGAGGTCAAGAAGGACATCTGCGAACACTTCCCCTACAGCCGCCAGGAACTGTACCACATCATCCGGGTGGAGCAGATCCGTACCTTCGACGAACTGCTGGAAAACCACGGCCGCGGCCTCGGATGCGACATCTGCAAACCGGCGGTGGCCTCGATCCTGGCTTCCTACTGGAACGACTACGTGCTCTCGGACAAGTACTTCAAGCTCCAGGACACCAACGACTTCCGCCTGGCCAACCTGCAGAAGGACGGCACCTACTCGGTGGTGCCGCGGGTTCCCGGCGGCGAGATCACCCCGGAGAAACTCATCGCCCTCGGCGAAGTGGCGCGGAAGTACAATCTCTACACCAAGATCACCGGCGGCCAGCGCATCGACCTGTTCGGCGCCCGTCTCGAACAGCTGCCCCACATCTGGAAGGACCTGATCGACGCCGGCTTCGAAAGCGGCCACGCCTACGCCAAGGCGGTGCGCACGGTCAAGTCCTGCGTCGGCTCCACCTGGTGCCGCTACGGGGTTCAGGACAGCGTCGGCATGGCCATCTTCCTGGAGCACCGCTACAAGGGCATCCGCGCCCCCCACAAGATCAAGATGGCCGTCTCCGGCTGCACCCGGGAATGCGCCGAGGCCCAGTGCAAGGACATCGGCGTCATCGCCACCGAGAAGGGCTGGAACCTCTACGTATGCGGCAACGGCGGCATGAAGCCGCGCCACGCCGACCTGTTCGCCACCGACCTGGACGACGAGACCCTGGTCAAGTACATCGACCGCTTCATGGCCTTCTACATCCGCACCGCGGACCGCCTGCAACGGACCTCCACCTGGCTGGAGAACCTGGAAGGCGGCCTGGACTACCTCAAAGAAGTCATCATCGACGACAAGCTGGGCATCTGCGCCGAACTGGAACGGCAGATCCAGCATCTGGTGGAAACCTACGAGTGCGAATGGAAGAAGACCCTGGAGAACGAGGCGATCCTGAAAAAACGCTTCCGCTTCTTCGTCAACGCCGAAGGCGGCGACGACAACGTGGTCTTCGTCGAGGAGCGCGGCCAGATCCGCCCGGCCACGCCGGAGGAAAAACACCGCCTCAAGGGCATTCCCGTCGAGCTGGAAGAGGCTTCCTGAGTTTGACTTACCGCAGAGACGCAGAGGGCGCGGAGTTTAAAATGTTTCTCTGCGTTCTCCGCGTCCCTGCGGTGAAAAAAACCAATCAAAGGACCGATATGACCGAAACCACCGCATCGCGCACCGAAACCTGGATCGACGTCTGTGACGTCTCCGACCTGGAACCGGACGCCGGGGTCTGCGCCCTGGTGGCCGGGCGCCAGATCGCCATCTTTCACCTGCCCAAGCTGGGCAAGGTGTTCGCCATCGGCAACTACGACCCTTTCAGCCACGCCAACGTCCTCTCCCGGGGCCTGACCGGCGACATCGGTGGTGAGCCGGTGGTGGCCTCCCCGGTCTACAAACAGCACTTCAGCCTCGAAACCGGCCGCTGCCTCGAGGACGAAACCGTCTCGGTGCCCGTCTATCGGGTGCGCATCGAAGGCGGCCGGGTCCAGATCCAGCTACCTGCCGGGGAGAAACGCCCATGAGCCGATACACCTATTACATCGCCGACGCCTTCACCCACCACCCCTTCAGCGGTGCCCAGATCGGCGTCTTCCCCGATGCCGCCGGGCTCGACGACCTGCAGATGCTGAAACTGGCCGGGGAGCTGAACCTGCCCCAGACCATCTTTCTGCAAGCAGACGACGAGGAAGCCACCTGGCGGGGACGGATCTTCAATCCCCACCGGGAAATGAACTTCGCCGCCCAGGCTATCGTCGCCGCCGGTTACGTGCTCGATCACGTCCGCGACGACCACGCCGCCGACGCCCCCCCCCTTTCCATCGCCACCCGCCGCGGCGTGCTGCCGCTCCACTTCATCCGCGACCGGGGGGAACTGAAGCTGGTCACCTTCGCCATGACCGTGGAGCCGGTGGTGGACCGCTTCGCACCGCCGACCGAGGAGCTGGCGCGAATCTTGAGTCTGAAATCTTCGGACATCGAAACCAAGCGTTTCACCCCCCGCATCGCCGCCGCCGGCCGCCCTTTCCTGATCGTGCCGCTGCGAGACGGCGACGCGGTGCGCCGGGCCCGTTTCGATTTCAAGACCTGGGCCGAATCGACCGCCCCTGCCACCGCGGCCCAGGAAATCCTCCTGTTCAGTGCCCGGACCCGGCGGCCGGAGGTGGACTTCCACGCCCGCCTCGTCGGCCCCGAGATCGGTCCGAAGGAAGACCCGCCCGTCGGTGCGGCGATGCCGGCCTTCTGCGGTTATCTGTGTTCCCACGAACACATCCGCAAGGGCACCTACGTCTTCACCGTGGAACGGGGCGCTGAGGGCACCCGCCGCAGCCTCCTCAATCTGGAAATGGACAACCGCGGCAGCGACCGCCTCGACCTGCGCATCGGCGGCGAGGCGGTGGTGGTGGCCGAAGGCCACATCGAGGCACCCTGAGGAATCCAGCGTGACCCGGAGGTGGACCACCGGTGGTGGTCGTCTGAAAGGGTACAATGATTGGCACGCCCGGCAGGAATCGAACCTGCAACCCTCGGCTTAGAAGGCCGTGATTTGCTAGCAAATCATAGATAAATCAATCGGTTAAAACAGAAATGCCCCGCGTGCGCATCAGAAGGGCTGAGATTTGATACAGAAGGCATGACGGAATCGTCACGATTTGTGTCACGCTTGTTTGCCAACAAGGATTCACGATCCTTGACACCCCACACCCACCGGGTCTATGTTTCCTATCGGCTCAATTCAGTTTCCTGACGCAAATTCCGTCAATGGCCCAACCCGCTGTTGTATATCAAGACTTCACTATCAAGGTCACTGAGCAC
>JALSSF010000136.1 GCA_026984375.1 Methylothermaceae bacterium | reverse complement strand
TCGGGCTCATTCCCGTTTCGGCTCCGGATCGGGGAACAGACGGGCGAAAGCGGAAGCGGCCTTCCGGGGGTCCGGTGAATGGAACAGGGCGCTGATCACTGCGATCAGATCGGCGCCGGCCTCAATCACTTCCGGTGCCCGGTCCAGGGTGATGCCGCCGATGGCGACGACGGGGCACCGCAGGGTCCGGCGCGCCTGCCGCAGCAGCGTCAGGGGGGCGGGGGGGGCTTCCGGTTTGCTGGGCGAGGGGAAGAAGGCGCCGAAGGCCACGTAGCTGGCGCCCGCCCGTTCGGCGGCACTGGCACGGGTCAGGTCCCGGTAACAGGAGATGCCGATGATGGCATCGGGGCCGAGGATCTTGCGGGCCTCGTGGATGTCGGCGTCGTCGCGGCCCAGATGGACGCCGTCGGCGCCGGTGCGACGGGCCAGATCGACGCGGTCGTTGACGATCAGGGGGATACGGAAGTCGTGGCACAGCGCCACCAGTTCCCGCACTTGGTCCGGAGACAGGCGGCCGTGTTTGTCACGCAGCTGGACGACCCGGGCGCCACCGCTCAGGACGGCCCGTGTCTGCCGTTTCAGATGCCCGAAGTCTTCCAGGTCGGCGGTCACGGCGTACAGACCACGTTCGGGAAAGGGTAGGGACATGGTCAGCTCCAGAAGAATCGGTCGGGGATTTTCTTTCCCTGTCCGGGGCGAAAGGCATACTTGATCGCGTTCCAGGTGTATTGCTGGGCTTTGCGGACCGCCTCTTCAAGCTCGAGCCCCCGCGCCAGCAGGGCTGCCAGGGATGCCGCCAGGGTGCAGCCGGAGCCATGGGCGCCGCCGGGGAGTTTTTCCCAGGTGAAGGTTTTGTGATGGTGTTTCCAGTACAGGGTGTTGTAGACCAGAGGCGTCGGTTCGTCACCACCGGTGATCAGAACCGCCCGGCAGCCCCGCTCCAACAGCCAGCTGGCGCACTGATGGGGCAGTTCCTTGCCGCTCAGTCGCCTGGCCTCCTGAAGGTTGGGGGTGACGACGGTGGCCAGCGGCAACAGTTCCTCGCAGAGGACCTCGATCAGGCGTTCGTCCGCCAGCTCGGTTCCGCCGCCGGCTCGCAGAACCGGGTCGAGTATCACGGTTTCGCAGGGGGTCTGGCGGAGCAGGGCCCCCAGGCGGGTGGCGATTTCTGCCGATCCCAGCAGACCGATTTTGACGGCCTGGACGGGCATGTCGCTCCATAGCACTTCCCACTGCGCCGCCAGGGTTTCGGGAGGCTGGGGATAAAGTTTCCGCACGTCATGGGTGTCCTGGCTGGTCAGGCAGGTGACCAGGGTGCAGGGGTGGCAACCCTGACTCAAGATGGCCTCGATGTCGGCCTGGATGCCGGCACCGCCGGTCGGGTCGTGGCCGGAAACGGCGAGTACGATGGGTTTCAAGGAGAACCTGACGGGATCGTCTAAACTTGGAGTAGATCGGTCTTCAAGGCGGATGCCGAAACATGGATAGCGATTATAGCAAGTTGATCGAAGCGATCGGAGAGTTTTGCCGGACAGTGGAACGGTTCGAACGCTATCAGTGCCTGCCCTGGTTGAGAAAAATCGAAAGATTGTTGCGGGTCATCGACGACGGCATGGCCCGGTTGAATCTGGAAACGGAGAGCGGTTTTTTCGTGCTGCCGGATCTGGATCACCGCTTCCAACTGTACTGCCGGTTGAAGGCGTTTCTGGGGGATCTGGACGGCTACCCTTTGGCCGGGGACAAGGTCGATGATCCGGAGGATCATTCTGGCAGTCTGGCCGACGACATCACCGATCTCTATTTCGAACTGCGCCGCGGCCTGCAACTGTATCAGGTGGAATCCGCCACTCCTCTGCCGGCGCTGAGCCTTTGGCAAACGGGTTATCGCCTGCACTGGCAGGATCATCTTCTCGGGGCGCGAAGCCGGCTCCAGGCACTGTTGCACTGAAACGCGCGTCGTCAAGGCGATGTACGAGTAAATGTATTTGATAACCGTTATCATTTGTATTAACATCTATCCTTCCTTAATGATTGATCAAATCAACCAAGGGAGGATGGTTCATGCGAACGTTGGTCCGAGCCGTATCGACCCTGAGTGTGGCTGCCTTGTCCATTGCCCCCGCTCTGGCGGAATCGACGATGCCTACGCCGGAGGAGCTGTGGCGTATCGTGCAGCAGCAGCAGAAGGAGATCGAAGCCCTCAAGGCCAAACTGGCGGAAAAGGAGAAGGTCGAAAAAACCGAGGCCAAGGCGGCGCCTAGGGAAGTCGAGGAGTTGAAACGGGAGACCAGCATCCTGGCGCAGGAGCTGGAGAAGATGCGCACTCTGCTGGTGATTCCCGAGGAACCGGAATACAAATCCATGTACGGTCTGGGTCCAGCCGCCTCCAAGGTCTATCAGGTGGGCAAGGGTCTTTCCATCGGTGGCTATG
>JALSSF010000135.1 GCA_026984375.1 Methylothermaceae bacterium | reverse complement strand
GCGGGATTCGATATAGCGTTCGATCCCGCGGCCGACGGCTCGCTCGACAAGATCAGGATCAAAGGTTGGAACCGGATCGGTGCGATGGGTCGTGGCGTTCATGTTCCTTTGGACTCGGGGAGCCGGCGGACGCTCCCAGAATGGATCGCCTGTGATTGGCTGGGGGTGATCGGCCATCCCGAACTTTGAGGCGCCGGATGGATGAAAGCCGGCCTACAGGCCGGCTTTCCCTTTCCCGAAGATAAAGGCGACGAACCTGCTTACCGCGCCCGGCCGGCCTCGGAGGCTTCGGGCACCTCGATCAATTTGCCGGTCTTGCAGTCGTAGATGTAGCCGTAGACCGGGATTTCCGCCGGCACCAGCGGGTGGGACTTGATCCGCACCACATCGTCGAGCACGCTCTGCTTCTGATCCTCGATGGTGAGCCAGCGGATGTACTTGCCCCAGGGGGAGCCGGGACCCTCGCCCACGTCCTTCCAGCCTTCCTCGGTAAGCTGGGCGGTCTTGAGGCTGCTGGCGAGCAGGTTTTCCATGATCTGGTCGGTGAAGGTCTCCATGCCGCAGTCGGTGTGGTGGATGACGAACCATTCCCGGGTGCCCAGCAGCTTGTAGGAAATCACCAGGGAGCGGATGGCGTCGTCGCTGGCCCGCCCGCCGGCGTTGCGGATCACGTGGGCGTCGCCCTCGGAGAGGCCGGCGTACTTGGCCGGGTCGAGGCGGGCGTCCATGCAGGTGAGGATGGCGAATCGCCGCGCCGGCGGCATCGGCAGGTCGCCCTTGTCGAAGGTGGCGGCGTATTGTTCGTTGGCTTTCAGGACTTCTTCGACGATCTTGCTCATGAGCGTTCTCCTTGATTGCTAAAGTAAAGGAAATTGCATTTTATTATTTTTTTATGGTTGAGGTCGGATGATGATCTTGCCACGGCGCTTCAGGGGTTCCATCGTCTTCGCCGGCGCCATTTCGAAGATCAACAGGACGGTTTCGCCGTCGGCGGCGTTCTCCGCCACCATCGGCTCGCCGGTTTCCCAGAACACCGCTCCCTGGCGGTAGATCTTGCTGCCTTCCCGGTCGATGACGCGGATCCGGCCCGACAGGACGTAACGGGGGCCGGGGCCCTTGTGAATGTGTTCCGGGGTGCGGAATCCAGGCGGGAAGGTGACCCGGATCACCCGGGTGACCACATGGGTGTCCGGCAGGGTCACGGGGCGGCTCAAGAGCACGTCCCGTTGTGGCATGGCCGCGGCCAGCGTCCCGGAGGACCACGGCAGCAGGGTCAGCAGTATCCATAAGATTCTCATAACGCACCTCCTCTCAGGTTCTCGAGGCTCGACCACAACGCCCAGCTTAACAGAAGCGCGCCGTTGGCGCGGGCGATGGTGCGGGGATCGACGGGCAGCAGGCGTTCGCCGGCGAGCAGCAGGGCGAGGGCCAGCATGGCCGCCGGTGCCATCATGCCGGCGCCGAGCATCGTCAGCATCACCGCCCAGCAGCATCCCAGGCAGCTCAGTCCGTATTCCCCGCCCAGGGCGAGGCCGCCGCGCCAGTCCGGACGCCGCAGACTCAGCAGCTGGCCCAGCGGCGAGCGGCAGCGTTGCAGGCAGGCCGTCTTCCAGGGGGAGAACTGGTACAACCCGGCGGCCAGCAGCAGAAGCGCGGTGGCCGGCGGTGGCCAGCCAGCGGTGCGCAACCCGGTCTGCACCCCGGCCAGACCGAGGCTGAAGCCGGACCAGATACCGGCGTAGCCACAGGCGAACCCCCAGACCACGCCGGGATCGTGACGGCCGCAGGCGCGCCGGAGCAGGTGCAGGGTCGGCAGCGCCATGGGTGCCATCATCAGCGCCATCGCCGCCAGCCAAAGCCCCGCGGTCTGGGGGAAGCTCCCGTTCACGGCCGATAGACGAAGGGGGAGTAGAAGGCGTTGCGGCCGGAGAAGCGCCAGTTGAAACGGCCGTCCTCGTAACGGGTGTGACGGGAGCGGGCCACCACCGAGGGATGGCTGGACACCACACACAGGGGCGGGTTGTCGATGGTGGGCGGGCCGCCGCGGATCCCCTCGATGGCCTCCACCTCGGTTTCCGCCACCCCTTCCACCGTCAAGCGGCGCCGGCGACCGTCGCCGTCAATGCGGACATCCGCCAGATGGATGCCCAGCACCTTGTCCACCAGGCGCATCAGCAGTGCCGGCTGGCCGCCCACCTGACCGCCGAAGATGCGCTCCAACGCCAGCCACTGGTCGGGATCGACCCGCTGGTCCAGATACAGTGCCACCTGCCAGCCGCCCTGGTGCATCGGACCGTCAGCGTAGCAGGCCAGGGCCACGTTGCGGTCGGCCAGGTCGGTGTCGCCGTAGCGGCCGGCGCGGATGTGCCAGCCCACCAGCAGCTTGCATTCCCCCTCGCTGGGCGGTTTGAGCCAGATGCAGGGGCAGACGGTGGT
>JALSSF010000134.1 GCA_026984375.1 Methylothermaceae bacterium | reverse complement strand
CGGCCGATGAAGATCCGGCTGACTTCC
Source organism: Methylothermaceae bacterium (assembly GCA_026984375.1). Classification (GTDB taxonomy): domain Bacteria; phylum Pseudomonadota; class Gammaproteobacteria; order Methylococcales; family Methylothermaceae; genus Methylohalobius. Next base: position 2,415 of record JALSSF010000134.1, on the reverse strand, counting down.
TGGTTGGCGGTCAGCAGCATCGGCGTGGCCAAGGCGGTGACCCGACCTTCCTTTTCCAGCAGTTCCAGCCTCGCTTTGAACTGTTTGCCGATCAGGGCGGCCAAAAGGGCGGGATTGCCGATGGCGGTGGTCTGCAGTGCTGTCTGGGTGGCGGTGTCGAGGTTTTCCAGGGCCAGGGTTGTGAAGTTCTGACCCTGGGAATTCTTGCCGATGGTGACCTTGCCCTTGTCGAGGGCGAAGTCGAACACCGAGTTGTAATCGTCCCCCAGGTTCACCTGCAACACCTTCACCTCCAGCAGCAGCGTCGCCGTGTCGGTGTCGATCTTCTCGATCAATTGGTGGATCTGATCCAGCGCGTCCTGGTCGCGGGTGCGGACCACGAGGCGGTTCTGACGGCGGATCAGGGTGACGTAGATGGGGGCGGTGCGGCGGGTGGCCTCCAGGACCGCCTCCCGCTCCCGCACGCCGCCGAGGAGCTTTTCGGTCCCCGCCAGTTCGCGTTCCACCTCTTCGGGCCGTACTTCGGTGCGGCCAGTCGCTTCTTGCCCTTGGCGGCCTCTCATTCCGCCGAACAGACCGCCGCGGCCGACGCCGAAAAAGCCGCCGCCGAAGCCACCTCCGAAGCTGCCGCCGAAGCCACCTCCGAAGCCGCCGGTGCCCCGTTGTCCCATGGTGGTGCTCAGCCGGCTCTGGCTGTCGATGATGTTGAAGCGCTGAAAGCGTAGGGCCAGGTCGGAGAGGATCTGGAAATCGTTTTCCGAGCCGAAATTCAGAACCACCCGCTGACCGTAGAGATCCTGGATCGCCGTGGCGGCGTCGATGAGGTTCATCTGGTTCTTAAGGGTGAAGACTTCGGTGCGCTCGCGGGCATAGTCAACCTTACCGAGGCGGAATTCCTCCACGGTGTAGACCCGGACGATACCCGATCGCGGATCCTTGCGGTACCACAGGTTGTAGGTCTTGGCCATGGCCTCGAGCACGTCCAGGGGACGGACGTTCTTGAGGAACATGGTGACTGGAATCTTGGCTGCCTTCTGGGAGGCGACCACGTTCAGGCCCGAGCGGTCGGAAAGGATGCGCAGCGCATCGCCCACGGTGACGTTGCGGAATTCGATCCGGGCGATGCGGTCGCCGTCGCGGAGCGGTACCTGGGCCGTGGCGGTGCCGGCCGTCAGGCAGGCGGCGAGCAGCATCCAGATCAGATGCGGTGGTCGATGGTTTCGTTCGTTCTTGTCGTTGTGTGGCATGCTCAATGCAGGCTCAGCAGTTCGTTATGGGGTAGCACCAGCAGGCGGACGCCGGCGGCGTCGATCGTCTGGACCCGCAGTTGCATGGTCTGGCCCTGGCGGATCAGGGAAATCTCCTCGCCGTCCTTCACCAGAACGGCTTCGCCGTCGATCTTGAGCAGGGCCGCCGGGGGCTCGCCTTGTTTCAGGACCAGCGCCCCCAGTTCCACCGCGGGCAGGGGCGGCAGGCTATCGTCGTTTCCGCCGGCGGTCCGGCCCCGCAGCAGGGCGCGGAAGGTTTGCTGGAAGGTTTCGTCCGGCGCCGTCGGGTCGGGCAGCGCCGCGGCGGGGGCGGGCGGTCCCCCCAGGCTGTAGAGGGTGTCGGTGAGCACCTTGTTTTTTTGCTTGATCTTTTCCAGGGCCCGCTGGACGTTGTCCTTGGCTTTTTCCACCTTCTCGTCCAGTTTTTCCGCCGGGGTCTTGCCTACCTTGAGCAGATCGCTTTCCCCCGCCGCCAGACCGGAAACCAGCGCCAGCCACAGTGCCGTCCATCTCATCCCTTGCCTCCCGCCGAAAACATCGCCACCAGGAAGGCGGCATAGACGAAGCCGACGATGCCGCCGACGATCAGGGTCACCGCCGGCTCCATGAAGGCCGCCATGGTCCGGATCAGGCGGGCCATGCGATCCTCGAAGTACTGGGTCATCTCCTCCAGAATGTCCTCCAGGGTCCCGGCGTTTTCCCCCACCACCAGCATTTTGTGCAGCAGCGGCGGAAAGCCGAAGGTCTCCCCCAGGGGCTTGGAGAGGGATTCGCCGTGGAGCACCTGCTGACGGGCCTCGGCCACTCGCCGCCCCAGCCAGGTGTTGGACAGCAGCGCCTCGGTGATTTCCAGGGCTTCGACGATGCGTACCCCGCTCTTGAACAGGGTGCCCAGGCCGCGGGTGAAGGCGACGGTGCCGGCCAGTTGGGCGATGCTGCCGAACAGCGGCAGTTTCAGGATCAGCCAGTCGAGCCAGTAGCGCGTCAGGGTCACCTGGCGCAGCAGGTAGATGGTGGCGACGAAGACCGCCAGGCCGATGAGGATGTAGGGACCGTGGGTTTCGAACCAGTCGGAGGTGTCGATCAGCGCCTGGGTGATGGGCGGCAGCTCCCGGCCCAGGACGGAGAGGAACTTCTTGATCTCCGG
>JALSSF010000133.1 GCA_026984375.1 Methylothermaceae bacterium | reverse complement strand
AGTCCCAGACAACCGACCTGAGCTTCTTTTTCGTGGCGGAAAACCCGGGAGTTTACAATTTTCGGGTGACGCCCGTGAACGACGAAATCGTTCCCTTCGAATACGTGTTTCAGGTCCAGGGGGATTCCCTGATCCGGACCGAGCGCAACGCCAGCCCCAACAAGAACGACGTGGAAATCGAACCCAATGGTACCTTGACCCAGGCCAACCCGATCGCCTCCGCAGTGGAAATCGTGGGTAATCTGTTCGACGGAGACGACCTCGACATCTACGAGCTGGACAGCCCCGGTGACGAAATCCTGTCGGTGGAATTGTGCCCGCGCGGCTCCAGCTGCGCCCAGCAGGTGAATGCGGAAGACGGTGGGGCCTGGGTGGTCTACGTCTTCGACGGCAGCAGGCTGACCCAGTCGATGCTGGACACCGTGGTCAATCTGACCGGCTGCGCCAACGACAAGCCGGTGAACGTCCCGATCAAACACCTTTATCTGACCAAGGAGGTGACATCCGTCCTAGATCCGGCTCTGCTGGCGGTGATCGATCCCAAATTCGGCACCGCCAACCGGGTGCAGGTGGGATTGAAAAAACCCGGGAAATACTTCGTGGTGGTTTCCTCGGTGCTGAAACGGGACAAGGACACCGGCAGCGTGATTCAGGAGGAGACCATCCAGTGCGGCGAACAGGCGGTGGTGGACGCGAACGGCAAGCAGGTCCTGAACGCTGATGGCACCGTCAAGACCGAGCCGGTGGAAATCGTGAAACAGACGGTGACGATCTTTCCCTTCAGCGACGATGAATACGACCTGATCATCACCACCACCGGCTTGACGCCGTCCACCGCCTCCAGCCGTGACGCTCAACTGGCTTCCATGCGGGCCTATTTCGAGGGTGACGTCATGACGCTGCCCCTGGTGGACAGCAACGGTCTGTTCTATTCCCAGCAGCTGCGTTTCTATCAGCAGGACGGCCGGTTCCTGTTCGAGCTGTTGCAATCGACCCTGCTGTCGCCCCAGCCGAGCGCCTCGGAGCTGGCCGACCCACAACTCTCGGCCCTGCGGGCGGATTTGCGCGACGGGGTGCTCTACGTTCCCCAGGTCGACATCGACGGGCGCCTGTTTACCGGCAAGCTGAAGCGGCTCGACGACACCCACTACGAGGTGATCTGGGCCCAGGAATTGAACTGAGCTCAGTGGAGCGGCCAGATGCGCGGCACCAGGCAGACGGTCAGGAGGCCGACCACGACCGTGAGGCCGCCGCCGAACAGGAGGTAATCCCGGAAGCGGTAGCCTCCCGGCCCGTAGACCATCAGATTGGTTTGATAACCGATCGGGGTGGCGAAACTGCTGGAGGCGGCCACCATCAGGGTGACGACGAAAGGCAGCGGGTTCAGATGGGAACCCTCGACGGCGGCCATCAGGACCGGAAAGACCAGAATGGCGGCCGCGTTGTTGGTGACGAAGGCGGTCAGTCCGCTCACCAGCACGTAGGTGAGGGCGAGCAGCAGGCCAGGCTGGTCGGCGACGGCAAGCAATCCCCGGGCCAGGATCTCGCCGGCGCCCGAACTTTCCAATGCCTGTCCCAGGGCGAAGGAGGCGGCGATGGTGAGCAGGACCGGGCCGTCCACGTTGCGTTTGGCCTTGTGGAAGGTGCAGCAGCCGGTGAGCAGCATGGCGGCGGCGCCGGCCAGGACCGCCGGCAGGATTTCGAGAATGCCGCCGGCAGTCAGCAGCACCACGCCCGCCAGGATGGACCAGGCCAACCAGGCTTTTTCGTGATGGGGGCGTGCCGGACCGTCCACCTCGCTGACCAGCAGGAAATCGCGGTTGTGACGGTACCGGTCCACGAAGCGGGGCCGGGTCTCCAGCAACAGGGTGTCGGCCGGTTGTAGCCGGATCTGCCCCAGATTGCCCTTCACCCGTCTGCCACCCCGGCACACGGCCAGTACCGCCGCCCCGTACTGGGTGCGGAAGCGGCTGTCACGGATCGTCTGTCCCACCAGAGCGCATTCCGGGGAGACCACCACCTCGACGATGCAGCGGTCCGGATGTTTGATCAGACTGAAGGCGCTGTGGGTGGAAGGGTGCAGTCCCCGAATCTGTTGGAGGTCGAGGGCGGCATCGGTGCTTCCCACGAAGACGAGGCGGTCGCCGCCGTGGAGCTTTTCCTCCGGTCCCACCGCGGCCAGCAATTCGCCGTCGCGTTCGATTTCCACCAGATACACGTCGCCCAGGTGGCGCAGCCCCGCCGCCTCGATGCTTTTCCCCACCAGAGGCCCTTCCGGATCGACTTCCATTTCGATGGTGTATTCCTTGGGATTGGCGAACAGGTTGGCCGGATCCTGTTCAGGCAGCAGCCAGCGACCGGCGATGAGCATGTAGCCGATTCCGGCGATCCCCAGCGGCAGGCCGATCCAGGCCAGGTCGAACAGGCCCAGAGCCAGGTGGGGATGCCGGTCCGCCAGCAGGCCGTTCACCACCAGATTGGTGCTGGTGCCGATCAGGGTGCAGGTGCCTCCCAGCATAGCGGCGTAGCTCAGTGGCAGGAGCAGCTTGGAAACCGGCAGCCTGAGACGCCGAGACCAGCTCACGACCGCCGGAATGAAGGTGGCGACCACTGGTGTGTTGTTGAGGAAGGCGCTGAGAAAGAAGACCGGCGTCACCACGCGCAAAGTGGCGGTGCTCAGCGTGGCCGGCCGCCCGAGCAAGTGACGGACGATGGCCTCGACGCCCCCGGTTTCCCGGATGCCGGCCACCAGGACATACATCAGAGCGACGGTGATCGTGCCGGGGTGGCTGAAGCCGGTCAGGGCCTGGGCGGTATCGATCACCCCGGTCAGGAGCAAGAAAGCGGTGCCGCCGAGGAGGATCAGTTCCGCCGCCCAACGTCCCCAGGCGAGCAGGACGATGCAAACACAGGCGGTGGCGAGTGCCAGCCAGGCGGCAGATGTCATGAATCCGAAAACTCAAGCGTGTCGTCGGTCGGCGATGGCCTTGAGGTAGAGCCGACAATACTCCTTGGCGCTGCGGCGCCAGGAGAAATCCTTGTCCATGCCGTTGCGTTGCAGGGTGCGCCAGAGGTCCGGCTGGCTGTACAACAGCCAGCCCCGTTTGACCGCTTCCTGCAACGCGCCGGTTTCGGTATGGTCGAAACCGAGTCCGGTCGCCCGGGGCAGACGGTCGGGGAGGGCGTCCTCCACCGTGTCGGCCAGCCCCCCAGTGCGGTGAACGACCGGAATCGTGCCGTACCGTTGACTGTACATCTGGTTCAGGCCGCAGGGTTCAAAACGCGACGGCATCAGGAACAGGTCAGCCCCGGCCTCGATCTGGTGGGATAGGGTCTCGTCGTAGCCGATGTGCACCGCCACCTTGTCCGGATGACGCCGGGACCAGTACAGCAGGCCGTGTTCGTAGTCGCTGTCGCCGGATCCCAGGAAAACGAACTGCAACGGCAGTTCCAGCAGTCCGGGTAGGGCTTTCAGGATCAGGTCCACACCCTTTTGAGACACCAGACGGCCGATGAAGGCGATCAGCGGGATGATGGGTTCCTGGGGTAGTCCGAAGCGCTCCTGCAGGGCGCGTTTGTTGACCCCCTTGTCGTCCAGGGAATCCCGGTCGTAAGGCTGGGGCAGCCAGGGGTCGGTGGCGGGATTCCATTTGTCGATGTCGATGCCGTTGAGAATGCCGCTCAGCCGCTCGCTGCGCATTTTCAGGACGCCCTCGAGACCGCAGCCGAACCGGGGGGTCTGAATTTCCCGGGCGTAGGTGGGACTGACCGTGTTGATGCGGTCGGCATAGACGATTCCCCCCTTGATGAAGGAGATCTGATGATGAAATTCCAGACCTTCCGGGTGCCAGAGCGCCTTGGGAATCCGGAGTTTCTCCAGGCTGGCTGCGGGGAAGATACCCTGGTAGGCCAGGTTGTGGATGGTGAAAACCGTGGCGGGACGCTGGGGTTCCAGCGACAGCAGCGCCGGAATCAGGCCGGTCTGCCAGTCGTTGCCGTGGACGACGTCGGGACGCCAGCCGAGGCCGGCCCGGTCGAGGGCGATCTGCAGACCGGCCCAGCACAGGGCGGCGAAGCGTTCGTCGTTGTCGGGCCAGGGGTTCCCGTCGGGGGCCAGATAGGGATTGCCGGGACGGTCGAACCAGTGGGGGGCGTCCAGCAGCCAGAGGGGGATGGCGGTGCCGGGCACGTGGTCCGCCAGGAGCCGAACCGGTTGGCCCAGCACTTCCAGTTCGGCCACCGTCCGGGCCCGGGGCAGTTGAGCCTTGACATCCTGGTAAGCCGGCAGCAGCACCCGGACGTCCTTGTCCAGCTCCCGGAGCGCCTTGGGGAGACTGCCGGCCACGTCGGCTAGCCCGCCGGTCTTGACGAGAGGGTAGAGCTCGCTGGCGACGAAGAGAATCTTCACAGGACTATTTTTCCGCTTGACGACACAACACGATTCCCGCCAGCGGCGGCAGGGTGACGCTGATGGAATAGGGACGCCCCATCCAGGGAATGGCCTCCGCCTCGATCCAGCCGTTGCCCACGTTGCTGCCGCCGTAGTAGAGGGAATCGGAGTTGAAGATCTCCTGATAGACGCCGGGTTCGGGAACCCCGAGGCGGTAATCGTGCCGGGGCACCGGAGTGAAGTTGAGGGCGACCAGGAGGAAGTCCTCGTCGCTCTTGCGCAGATAACTCAGGGTGGACTGGGCCGAGTCGTGGCAGTCGATCCACTCGAATCCCCGGGAATCGAAATCGTAGCGGTGCAGCTCCGGGTGGTGGCGGTAGAGTCGGTTGAGGTCGGCCAGCAGGGTCTGCACCCCCTTGTGGAGGGGATACTGGAGCAGATGCCACTCCAGTTCGATGTCGAAGTTCCACTCGGCCGGCTGGGCGAATTCGTTCCCCATGAACAGCAGCTTCTTCCCGGGGTAGGTGAGCATGTAGGTGTAGAGCAGGCGCAGGTTGGCGAAGCGCTGCCATTCGTCCCCGGGCATCTTGCCGATCATGGAACCCTTGCCGTGCACCACCTCGTCGTGGGAGAAGGGCAGGACGAAATTTTCGGTGAAGGCGTACAGCAGGCCGAAGGTGAGCTGGTCGTGGTGGTACTTGCGGTAGATGGGGTCCTGACGGAAGTAGGCCAGGGTATCGTGCATCCAGCCCATGTTCCATTTCATGGAAAATCCCAGGCCGCCGACCCAGGGGGGACGAGTGACCTGGGGCCAGGCGGTGGATTCCTCGGCGATGACGATGGCGCCGGGATGCTGCTCCTGGGTGACGCTGTTCAGTTCCCGCAGGAAGTCGATGGCCTCCAGGTTTTCGTTACCGCCGTACTTGTTGGGAATCCAGTCGCCCGGTTCCCGGGAATAATCCAGATACAGCATGGAGGCGACCGCGTCCACCCGAAGGCCGTCGATGTGGAATTCCTCCAGCCAGAACATGGCGCTGCCGAGCAGGAAGTTGCGCACCTCGTTGCGGCCGTAGTCGTAGATCAGGGTCCCCCAGTCGCGGTGCTCCCCCCGGCGGGGATCGGCGTGTTCGTAGAGCGGTTCGCCGTCGAACCAGGCCAGGGCCCAGGCGTCCTTGGGGAAGTGCGCCGGCACCCAGTCGAGGATCACGCCGATGCCGTTCTGATGGCAGTGGTCCACGAACCAGCGGAAATCGTCCGGTTTGCCGAAACGGCTGGTGGGGGCGTAGTAACCGGTGGTCTGATAGCCCCACGAGGCATCCAGGGGATGTTCGGTGACGGGAAGCAGCTCGATATGGGTGAAGCCCTGTTCCTTGACGTAGGGAACCAGCTGTCTGGCCAGTTCCCGGTAGTCGAGAAACCCCCCGTCCTCGGCCCGGCGCCAGGAGCCCAGGTGCACCTCGTACACCGACATGGGCGTATGCTGCCAGTCCCATTGCTGGCGCCGGTGCAGCCACTCCTGGTCGCGCCACTCGTAGGTGCCGTCGCGTACCACGATGGCGGCGGTTTTGGGACGCAGTTCGAAGAAGCGCCCGTAGGGGTCGGTCTTGAGAAAGACGTGGCCGCTTCTGCGGTTGCGGATCTCGAACTTGTACAGCGTGCCTTCCCCCAGTCCCGGGATGAACAGTTCCCAGACGCCGGCGTCGTAACGGCAGCGCATGGGATGACGGCGGCCGTCCCACCGGTTGAAGTCGCCGACCACGCTGACCCGTTCGGCGTTGGGGGCCCACACCGCGAACAGGGTGCCCTCGATGCCGTCCACGGTATGCAACCGGGCCCCGAGGATGCGGTAGATGTGCCAATGTTTCCCGGTGCCGAACAGATACAGGTCGAAGTCGGGGATCTGGGGCATGAAGGTGTAGGGATCGATATGGCAGTGCTCGATACCCTCGCTGTCGGTCCAGACGACCGAGTAATGCAGGGGAACGTCCCAGTCCTGAACCGAGGCCTGGAACACGTCGGTGTCCCCGAGGCGCTGTAGTTCCGGTCCATCCTTGATCCGCGCCGCCGCCGCCCCCGGGAGAAACACCCGGACGATGTCTTCGCCGTGCTCGTGATGGCGTCCCAGGACCGAGAAGGGGTCGTGGTGGCGCGCCTCGATGAGGCGTTCCAGATCCGGCGTGACGGAAGCGGCAGCCGATGAAAAACTTGAGTTCACTTTGAAAGTTCTCTGATAATGGATACCGTTTTTTGCCGTAAATAGTATCAAATTCCGCCAGGCCAGGGAGATCTTCCATGTCAGCAAACCGCTTCGTCAGTCGTCTCACCCGCCAGACCGTCGCCCTGATCCTCGCCGGCGGGCGGGGGACCCGATTGCGCAAGTTGACCGAGTGGCGTGCCAAGCCGGCCGTCCATTTCGGCGGCAAATACCGCATCATCGACTTCACCCTCTCCAACTGCCTCAACTCCGGGATTCGCCGCATCGCCGTGCTGACCCAGTACAAAGCGGACTCGCTGATCCGCCACATTCAGAAGGGCTGGGGCTTTCTGCGCGGCGAACTGGGAGAATTCATCGACCTGCTGCCGGCGCAGCAGCGCCTCCACGAGTCCTGGTACAAGGGCACCGCCGATGCGGTGTACCAGAACCTCGACATCCTGCGGAACTACGGTCCGGAGTACGTGTTGATCCTGGCCGGGGATCACGTTTACAAGATGGACTACGGCGCCATGTTGGCCTACCACGTGGAAAACCAGGCCGATCTGACCATCGCCTGCATCGAGGTGCCGATCAAGGACGCCAGCGCCTTCGGGGTGATGCAGGTGGACGAGTCCAGCCGGGTCGTCGATTTCGTCGAGAAGCCGGAGTATCCTCCCTGCATTCCGGGTCGGGCCGACATGGCGCTGGCTTCCATGGGGATCTACATTTTCAACGCCAAGTTCCTCTACGAACAGTTGATCCGGGACGCCGACGATCCCGATTCCAGCCACGATTTCGGCAAAGACATCATTCCCCGGGTGATCAAGCGTTACCGTGCCTTCGCCTATCCCTTCCTCGACGTGGAGACCGGCGTGCAGAGTTACTGGCGCGACGTGGGAACCATCGACGCCTACTGGGCTGCCAACATGGAGCTGATCGGCGTCAACCCGGAGCTGAATCTGTACGATCGGGACTGGCCCATCTGGACCTATCAGGAGCAAGTGCCGCCGGCCAAGTTCGTGTTCGAGGACCGGGAGCACGACCGCGTCGGCCAGGCGTTCGATTCCATGGTCTGCGGTGGTTGCATCATCTCCGGCGCCACGGTGCGCCATTCCATCCTGTCCCCCAACGTGCGGGTCAATTCCTGGGCGTTGGTGGAGCATTCGGTGGTCCTGCCCCAGGTCAACATCGGCCGTCACGCCAAGGTGCGGCGGGCGATCATCGACCGCGGCTGCCGGATCCCCGAGGGGATGGAGATCGGCTACGACCTGGAAGCGGACAAGGAACGCTTCGACGTCAGCCCCGGCGGCATCGTCACCGTCACACCGGGCATGCTGGGGCAGAAGATCCACTTCGTCCGCTGATGGTGGAAAACAGCGTCCTGGAGCGGCGCCGCGGGGGAATTCTTCTGCATATCACCTCCCTGCCCGGGGAAGGCGAAACCGGTGATCTGGGGGAACACGCCTTTCGCTTCGTGGAGTTTCTCGCCGGATGCGGTCTGTCGGTCTGGCAGACCCTGCCCGTGGGGCCGACCCATGAGGACGGCTCGCCGTATCAGTGTCTGTCTGCCCACGCCGGCAATCCGGTGCTGATCAGCCTGGAGTGGCTGGTGCAGCGCAACCTGCTGCCTCCCGGGCGACCCGGTGAGGCCAAGGCCACGCGGGCGGGACGCCTGGCTGCGCTGGGCGAAGCGTTCCAGGCGTTCCAGGCGGACGATCGCGGCCTGGGAGACGATTATCGGCGTTTCGTCCGTTTCCACCATTACTGGCTGGAGGATTTCGCCCTGTTCTCGGCCTTGAAGCAGCGCTTCCGGAAGCTGGCCTGGTGGGACTGGCCGCCGCCGTTGCGGGATCGGGACCCGGAAGCCATCGGGCGGGTCCGGAAGGAACTGGCCCGGGAGATCGAGCAGGTGCGCTTCGAGCAGTTCGTGTTCTTCCGGCAATGGAAGGAACTGCGTCGCCACGCCCATCACCATGGCGTGCTGCTTTTCGGTGACATGCCGATCTTCGTCGCCGCCGACAGTGCCGACGTCTGGTCGAAGCGCCGGTATTTTCTTCTCGATGCCACCGGTCATCCCAAGGTGGTGGCCGGTGTGCCGCCGGATTATTTTTCCGCCACCGGGCAGCGCTGGGGCAATCCCCATTACGACTGGGAGGCGATTCAGCGCGACGGTTTTTCCTGGTGGATCGAACGCATGCACACCCAGCTGGAACTGTTCGACTGGATCCGCATCGACCATTTCCGCGGTTTCGAGGCCTACTGGGAGATTCCGGCCGAGGCGGAAACCGCGGCGGAGGGACGCTGGGTGCCGGTGCCGGGAGAAGCCCTGATGGAAGCCATCTTCGAGCGTTTCGGTTCCCTGCCGCTGGTGGCGGAAAATCTCGGCATCATCACGCCGGAGGTGGAGGCGTTGCGGAAGAAGTTCGCCATCCCCGGCATGCTGGTGCTGCAGTTCGCCTTCGACGGCGGTCCCGCCAATCCGTACCTGCCCCACAATCATGCCGCCGACAACGTGGTCTACACCGGCACCCACGACAACGACACCACTTTGAGCTGGTTCGAATCCCTGAGCCCGGAACAGCAGGGGCACGTCTACGACTATCTGGGGCAACCCCAGGAGGCGATGCCGTGGGCCCTGATGCGGACGGCGTTCGCTTCGGTGGCGACGGTCGCCATCGTGCCGATGCAGGACGTGCTGGGTCTGGGCCGGGGACACCGCATGAACACGCCGGGGACGACGGAAGGCAACTGGCGCTGGCGTTTCGCCTGGGACCAGCTCCATCCCCAACATGGCGACCGGCTGCGCCACTGGAGCCACCTTTACGGCCGTGCCTGACGGGACAGGACGGATCCGGGTCGGTACCTGCGGATTTCCGGAAGCGCGCCGGCGGCTGTATCGGGATCTCGACGCCGTCGAGGTGCAGCAGACCTTCTATCACCCCCCCGGACCGGAAACGGTGCGTCGTTGGCGGAAGGAGGCCCCGGAAGATTTCGCCTTCAGTCTCAAAGCCTGGCAGCTGATCACCCATCCACCGTCCAGTCCCACCTATCGCCGTCTGAAAAGGCCGCTGGATGACGCCGAGAAAGCGCTTTGCGGCGGTTTCCGCCTCAATGACCTGACCCGGCGGGCCTGGGACGCCACCGCTCACCTGGCGGACTTGCTGCGGGCGGTGGCCGTGGTGTGCCAGACGCCGGCCAGCTTCCGGCCCACTGCGGAAAACCTCGAGCGGATGCGCCGCTTCTTCACCGCCGTGCCGCGCGGCGACTGGAAGATCGTCTTCGAGCCCCGCGGGGGCGACTGGACGGTGACGATTCTGGCGCCGCTCCTGGACGAACTGGGGCTGGTCCACGGCGTCGACCCCTTCCTGGCCTCGCCCCTGAGCCGGGATTGGCATTATTTCCGTCTCCACGGCCGGCCGGCTTACCATTACCACTACCGTTACAGCGAGGTCGATCTGGCGGCCCTGAAGCGCAAGCTGCCGGGTGAGGGGACGGTGATGGTGATGTTCAACAACGGGGCCATGGCCCGGGACGCCCGCCGTTTCAAGGCGCTGCTGTCCGCCCCAGGCTGAAGCGGCACACTTCCTGGAACACGTCCCCGGGAGGGTCGCCACGCCGGATCAGCGTCAGGCTGTCCACCTCGAACCGCAGCGGTTGCCAGCGGCGCTGCAACCGGTTCACGAAGCGCTGCAGGGCGTTCGGATCTCCCCGGAACTGGCCGACGCTGAGATGGGGGGTGTAACCCTGGGGAAAACGGTCCAGGTCGTCACACTGGGGGAAGACCTGCACCAGAGCCCGGTGGAGCGCCCTGAGAGGGGCGTCCGGTTCCGGTGCCAGCCAGAGGGTGTAATGGCCGGGGGAATGCCGGAACCAGGCGAAGCGTACCAGTTGCAGCCGGAAAGGCGGGAAGACGGCGGTCACGTCCCGGATCAGCGGTATCGCCCGGGGAAAATCCCCGGGGGCCACGAAGGGATAAAGGACGTTGATGTGCGGCATCCAGCGCCGCACCTGGCGGTCGTAGCGCTCCCGCAGCGCCTGGATCGGCGGCCAGATCCGCCTTGGGGGGATGACCACCAAAGCGGTGTGATGGGTTTTGCGCAACTATTCTTCGATCACCTGGGTGGTGTAGCGATAGATTTTGATCGTGTCCGACCAGTAGTCCGGCGGTAGTCCCGCTTTCACCTTCAAATGGCGCAGAAATTCCTTTTTGTCCGGAATGGAGCGCCAGACCGCCGGAAGAAAGGTGCCGCGGAGCGCACCCTCTTCGATCACCAGTCCATCCACCCCGGGGCGGATTTTTTCCAGCAGTTCGGCTTCGGAACCGGCCCGGATCGCTTCCAGGGGGCTGAGAATGGCGATGTGGATCTTCAGCCGGTCCACCTCCTCCTCGCGCACGGGGGGAAAGCGGGGGTCGCCGAAGGCGGCGGCGAAGGCGTTGTTGACCACGTCTTCGGCCAGGGGGCGGCGGGGCTCCAGGGAGCCGATGCAGCCGCGCAACCGGCCGTCCTCTTCCAGGGTGACGAAAGTGGCGCGGGGCTGGCGCAGCGCCGGCGGCAGCGACCTCAGGTCCACCGGCGGCGGTGAACCGTAGCGCACGCCATGACGAATCGCCTCCCGCGCCAGCTCGATCAGACGGCGGCGCTCCTCGGGTGTCAGGGGCAAATCAGTAGAAGACATAGGCACCGTATCCGACGACTTGATCCTTGGGACCGGCGGTATCGCCGGAGTTGCGCAGATCGACGGTTTTGGCCCGCAGGCCGTGTTTGCGGGCCGCCAACAAAAG
>JALSSF010000132.1 GCA_026984375.1 Methylothermaceae bacterium | reverse complement strand
CAGATTTCCTCGCCCATGCGCTTGGTGCGTACCCCCAGGTTATCGGCGAGCCGTTCCTGGAACACCGGCGAGGTGCGCCAGGCCCGTTTCAGGCTCTGGGAGGAGATCCGCAGCCGTTCGGCGCCGCCGAACAGGGCGGTCTTGGGGCGGCCCAGGTCGTCGCGGTTGAGGTTGGCGGGGGGATAGGCGGTGAGCAGGTGCAGTTGTACGAAACGTTCCATGGGATTCTCCTTCAGGCGGTTTGTGGCAGTTTGGGAAAATAGGCATAGGCCCAATCCTTTTTGAGCCGCGGTCCCCACCAGAACAGGGCGTCGGCCAGTTCGAACAGGTTGGCCCGGCCGTCCAGCAGGGCGAGGACGCGGATCATGGGGCGGTAGAGTTCATCGCGCTCCAGGCGCAGCAGGCGGCGGAAGCGCCGTTCCGACACCACGGGCCGGTCGCCCTTGGCGCACGCCATGCGCTCGGGCAGCGGCGTGTCGTCGTGGAGGACGGCGGCTTCCGCGTTCGGGTCTAGGTGGGCGGCCAGGCCGGCGATCGCCGGGATGCGGGCGGCCCAGCCGCCGTGGCCTTCGACGGCGGTGCCGCGCAGGCGAGTGGCGAGGGCGATGGCGGCCGGGATCAGGGCGGCGTCGTCGGGACTGCGAGCGCGGCGCAGCTCGGCGCGTCCGCCGCGGTCCTCCTTCAGGCCCAGCCACCAGTCCCGCAGGATCTGGCCGGCCGGTTCGGTGGGGGCGAAGGTTCGGGGTTTCATGCGGCTTTCTCCTTGTGGTTGGGCAGATCGAGGATCGTTTTCAGTTTGCGGCCGTGGAGCTGTTTGACGAGGTCGTTGCGCGCCCGCGCCACCCGGGCCGGGTCGGCGAAGGCGATGTCCCCGCCGGCGGCGTATTCGTCGAACAGGTCCAGGGCCGCTTTGCGGAGGGTCTGGAACCAGCCGTTGCGCACCGGTTCGTCCGCCGACCGGGGCAGAGTGGCGAGCAGGCGCGGCAGGCAGGCGTAGAAGTCGGCTTCGGTGGCCTGGTAGAAGGCATCGGCGAGGAAGTCGGTGTCGCCCTTGGCGTCGCCGGGTCGTTTGAACCAGGCCTTCTTGACCTGGGTTTTCACCAGCCCGGCGACGTATTCGGCCGCCTCGATGAGCTGTTTTACCCGTTCGGCGAAGGCCTCGCGGATGGACTCGGGCACCCGGTACAGGGGCATGATCGCCTCGTACCAGCAACGCGGCTTCATGTTGTCCATGTCGTAGCCGAAGGCCCAGAGGCGGAACTGCTCCCCTTCCAGCCGCTTGCGCTGGAACTCACGCACTACCAGGGCCGGGGTCACCCGCTGGCGGCCGTTCTGTCTTTCGTAGACCAGACCGAGCCAGTGGCGGTAGGTGATCCCGCCCGGCTGGGGGTGGAGTGGCAGGGGTTCGGCGTTGGGGCGCTCCTGGTAGGGGGAGAGGGGATGGCGCCAGGCGCCGGTATAGTTGATGCCGTAGTTGAGGGTGAACCAGCGCCGTAGGAATTTGTCCTCCCGATCGCACAGGTCACAGCGTCCTTCGTCGGTGTGGTCGAAGTCGAGGCGGATGCGCCGTGGCATGGCCCAGTACATCTGGTAAGGGTGGGCGTCCTCGGGGGTGGTTTCCCGGCCGCCCCTTTCGCTGGTGCGAGTGGGAGCGAGCCAGGGGAAGATGTGTTCCGGGCCGTCGAGCCGGGGATTGCCGGTGAGGCGCACCGTCTGCGGCAGCACGTTGAGCCACAATTGATGCCACAGCGTGTCGGGCAGGCCGCTGCCTTCCGGGTCCAGGGCCACCAGGGTGGTGAGGGGGCCGCCGCCGCGCAGGGAGGTGCGGTGACCGGCACCGCCCGAAGGGGCGTTGAGCTGGAGGGTGAACAGGGCGGTAACGGCGCAGGCCGGACACAGAGCCTCCACGTGTCCACGCTTGATGAAGTGGTCGGCGTTGTTGCGCAGGGTTTGCGCGCCGGGCGCCTCGATCAACAAGGCTTCGATGCCGCTTTCCGCCGGTCTCCGCTCTGAAGCGCCCGGTTTTTCGAACGGCTCGAAATCCTGCATGAAGCGCGGGCCGTCGCCGTCCACCTCGAAGGCGTGGGCATGGCGGCCGAAGGCGGCGTCCAGTTCCGCCACCGTCGGTGGTCGTTCCAGCCGGTCCTCCCAATCTCCCTCGTCGCCGGGGGCGAGGCAGGTCTGCAGCAGGCCGATGAGAAACTGGGCCAGGGCGCCGTCGAAGTCGGCCCGGGGCGAGGCCGGTGCCACCGGCGGGTCGTCGTTCTCGGCGATCTGCGCCGGGCGGATGCGGTCGGTCGCGCCACCGCGACGGCGTACGGGAATCCAAGGGTCGTGGATCAGGTTCATGACGATGGTCTCCGGGTGGTGGAATTGTCTGGCGGTTTCCGTTGTCCTATCATGAGTAAAACTTTAGCGAAAAATAAAGCAAAATGACGACGCTTGAAAAACTGGTCAA
>JALSSF010000131.1 GCA_026984375.1 Methylothermaceae bacterium | reverse complement strand
AGCAGGGCGGCAGCCGGGTCGTCGCGTTTCATCGCCTGGTCGATGAGCGGTTCCAGGGCGCTGTCGAGCAGGGCCTGCACCAGGCTGTCGGGGGTGTAGTAGCTGCCGGTGCGTTTGCGGGCGCCGCCGCCAATGGCCAGTTCGAAGCGCAGGCTGCCGTCGGCACCGAAGGCCGGATGCAGATCCAGCAGGCTTTCATAGACCGAGCCCAGTTCCTCGGTGTCCATGTCGCGGAAGTTGACCCGCACCAGACCGGCATCGTCCTGAAAGTAGCTCAGGTGGCGCATCGCCTGGAGCAGGGTGCGGTTGTCCAGGGCGCAGCGATCCAGGCGGGGACACTGGCCGGCGGCGAACAGCCCGCCGAGGGCGGCCAATCCCAGGCGTGGTTCTCCCTGGGCCAGGGCGCGGAAGGTGACCTGGAGTCCTTCCCAAAGATCGCCGTGACGGTCGTGCCAGCGCCGGTTGAGGGCCTTGGCGCGCAGTTGGGCAGCGCTGTAATGATCGCGGTAGAGTTGCCGTGCCGGAAGCGGGGTGTCCGGGGGATGGATCAGGTCGCGGTCTTCGGCCACCAGCAGGAACAGCAGGCGGTAGATCAGGCGCAGCAGTTCCTGGTAGTAGGCGCCGGCGTTCAGTTCGCCGGTTTCGATGGCATGGCGCAAGGCACGGTTTTCGGGGTGGACGAGGAAGCCTTGCCCCAGAACCTGGATGGCCTGCTCCACTCCGGCGCGCAGGTTTTGCAGGGCACGCTGGCCGGTTTCCCGCACCGTCTCGCGCCAGCGTTCCAGAAAGCTGCCGCCTTCGTCGTAGCTACGGAAGCGGCTGGCGTGGGCCAGCAGCCACAGCAGGGCGAAGTCGGCGTAGCGTTCCCCGGCGAAAAGGGCTTCCAGATCGATCTCCAGATAGGCCGGGCGGGTCAGGCTGGGGTTGTCGCGCAGGATGCGCAGGCGGTCGCGGCTGGCAACGATGCCCCACAGGCTGCGGTCGTCGGCGTTGAGGTATTCCTGCACCAGGGCGTGGGGCGAGCGGCGCCGTCCACCATCGCCGAAGCGGGGATCGCCGCGGTCCAGATCGAGGGATTCGGCCAGCAGAACGCAGGGGACCTGGCCATCCTGGGCCAGATGGGTCAAAGGAAAATGACGCTGGTCGATCTCTACGGGTGTGGAAAGCGGCGTCAGGTCGGCAAATCCCAGCACTTCGGTCAAGAGCGACCGGGGCCAGTCCGGGTCCTGCTCCCACAGGGCACGGGCGATGCGCCAGTAGCGGCCAATTTCGTCGCGCAGGCGCAAGCCTTTGGGAATGCCGTAATCGGCCTCGCTCTGACCGGGGGCCTGCAGATTGGCGACGGTGGCGAGGAATTCGGCCCCCAAGAGGCCGCCTTCCACCCGCACGGTTTCGAAGCTCAGGGCGGTCTCACGGCGGTGCCGGGCCTGCCGCCAGGGTTGGGTGGAGGAATCGATGCTCGGGGAGCGGGGACGGTCAGTCATGGAATTGCGGTGCTCGACTGAGGTGGGGATAGGCCATTCTGACTGAGCAGGCGAAATTCCTTGCTGGTCTTTGGGATGTTGACCCTGCCAGAGGCGACCCAGCGGTAGGGATTGTCCGCGTTCCTGGTCAGGTTCCAAAGGACGTTGTTTCGTTTCAAGAAGCCTTTGAGCCATTCGAGTTTATGGATGACCTCCCTCACCTTGGAAGTATCGGCGGGATGCACTTCAATCCAGTAGGCCGCTTCCCAGCCGCCCAGGTCGTAACCGATGCCGTAATCCCAACGGGGGCCTTCCGGGTACGTCTCTTTGAGGGCTGCATCCAAGTCGATACTGCCCGTAAGCTTGCGGGGGTCTTCAGGCCTGATCTTGGGGGAATTAGCGCCCAAGGCCCGGAGTCCGGGACGGCAATGACCCTGATCCAGCCCTTCGGCGTTTGCCACCGCTTTGCAGAACCGACTCATGCGGCACGCGCCTCCCAGCGCCGGGCAACGCGGGCGACGATTTCCCCGACATGGCCCGAGAAGCCGGTCAGGCCTCCCCAGCCGGAGATTTCCGGCTCGGTCGCACCGGGATCCAAACTGGAAATATCAACCACCGGCTTACGTTGCGGGAAAAAGTATGTCCGGTAATGCTTTTTCAGCGCTGCCTTGGCGATTGTCCCTGCACCCCGGCCTTTGAGCCCCAGCATATCTTGCACGTCCTGAGTCTTGCCGCCGTGGGATTGCAGGAAGCGCAACGCCCAGACCACGTCCAGGACGTGGGGAGAATGGGTGGAAATGCAAACCCGGTAATCCCGTGCCAACAGCTCCAGCACCACGGCCAGGGTGGCGGAAATGGCATTCGGATGCAGGCCCATTTCCGGCTCTTCAATGATGGCCCATTGCAAAGCCTGGCGGCGAGGCGTCTTGGAAGGCGGCAACAACCAGTAGAAACCCAACAGCAAAGGGGTGAACTCGCGTTGTCCCGCAGACCAGACCAGGTAAGGCAGGCGGGCTTTTTCCTCCGTTT
>JALSSF010000130.1 GCA_026984375.1 Methylothermaceae bacterium | reverse complement strand
AACGGCACCGGCTCACCGGTACGGGGATTACGCCCCATCCGCGGCGGCCGGTAGCGCAGGGTAAAACTGCCGAATCCCCGGATCTCGATGCGCTGCCCCTGGGACAGCGCCTCGCCGAGATAGTCGATGATCTTCTTGACCGCCAACTCGACGTCCTTGGCATTGAGCTCGATGCCTTTTTCCTTGGAGAGGCGTTCCACGATGTTTTCGATCAAAGCGGATTTGTTCACGACTCTTGCCCCACAAAGCAAAGAGGGGGCGCTGCCGCCCCCTCGCCGACCGGTTTCACCGGTCACTAACCCTTGTCTTCCATCTGTTCCTTGAACAGATCACCCAAGGTGGGGGCACCCACGGGCTGCTGGGTGTAATCCTTGATGGCCGCCCGTTCCTCCTCTTCCTCCTTGGCCTTGATGGACAGCAGAATCATCTTGTTCTTCTTGTCCACCCCGATGAACTTGGCCTCGATCTCATCCCCTTCCTTGAGCAGGGTACGGGCGTCCTCCACCTTGTCACGCTTGATCTCGGAGGCCCGCAGGTAACCCAGCACCCCTTCGGCCAGTTCGACCACGGCGCCCTTGGCGTCGACTTCCCGAACCACGCCCTTGACGACGCTGCCGCGTTCGTGCTCGGCCAGGTAGTTCTGGAACGGATCCTGTTCCAGCTGCTTGATGCCGAGGGAAATGCGCTCCCGCTCCGGATCGATGGCCAGGATGACCGCCTCGATCTCCTGCCCCTTGCGGTACTTGCGGATGGCCTCCTCGCCCGGTTCGTTCCAGGAAATGTCGGACAGGTGCACCAGACCGTCGATGCCGCCTTCGAGACCGACGAAGATGCCGAAGTCGGTGATCGACTTGATGCCCCCCTTGATCTTCTCCCCTTTCTTGTGGGTGGCGGCGAACTCCTCCCACGGATTGGGCTTGCACTGCTTCATGCCGAGGGAGATGCGGCGGCGCTCCTCGTCGATGTCGAGCACCATGACCTCGACCTCGTCACCCACCTGGACCACTTTGGCCGGATTGACGTTCTTGTTGGTCCAGTCCATCTCGGAGACGTGCACCAGACCTTCGACGCCGTCCTCCAGTTCCACGAAACAACCGTAGTCGGTCAGGTTGGTGACCCGACCGATCAGGCGGGTTCCTGGCGGATAGCGGCGGGCGATGTCCTTCCAGGGATCCTCGCTCAGCTGTTTGAGGCCCAGGGAGACGCGCTGCTTCTCCTCGTCGAAACGCAGCACCTTGACCTCGATCTCCTGGCCCAGCTGCACCACTTCCGAGGGATGCCGCACCCGCTTCCAAGCCATGTCGGTGATGTGCAGCAGGCCGTCGATGCCGCCAAGGTCGATGAAGGCCCCGTAGTCGGTGATGTTCTTGACGATCCCCTTGACCACCCCGCCTTCCTTGAGTTTCTTGAGCAGCTCCTCGCGCTCGGCGCTGTATTCCTGCTCCACCACGGCACGGCGCGACAGAACGATGTTGTTGCGCTTGGGATCGAGCTTGATGACCTTGAACTCCAGCTCGTGGCCTTCCAGATGGCTGGTGTCGCGCACCGGACGCACGTCCACCAGCGAACCCGGCAGGAACGCCCTGAGCGGGCCGATCTCGACGGTGAAACCGCCGCGCACCTTGCCGGTGATGCGCCCCTTGACAATCTCGCCCTTCTCGTAGGCTTCCTCCAGCTTCTCCCAGGCCCGCATGCGCTTGGCCTTCTCGCGCGACAGCAAGGTGGCGCCCAGACCGTCCTCGACCAGGTCGAGGGCCACTTCCACCTCGTCGCCGACCTGGACTTCCAGCTCGCCGTTCTCGTTCTGGAACTGCCACTTAGGGATGATGCCTTCGGATTTGAGGCCGGCATCGACGATGACCGCATCCGGGGTGATGTCCACCACCTTGGCCTTGACCAGGGTCCCCGGACGCATTTCGGTTTTGGCTAGACTCTCTTCGAATAATTCCGCAAAGCTTTCGCTCATGTTGATAACTTCCACGCCCGGCCGAGCCGGGACAATTCAAAACAACGATCAGTTTCGTCTAAGGTTGATCTTCACCACCGCTTCCCGACGAAACAGTGGCACCCGATGGATTTTTTACCGTCGCCGGCAACAACGCCAGCACCCTGTCGACCACCTCGTCGATCGACAGGTCCGAGGAATCAATGACGACGGCGTCCTTGGCCGGCACCAACGGCGACTCCTCGCGCTCCCGGTCGCGCCGGTCCCGCTCCTCCAAGTCCTTGATTATTTGATCAAGGTTAACATCCAATCCCTGGGCTTTCAACTGCAAATACCGGCGCCGGGCCCGTTCCTCGGCGCTGGCGGTGAGAAACACCTTGTAGGGCGCGTCGGGAAACACCACCGTGCCCATGTCGCGGCCGTCGGCCACCAGCCCCGGCGGGCGGCGGAAAGCGCGTTGCTTGTCGAGCAGGGCGCGGCGGACCTGGGGATAGGCGGCGATCTTCGATGCGATCCGGCCGCATTCCTCGGTATGGAGACGATCGGTGACGTCCTCGCCGTCCACCAAGACTTTGACGTCGTCGTCGCAGATAAATTCCAGTTCCATCTCCCCGGCGACCCGGGCCACGGCGTCCGGGTCGTTCAGATCGACGCCACGCCGACGGGCCGCCCACGCCAAAGCGCGGTAGATGGCCCCGCTGTCGAGAAAACGCCAACCCAGGCGGCGGGCGACGATACGGCTGACGGTCCCCTTCCCCGCGCCGCTGGGCCCGTCGATGGTCAACACCGGCGCCTCAGTCATGGGAGATCACCTCGATGCCCAGTCCCAGACGAGCGGCCAGGTCGGCGAATCCCGGAAACGAAGTGTTGACGTTGGCGCAGTCCTCGATCTCGATCGGCCCTTCGGCACGAAGGGCGGCGATGGAGAAGGCCATGGCAATGCGGTGATCGCCGTGGGAGAGTACCCGTCCGCTGCCGATCCTGCCGCCCCGGACAATCATGCCGTCGGGGGTGGGACGGGCGTCGATGCCGAGAATTCGAAGCCCGTCGGCCATCGACTGGATGCGGTCGCTCTCCTTGACCCTGAGTTCCGCCGCGCCGGTCAGCACCGTTTCCCCCTCGGCACAGGCGGCGGCGACGAACAACACCGGAAACTCGTCGATAGCCAGCGGCACCAGCTTCTCCGGGATATGGACGCCCTTGAGGGGCCGGGACACCACCCGCAGATCGGCCACCGGCTCGCCGCCCACCATGCGGGGGTTGTACACCTCGATCTTGGCCCCCATCAGGCGCAGGATGTCGATGACCCCGGTGCGGGTGGGATTGATGCCCACGTGCTCCAGCACCAGCTCCGAACCGGGGGCGATACTGGCCCCCACCAGGAAGAAGGCCGCCGAGGAGATGTCGGCGGGCACGTCCAGATCGGCGGCGGTCAGACGGCCGCCGCCGCGCAGGCAGATGTGGTTGCCGGCACGGCGCACCTCGTACCCCAGACCCTGCAGCATGCGCTCGGTGTGGTCGCGGGTCGGCGCCGGTTCGGCGACGCAGGTCTCCCCCTCGGCATACAGGCCGGCCAGCAGCAGGGCCGACTTGACCTGGGCGCTGGCCACCGGCATGTCGTAGTGGATGCCGTGCAGCCGGCGGCCGCCGTGAATGTGGAGCGGGGCGGTGCCGTCGGGGGTGGTGTCGATTTTCGCCCCCATCCGTTCGAGCGGCTCGGTGACCCGACGCATGGGCCGGCGTGACAGGGATTCGTCGCCGGTGAGGACGCTGTCGAAAGGCTGGCCGGCGAGCAGGCCGCACAAAAGGCGCATGGAGGTGCCGGAATTGCCCAGATAGAGGGGTCCGTCCGGCGCCTGCAGACCATCCATGCCGACGCCGTGAACGGTCACGCGGCCCCGGTCGGGGCCATCGATCCGCACCCCCATGCGTCGGAACGCCGCCAGGGTCGCCAGGGCATCCTCGGCCTCGAGGAACCCCTGGATCCGGGTGCTACCCTCGGCGATGGCGCCGAGCATGATGGCACGGTGGGAAATGGACTTGTCCCCCGGCACCCGCGCCTGTCCCTGTAGGCGCCCGCCGGGGCTGACGATGAAGTCGATGCGTTGGCTCATGTCTCTCCGCTGTATCGGTCCAGGAAACGTTGCCGGGCCGCCCGGGCCGCGGCGAAATAATCGTGAATGGCCTGGCGGTCCCCGTCGGCGAGAAGCTTGTCGAAGGCAGACAGTTCTGCTTCGAAGCGGCGCAGCAGAGAAAGGATCTCGTCGCGGTTGGCCAGGCAGATGTCGGCCCACATCACCGGGTCGCTGCCGGCGATGCGGGAAAAATCCTTGAAACCGCCGGCGGCGTACTGGAAGATCTCGTCCTTCTCGTCGCGGCGGCCGAGCAGATGGGTCAGGCAGTAGGCGATCACGTGGGGCAGATGGCTGGTGGCGGCGAGCACGTGATCGTGATGGGTCACGCTCATGTCGTGGACCTCGGCTCCCAATCCCCGCCAGAAGGCGCGCACCCGTTCCAGCACCCGGACGTCGGTCTGAGGCAGCGGGGTCAGGATCACCCGCTTGCCGGCGAACAGATCGGGCAGCGCCGCTTCCACCCCGCTCAGCTCCCGCCCGGCGATGGGATGGGCGGGCACGAAATTGGCCGGCACCTGCCCCAGCACCCGCTCCGCCGCCTGCACCACGCTGGCCTTGGTGCTGCCCACGTCGGTGTAGAACGCCGCGGGCGACCACACCGGCTTCAGGGCCGCGAACACCGCCGCCATCTTCCCCACCGGGACGGCGATCACGACCGCGTCTGCGCCTTCGGCCGCCTCGGCGATTTCCAGATAACCGCGGTCGACGACCCCCAGTGCCTCGGCCCGGGCCAAGGCCTCGGGATCACGGTCGGCGGCGACGACCTCACGGCACAGCCCGCGGGCGCGAGCCGCCAGGGCCACGGAACCGCCGATCAGGCCGATGCCGACGATGCAGAGGCGGTGGATCTCCATCCGTTCAGCCGGCATCGATTCCCTGACTCGCAAACCAACCGATCAACAAGCGACGCAGCCGGTTGAAGGCTGGATCCCGACAACCCTGGAGACTCACGCGCGCGGCAAGACGGCGATACAGTGACGATGATCGGGGGATCCTTCGCCGTCGCAATACACTCTCGACCGCGGCTTTCGGATCCGGCGGTTTGGGATAGCCAGGCGGCCACAGACCTTGTTGTCGTAACCATTGCCTGAGGGGAGGATCGACGCCGCCCCAACCGAACACTTCATCCACATGGGGCGAAGCGCTCCAAACCCAAACCTCCAATTCTGGCTCGATCACAACCACCTCAGCCCGCCCACCGATTCCCAGGGAATCGAAACGTTGGCGAACGACCCCTTCGGTCTCGAGCGCCGACGAATGGGGATTGCCATCCCAAGCTTGATCGAACACCAACAACCCCCGGGCATCACGTTCGTCCAATATCCCCTGAAGCCATTCAGGCCCCGTATGATAACAGCCGGGATCGCGCTGCGGGTGAACCTGGATCTCGACCTGAAAATCTCCAATACCCAACGCCGGACGGCGACGTTTATCAAGGAGAGCGGAAAACACCGCTTCCATGTTTTTATCCGCCACCAGACACACCAAAGCGCTCACCCCAACACCCCTCCGGCGAACAGGCTTGCCAGATCCAACGCACCCCGCCAACTGCGTAAGCGGGGATGCTCATTGCCGGCCACCACATCGGTGGCCCCCTCCTCGTCGGTGGCGAAACAGAGAATGGTATCAAGATCCGCCATGCCCAAGATCACCGGAGAGTGGGTGGCAAGCAATACCTGGGCTTCGTATGTCGATGACAAGGATTGGAACACCGTTTCCACAGCCCGCGGATGGATACCGTTCTCCGGTTCTTCAACCAAATAGATTCCATCGCTCGCGTCCGGGGTATAAGCGAGCAAAGTCAAGGCAAGCATACGCAGAGTACCGTCGGAGACCAACCACGAGGGAGCTTCCAACCCGTTCCGGTATCGGATCACGAGATAGCGGTGACGATCTTCGGGACGCTCGTCTGTGGTGATGTTCTCGACACCCGGCAAGGCCTCCCGCAGGTGCTCGACCCAGCGGGCAAAACGTTCAGGTTCCGAACGCTCGAGCCGATCCACCACGTACGGAAGATTCGAACCGTCGGGAAGATAACCGGCTTTTCGAGTGGGCGGAGCCGGTCGACGCATGGCCTCACTGGAGAGCATGAGGCGGCGTACGCCCTCCCGAAGCACGTCCCGCAACCACAAGGCAACCGGGAAACGGTCCCGATCCTCGGGCAGAATCGCCAGTGCCGCCTTTTGGGAGGAAAGTGCGAATGGCGCGTTCCAGCCGGTGGTCTCGGCGATGAAATAAGCTTTGCCAGCCTCTCCTCGGGAGATCACCTTTTTCCAGCCGGTCGGTTTACGCTTGCCGGGGCGGCGGACGATATGAGGCGGAGGAGTAGGAGGGGCAGGAAAAAGCTCGATCTGGCGGGCACTTCGTACTCCATCGCCGGAGGAAGAGACAAGCCAGACGTTCTCGGTCTCTATACCCGGGGAGTCACCCGTGCCAACGGCGATTTCGTAACGAATACGCTGATACTCGATGTCTTTTTTCTGCTGAAGCCCGGGCGGAATCGCCAGTTCTACAGCCAGCTCGAAACGATCACCTCGACGCATCCAAGTCAACTGCCTTGGATCCGGCGCCCGATGGGGAATATCCAACCGGAGGTCACCGCGAACCGCGGTGTCCAGGTCGGTCTGCAACAAATCACCTAGGAAACCCACCACATCGAGGAAGGATGACTTGCCACTAGCGTTAGGTCCCACCAGGATTTCGAACGGCAAGAGCCGTTGATCCACATAGCGCAAACTGCGGTAACCAAGGGCCTGAATTCGAACAACCCCGCGAGGGACATCTAAACGAGCAGTATCATTCATGACACTATCTTCAGGCATCCGCCGATTACCTGTGGCAAAGGCGCCTGATGTTCACAGTCCCCCTAACACCCGCTCCAAGGCGGCGATGAAAGCGTCGTTCTCCGCTTTCGTGCCCACCGAAACCCGAAGATGATTGGGAAGGCCGTAGTTGGCCACAGGGCGCACGATCACCCCCTGGCGCAGCAGGGCGTCGAACACCGGCCCGGCTTCGCGGCCCACGTCCACGGTGACGAAGTTGCCGATGGAGGGAATGTAGTCCAGTCCCAGGCGCTGGAAGGCGGATTCCAGTTGCCGCAGACCCTCCCGGTTCAGCCGCCGGGTCCTTTCCAGATGTTCGCCGTCGTCCAGCGCCGCCACCGCCGCAGCCAGGGCGAGATGGTTGACGTTGAAGGGCTGGCGCACCCGGTTGAGCAGTTCGGCCACCTGAGGGTGGGAGACGGCGTAACCGACCCGCAGCCCCGCCAGGCCGTAGGCTTTGGAGAAGGTGCGGGTGACGATCAGGTTGGGGAAACGGTCGAGCCAGGCCACGGCGTCGGGATAGTCGTCGCGCTCGACGTATTCGAAGTAGGCCTCGTCCACCACCGCGATCACCCGCTCCGGCAGGGCGACGAGAAAATCCTCCAGTTCCTTGGCGGTGACGTAGGTGCCGGTGGGATTGTTGGGGTTGGCGACGAACACCACTGTGGTATCGTCGGCGACCCGGTCGAGCATCGCCCCCAGGTCGTGGCCGTAGCGGGGTCCGCGGCGACCGTCGTGGGCCGGGGCGACCCGCGCCTCGGCCCCCACCGCCTGGGTGGCGATGGGATAGACGGCGAAGGCGTGCTCGGAGAATACCGCGCTGCGTCCCGGCCCCAGAAACACCCGGGCGACGAGGTCGAGCACGTCGTTGGAACCGTTGCCCAGGGTGATCCGCTCCGGCGCCGTTCCCAGCCGCCGCGCCAGTTCGCCCTTGAGGGCGAAGCCGCTGCCGTCGGGATAGCGGGCGGTCTCTCCCAGCGCCGCATCCATCGCCGCCAATGCCCTGGGCGACGGGCCCAGGGGGTTTTCGTTGGAAGCCAGTTTGACGATCTTGGCCGGGTCCAGACCCAGTTCCCGAGCCAACGCCTCGATGGGCTTGCCAGGCTGGTAAGGGGTCAGACCCAACACCGGTTGCACCGCGAGCATGGAAAAATCGATCATGCCGCCTCCACGTCCACTTGCACCACTTCACAGCACGGCGGAGGAACGGTCTCACCTTCCGCTTTCAGCCCTTCGAGATGAAACCCGATCGCCTCCTTGATGAGCCTTTCCACCTCCACTCGACTCTCCGCCACCGCGACACAGCCCGGCAGGTCCGGTACGAACGCCCCGTAACCGGAATCCGTTTTCTCGATCACCACCGTGTATTTCATGGCTTCAACCCCGCTTGACGCAATACGCTGTTCAACGTTCCCGGCGGCACATCGCACCCGAGCTTGCCGGACACGGTCACCGTACCCGGCTTGACGGGATGCCGAAACTGCCGGTGACTGCCTTTCGTTCTGACCTGGACCCAACCATCCGCTTCCAGCCATCGAATCAGATCTCGGACTTTGATCGCCACCAATTCAAACCACCGCTTTGGGATAGGAACCCAACCATTTCACCATCTGTGCTTTCGCCTCCAGATCCTCCAAGGCCCGGGTCACCGCCGGATCGTCCCGGTGGCCCTCGATGTCGATGAAGAAGACGTAATCCCACATCCCACGCCGACTCGGACGCGATTCGATCTTGGTCATGCTGATGCCGTGATCGGCGAAGGGCTTCAGGACCCGGTACAGAGCGCCGGGGCGGTTGCCGGTGGACACCAGCAGCGAGGTCTTGTCGTCGCCGGTAGGCCCCACCGCCTGGCGGCCGACCACCAGGAAACGGGTGGTGTTGTCGGGATCGTCCTCGATGTTGCGTTCGAGCACCTCGAGCCGGTACAGCCGGGCCGCCACCTCGCCGGCGATGGCGGCACTGCCGGGAACGATCGCCGCTAGCCGGGCCGCCTCGGCGTTGCTGCTCACCGGGGTGCGCTTGACGCCGGGCAGGAAACGGTCGAGCCACTCCCGGCACTGGGCCAGGGCCTGGCTGTGGGCCAGCACCTCCTGCACCTCGTCGAGGGCGCGGCAACGGCTGAGCAGGTTGTGGTGGATACGCAGCACCACCTCGCCGGAAATCAGCAGCGACGACTGGAGGAAACTGTCGAGGGTGTGGGTCACCACCCCCTCGGTGGAATTTTCCACCGGCACCACCCCGAAATGGCAGGCGCCGGAAGCCACGGCGCGGAAGACCTCGTCGATGGCGGGAAAGGGCTGGGTCTGGACCGCCTGACCGAAGTGCTTCAGGGCCGCTTGCTGGGTGAAGGTGCCTTCCGGCCCAAGGAAGGCAACCCGCAGCGGTTTTTCCAAGGCCAGGCAGGCGGACATGATCTCGCGGAAGATCCGCACCACGGTCTCGTCGTCCAGGGGGCCGGGGTTGGCATCGCGCACCCGGCGCAGGATCTGCGCTTCCCGCTCCGGGCGGTAGAAGTTGTCGTTCTCCCCGGCCGCCTGCTTGACCCGGCCGACCTCCTGGGCGATGCGGGCCCGCTCACAGACCAGACGCAGGATTTCCCCGTCGATGGCGTCGATACGCTCCCGCAGCGGCTCCAGCTTGTCTTCCCCGGCCATGAATCCGCCCCCTCAGGGAATCAGGCGGGCCGCCAGCACACCGTCGATGGCGCGGATATGATCGACGACTTCCTCGGCCACCTCGCCCTCGGCGTCGATCAGGGTGTAGGCCACCTCCCCGCGCGACTTGTTGAGCAGTTCAACGATGTTGATGCCCTTCTCACCCAGGCAGGCGGAAATCTGGCTCACCATGGCCGGCACGTTGGCGTGGGGAATGGCGATGCGGCAGGTGTCGGGCGCCCGTGACATCACCACTTCGGGGAAGTTGACCGAATGGCGGATGTTGCCGTTTTCGAGGAAATCGCGGATCTGGTCGGCCACCATCACGGCGCAGTTTTCTTCCGCCTCGCGGGTCGAGGCCCCCAGATGGGGCAGACAGATGGCCCGGGGATGGCGCTTGAGGGCGTTGGAGGGGAAATCGGTGACGTAGGCGTGGAGCTTGCCGGTGTCGAGGGCCTCGAGCACCGCAGCCTCGTCCACCAGCTCGCCGCGGGAGAAGTTGAGCAGCACTGCGCCGTCCTTCATCGACGCCAGTCGGCCGGCGTCGATGCAGCCGCGGGTCTGATCGGTCAGGGGCATGTGCAGGGTGACGAAGTCACAGATCCCCAGCAGTTCGTCGAGGCTGGAGGCCTGGATCACCGACGACGACAGTTGCCAGGCCCGCTCCACGGTGACGTAGGGATCGTAGCCGCTGACGTTCATCCCCAAGGCCAAAGCCTTGTTGGCCACCCGCACCCCGATGGCCCCCAGGCCGACGACGCCGAGCATCTTGCCGGCGAGCTCGAAACCGGCGAAGCGCTTCTTGCCGGCTTCCACCTGCTTATGGATCTCATGGTCGTCACCCTCGAGCCGGCGCACGTAGTCCCAGCCCTGGCAGATGTTGCGCGCCGCCAGCAGCATGCCCGCCAGCACCAGTTCCTTGACCGCGTTGGCGTTGGCGCCCGGGGTGTTGAACACCACGATGCCGCGCCGGCTGCATTCGGCCACCGGGATGTTATTGACCCCGGCCCCGGCGCGGCCGACGGCCTTGACCGTCTCCGGCAGCGGCTCGTCGTGAAGGTTGTGGGAGCGCAGGATGATGGCGTCGGGATGCTGGATCTCCGAAGCCACTTCGTAGCGGTCGCGGGGAAAACGCTCCAGACCGGCGATGGCGATGTTGTTGTAGGTGCGGATCTTGAATTCAGCCATGACGTCGTTCGAACTCCTGCATGAAATCCACCAGTGCCTTCACCCCCTCCAGGGGCATGGCGTTGTAGAGGCTCGCCCGCATGCCGCCGACGGAACGGTGGCCCTTGAGATTGACCAGCCCCTCGGCCTCGGCCTGTTGCAGAAACAGCCCGTCCAGGGACGGGTCGGCCAGGGTGAAGGGCACGTTCATGCGCGAGCGGTAGCGGGGGTCGACCGGATTGCGGTAGAAATCGGAGGCGTCGATGGCGCCGTAGAGCAGCTCGGCCTTCTCGACGTTGCGCTTTTCGATGCCGGCGACGCCGCCCTGATCCCGGAGCCATTCCAGCACCAGCCCCAGCAGATACCAGTTGTAGGTGGGCGGCGTGTTGAGCATGGAACCGGCCTCGGCCTGCCTGGCGTAATCGAACACCTGAGGGGTGCCGGGCAAGGGCTCCCGGAGCAGGTCCTTGCGCACGATCACCACGGTGATCCCCGCCGGCCCCATGTTCTTCTGGGCCCCGGCGTAGATGACCCCGAAACGGTTCACCTCCACCGGCCGCGACAGGATGTCGGAGGACATGTCGCACACCACGGGCACGCCCACTTCGGGCACGAAGGGAAACTCGACCCCGCCGATGGTCTCGTTGCTGGTGTAGTGAAGATAGGCCGCCTCCGGGTCCACCGTCCACCCGGAAGGATCGGGAATGGTGGTAAAACCATCATCCTCGCTGCTGGCGGCGATGTGCACCTCGCCGTACTTCTTCGCCTCGGCGGCGGCCTTCTTGCCCCAGGAACCGGTGAGAACGTAGTTCATCTTGCACCGGTCCCCGAGCAGG
>JALSSF010000129.1 GCA_026984375.1 Methylothermaceae bacterium | reverse complement strand
CCCAACACCTTGAAGTGGTACGGATACGTATCGTCAGCCGAGGCTGAACCGACATGCCAGGTGGCTTTGACGGTGGTGAATTCCTGTCCATTCGGCAGATTCGGAATGTCAAAACTGATCTGATGGGTGCCCCCGGACCGGGTCCCGGTGAAAACCGTATGCGCCGTCGCTCCCCGGACCTCCACCGCCAGCGTCCCGGAGACCCCGGCCGGTTCCAGAACCACCGTGATCCGGTCCTGCGGAATGCTGGCGGCGGTCACGTCCACCCGGATCCCCCTCACCTGCGCCGGGACCTGGGTGGAGACCTGGAGGTAGAAGGCGCAGTTGCAGTCGCCGGCCGAGTCGTCGTATTCCCAGGCGCACTCGTTCGGCATCGTCGCATCGATCGTCGTCGTCCCCGGCGACTGGAACTGGACCCGGAAGTTGGCCCACGCCTCCAGGACCGTCGCGATCACCGGGTTCGCCGGATACCAGTCGATGGCGTTCGGGTTGTTGTTGATGTTCGAGGTCCCGTCGGACGAGCGAAAATTCGGGGACAGCCAGCCAATTGAGGTATCAGATTCCATAAGTTACGTTGCGGCGGGGGCCAATTGGTGGCTGGGGGCTGTGAAAGAATCGCTCAGGGGGCGGGGCTGTGAGGGCGGTCTGGCTGCTCTGTGCGGTCCCATGAGCAAGGCGACGGGCGCCACCAAAGGCTTGGCGCTCCCCCCGAGCGCCTCAACGAAACCGAGGGCGAAGACACAAGATTTCGGGGAGTCCTTGACACTCCCCCTCGGCGGTGGCTACGCCGCTGCGGGCGTCATCCTCTGACGCTGCAGTTGGAAGTAGCGCAGCAGATTGAAGGTCAGCGAGACCCACAACGCTTCCATCCCCGCTTTCGCCCGCCCCCGCACGTGGAAACGCCGCAGTCGGAAGAATGACTTGAACCAGGCAAACGGAAATTCGGCCACTTCGCTACGCTGCCGGTAGATCCGCTGCGCCTCCGCCGTCTCCATCTTCCGCCGAAACTGCTCCACCTCCACGATCACCTCCTGGTGCGTCACCACCCGCCCCCGCCGAGTCTTCCCCCTCACACACTCGGCGTAGTGCTCACAGCCCCGGCACTGCTCGGTCGGCGAGCGGTAGAAGCGTTGCACCGTCCCGTTGGCCTGCACCTGCCGCCCGGAGAAGTCCAGAAACTTCCCCGCCGGACACTCGTAGCGGTCGCCGTCGGCGTGGTAGCGAAACGCCTCCTTCCGAAACTCCGGAGCCTGGTGGCTCCTCCATCCTCCACGGCCGGCCGCTCGGCTCCAGGAGCCGTAGAAATCGATCCCCCGCTGTGCCATCGCCACCACGCTGCGGTTCGTCGTGTAGTCGCCGTCCGCCACCACCTGTCCGGGCCGCCGCCTGAACCTCTCCTCCACCCGCTCCATCGCCCCCACCAGTTGATGGTGATCGTTCACCTCGGTGGTGACCGCCGTGTCGACGATCAACCCGTGGCCGGCATCGGTGCTCACCTGCACGTTGTAACACGGCACCAGACCGCCCTCGCTCGTCTTCATGATCCGCGCTTCCGGCTCCGTCAGGCTCACCTTCGGCTGATAGCTCTTCTTGTCCTGCTGCTTGGTTTCTTTCAGCCGCCGCCATTGCTCCAGCGCCTGCTCGATCCGCTCCTCCCGCTCCCGCGCCCCCCGCTCCCGCGCCCGCTGCCGCCGCGGCTCTTCCTCGCTGCTGGCGCTGACCCGCCGCACATGCTCACGGGCCCGCTCCAGGTGCCGCTCCAGACTCTCCCGCCCGCGGAAACTGCTCGCCCCGCATTGCGCCCGGATCTTCGTGCCGTCCTGCATCACCCGCTCCAGCCGGATCCAGCCCTCGTGCTCGAACAGCCCCAACACCTCCCCAAACAGCCTCTCCAGCGCCGCCTGATGCGCTACCCGGAAGTCCGACAGCGTGTGGTGATTGATCACTTCCATCGCCGCCAGCCAGCGGAAACCCGGCTCCCATTCCATCTGCCGCGACACCTCCCGCGCCGAACCGATCCCTCGCGAATAGGCATACAGCCAGATGGCGATCAGCAGCCGCGGATCCGTCCCCGGACGCCCCGCCGTGCCTTCCCGCGACCGCACCCCGGCGGCGAATTCGCTCAGATCCACCCGCTCCAGAAAACCCCAGAACAGCCGCGCCGGGTGCTCCTCGCCCACCAGCGTCTCGACGTCGAGCGTGCACATGATCATCTGTTTTCGGTTGATCGGCGCAAACCGCGCCGGAGGCCGATTCTCAGGAGAACAATCCTCGCTGCCCTTCACCTCTCCATTCTAACCGCTCTAGAACATTTCTTATCTGTTTTGTTTTAACAATTTTTTCACAGCCCGCTGTCCCCGTTTTGTCCAGTGGGCCGGCGCAGCGCCCGCGTTTGGGGAAAGCGGTGACTGTCCCCGATTTGGCTAATCCCCCTTGTACTCTTCGTAGCCCTTCGGCGGGGGCTGGCCCTTGGCGAGGCGGGCCTTCAGGGCGCGGGCGTGCGAGCACTGGCCGCGATAGTAGAAGCCCGGGCAGGTGCAGGTGACGTCGCCCGCAGAGTCGCATTCGAG
>JALSSF010000128.1 GCA_026984375.1 Methylothermaceae bacterium | reverse complement strand
CCCGCGCGGCTCGAGGCGGTGAAGCGCGCCATCCTCGAGCGGCTCTGAGCGGTGCGGCGCCGAAGACTCGTCACCCGCCCGGTTCCTGCGGACGACCACGATCTGCCGGCGCATCTCCATCCCGTGCTCAAGCGGGTCTATCTGGGCCGCGGGGTGCGCCGCGCCGAGGAGCTCGACTACGCCCTCGGCCGTCTGCCGCCGCCGGGCGGCCTGCGCGGCATCGACGCCATGAGCGCCCATCTGGCCGAGGCCGTCGCCGCCGGCCGCCGCATTCTGGTGGTGGCCGACTACGACGCCGACGGCGCCACCGCCTGCGCCCTGGCGGTCTCCGGGTTGCGGGCCCTGGGGGCGCGGGCGGTGGATTTCATCGTCCCCGACCGCTTCCGCCTCGGTTACGGCCTGACCCCGGGCCTGGTGCGCGAAGCCCTCGAACGGCGTCCCGAGGTGCTGCTGACGGTGGACAACGGCATCGCCAGCGTCCAGGGGGTGGCGGCGGCCAAGGCGGCCGGCCTGACGGTGCTGATCACCGATCACCACCTGCCCGGCGACACCCTGCCGGCGGCCGACGCCATCGTCGATCCCAATCTCCCCGGCGATACCTTCCCGAGCAAGGCCCTGGCTGGGGTAGGGGTGATGTTCTACGTCCTCGCCGCCCTGCGGGCGCGTCTGCGTGAGGCCGGAGCGGCTCAGGCGGTCAGGCTGGCGGACTGGCTCGATCTGGTGGCCCTGGGTACGGTGGCCGATGTGGTACCCTTGGATACGGTCAACCGCATTCTGGTGCAGCAGGGGCTGGCGCGGATACGCCAGGGACGGGCGCGGCCGGGCGTTCGGGCCCTGGTGGACGTTTCCGGGCGCGATCCGGCCGATCTGGTGGCCGCCGATCTGGCCTTCGCTCTCGGTCCCCGCCTCAACGCCGCCGGCCGCCTCGACGACATGACCGTCGGCATCCGTTGCCTGCTCAGCGACGATCCCGTCGAAGCCCGTGCCCTGGCACGACGCCTGGACGCCCTCAACCGTCAGCGCCGCGACATCGAGGCCCAAATGCAGGCCGAGGCCCTGAAGATTCTCGACGGCCGTGACTGGATGGCGGAAAGCGCAGCGCTCTGCCTCTACGATCCGGGATGGCACGAAGGCGTGGTCGGCATTCTCGCCTCCCGCCTCAAGGAGCGCACCGGCAAGCCGGTGATCGCCTTCGCTCCGGGGGAGGACGGCCTGCTCAAGGGTTCGGCGCGTTCCATCCCCGGCCTTCACGTCCGCGATCTGCTCGCCGCCGTCGACGCGGCGGAGCCGGGGCTGATCGAACGCTTTGGTGGCCATGCCATGGCGGCAGGGCTGAGTCTGAAGCCGGCCCATCTGGACCGTTTCGCCGCCGCCTTCGAGGCCCGGGTGGCGGCCGCCGGGGTCGGGGACGACGGCACTCTGGTCACCGACGGCGAGCTGACGCCGGCGGAGCTCAACCTCGATCTGGCCGAGCGCCTGCGCCGGGCCGGTCCCTGGGGGCAGGGTTTCCCGGAGCCGCGTTTTCACGGGGATTTCACCGTCCGCCGGGCCCGCATCGTCGGCGAGCGCCACCTGAAACTGACGCTGCAGCCGCCGGAAGGCCCGGTCCTGGACGCCATCGCCTTCAATCTGGACGAACCGGCGGCCTGGCTCGACTGTTCCCGGTTGCGCCTGGCCTATCAGCTCGACGTCAACGAATTTCGCGGCTGCCGTGACGTCCAGCTGAAGGCCGATTACCTGGAGCCTTTGCCATGACGGTGGACCTGGAGGCGGTTCGTCGCTTTCTCGCCGAGGATGTCGGCAGCGGCGACGTGACCGCCCGGATCGTTCCGGAAACGGCCTGGGCCAGGGGCAGGGTGGTCACCCGGGAGGACATGGTCCTCTGCGGACGGGACTGGTTCGCGGCGGTCTTTTCCCAGTTGGACCCCCGCTGTCGCTGCCGCTGGCAGGCGGAGGAAGGGCGGGAAGTGGCGGCGGGTTCCGAACTGTGCCGCTTGGAGGGGCCGGCGCGGGCGCTGCTGACCGGAGAGCGTACCGCGCTCAACCTGCTGCAGACCCTGTCCGGAACGGCCACGATCGCCCGCCGGTATGCCAAAGCGGTGGCGGGTACCGGGGCGGTGGTGCTGGATACCCGCAAGACCATTCCGGGGCTGCGCCGGCTGCAGAAATACGCGGTCCGGATCGGCGGTTGCCGGAATCACCGCTTCGGTCTCCACGACGGCATCCTGATCAAGGAGAATCACATCGCCGCCGCCGGTTCCATCGCCCAGGCGGTGGCCCGGGCGCGGGCACTGGACACCGGACTTCCCGTCGAGGTGGAGGTGGAATCGCTGGCGGAATTGCGGGAGGCCCTGGAGGCCGGCGCCGACATCGTGCTGCTGGACAATTTCTCTCTGACCATGCTGCGCCAGGCGGTGCGTATCACGGCCGGCAGGGCCCTGCTGGAGGCGTCCGGCGACATCGGTCTTGATAATATCCGGCAAGTGGCGGAAACTGGCGTGGACCGGATTTCCGTGGGTGCCTTGACCAAACACCTGCGGGCGGTGGATCTGTCGATGCGTGTCGAGTTGGCGGAGTGAGCGACTTTGTGAACCGGCACAACCTCGGTTTGATCTTCCCCCTTTTTTCCGTCACCAGTGCCGGTCTGGTGATCGTGTTCTGGTGGCTGCCGTCGGTCGCCTCCTGGCTGGCGTCCCCTTGGACAGGTGGCGTCGGGGTGATCGCGCTCCTGGCGGCCTGTTTCCTCGGCTGGCGGCGCCGTCTGTCGCCGCAGCGGGTCTATGATCTGTTGTTGTGGGGGACGCTGTGGATCTGGCTGGCCTACTGGTCGCGGCTGTTTTCCCTGGAAGCACCCCTGTTCAAGGCCTATCCGGTGTTTTTCGTCTTCGTCGACGTATGCACCGGCTATTTCGTCATCGGCCACAGCGAACGCTGGAGCACGGAAGAATATCATCTTCTGGCGTCCCTGGCGCGGCAGTGGTGGTTCAGCGAGAAGCTGTGGGCCGCCGTGGTGGTGGCCGCCCTGCTGATGACGCGCCACTATCTGATCTATCCCCTGGCGGTGGGTCTGCTGATGGTGAGACGGGCGCTGGAACGTGCCCTGGAACGAAGCGCTTAACCGTCGGCGTCGAAGGCCCCCCGGATCCATTCCACCCGGAAGCCGCCCGCCCCGGGCGTCATGGCCACCACGTCGAAGCGGACGGCAACGTCGCCCGGGTGGCGGGCCAGATACAAGGCCGCCCCCTGAAGCAGGCGCCGCTGTTTGCGCCGGTCCACCGAAACCGCGGCACCGCCGAAGCGGGCGTCGGCCCGGCAGCGTACCTCGGCGAACACCAGGGTGTCGCCTTCTTTCAGGATCAGATCGATTTCACCGCCGCGCCAGCGCCAGTTGCGGGCCAGCAGCTGGAGTCCCCGGCCCTGCAGATAGGCGAGGGCGTAGTCTTCGGCAGCCCTGCCGACTTCACTCGCTTTGCCCGATGTCGTCTTCGACTTGCGGTGCCAGACCATAGACTTCCGGTACTCCGTCACGGAACTGGGCACAACTGAGCCGTTGGCGGACTTTCCCCCCGGGCCCCAGGGTGAGCAGACCGGTGGCCCCCTGAAGGGGACGGCCGTCGGTCAGCAGGGTGAAGGGTATCCGCCAGGCGTCCATACCCAGGGCGGCCAGACGGAGCCACGGCCCCAGATGGATGCCGTTTTCCGCCTCGAAGGCG
Organism: Methylothermaceae bacterium; assembly: GCA_026984375.1. Taxonomy (GTDB): domain Bacteria; phylum Pseudomonadota; class Gammaproteobacteria; order Methylococcales; family Methylothermaceae; genus Methylohalobius. Next base: position 8,210 of record JALSSF010000128.1, on the reverse strand, counting down.
CCGACGGTGGGAAGATCGCCCACGTCACCGCCGAGCAGCCAGGGAATGTCGCAGAAACGCACGCCTTCCAGGTCCCGGTCCGTTGCCGGGTCCGGATGGCCGGCGTAGATGTCCCGGGTGGCGTAGACGGGCAAATGCTCCGCCCCGAGAAACAGTAACTGGGGGCGGATCAGCCGGCCCTGGCGCGGAGCGGCCTCGAGAAAGAGAAAATCGGCGTCACGGCGCATCCGCGGTTGGAACTTCGCTTCCCAGACGACCTGGCGCAATCGTTGGAAACGGCGCCGGCTTTCGTCGATGTTAAGCAGGCGCTGCAACGGCCGGGTGAAATCGGTCCCGTTGGGATCGTAGGTTTCGGTTTCCAGGACGCGGCCCCCCAGTGTGGTTTCCCAATAGGCGGCGAAGTGACGTTCGACGCGCTCTCCCAGAGCGTTCCGGGGCACGAACACCAGGGCACGGCGGTGATCGTGGGACCAGGCGCTGGCTGCCACCTGGTCGACCGCTTCCTCCGGCGGCAGTGCCAGTTGGTACAGATTCGGTCGAGACGCCCGATCGAGGGTGTTGAGGGCCAGAACCGGCGGATTCAAGCGTTCCAGTTGCGCCAGGCGTTCCACGTTGGCTTTCTGCAGAGGACCGATCACCAGTTCGGCGCCGTCGGCGCGGGCCTGCCGGTACAGCGTCCGAAGATCGTCGACCTGGCTGTCGTAGTATCGCAACTGCGCTTGCCGGGCCATCGGCAGGCGGCGCACCGCCTCGATCCCGGCGGCCACGGCTTGGCCGGCCCGGCGGTAGGGGCCGGTGGCGGGCAGGAACGCGGCCACCTGTTTCGGCGATCGATAGGGGGGGTGAAGCTGGGCCAGATAGCGTTCCAGAAACCGGTGGCGGTCGGCCGGATGGTAGGGAAACATCTGGCGCCAGCGAGTGAGGGCGTCGTCGAGTGCCAGGGATTGGACGGGGTGACGGCGCAGAATGCGGGCCAGACGGACCCATCCCTGCAGCTCCTGATCCGCCGCGTTTTGCAGGTGGTGCAATTTTTCCGGGGGAAGCAGCAGCAAGGTTTCCAGGATGACCCGGTTGTTTTCCTCCACTTCCGCCGGTGCGGTCAGCCAGCGCCCCAGTCGCACCCGTTCCCGGACCAGGGATGGAAGATCGCCGGCCAGGGCGAAACTGCGGGCGCGCAGTAAGTGGTATTGACGCCGCAGCGGTGAGGGCAGGCGTTCGGGATCGATCGCCTCCAGATGGCGGAGCGCCCGGTGGGGATCTTCGTCGTCCAGCGCCAGTCGGGCGCCCAGGAAGGCGAAGGCGATGCGTTCCCGGCCCGAAAGGAAACGGGGGTCGATGCGCTGCAGCAGAGTACGGGCCTGGTTTCCATCGCCGCTCCGGTACCAGCTCTCGGCGGCGCGCAGAAGGACGGCGTGTCGCCGTGGCGGAGGCAGGGTGGCGGCGATCCGTTGGAAACGCTCCGCTGCCGGACGGTATTGTCCAGCCTGGAACAGGCTTTCCGCCTGGTGGAAGGGGTCCGGGGCCGCGGGACGCTGCTGCGGTCCGGTGCAGGCTCCCAGGAACAGCGCCCCCAGCAGGGGCCAGCAGAGCCTCGTCACGGTCTTATTTCTCTCCGCCGCCGCCCCAGAAGCGGCTCCAGGTCCGTTTTCCGGGTGATGGGCGTTTTTCCAGCGGTACGTATTCCCGCTTTTCCGCCCCGACGTACAACTGGCGCGGCCGGCCGATCTTGGTTTCCGGATCGGAGATCATTTCCTTCCAATGGGCGACCCAGCCGACGGTGCGGCCGATGGCGAACAGAACCGTGAACATCCGGGTCGGGAACCCCATGGCGCGGAGGACGATGCCGGTGTAGAAATCGACGTTGGGATAGAGTTTGCGTTCCACGAAGTACTCGTCCTGGAGGGCGATGCGCTCCAGCTCCATGGCCAGTTCCAGCAGGGGGTCGTCCCGGAGCCCCAACGCTTCCAGCACTTCGTAGCAGGTCTGGCGCATGATCTCGGCACGGGGGTCGTAGCTTTTGTAGACCCGGTGGCCGAAGCCCATGAGGCGGAAAGGGTCGTCCTTGTCCTTGGCTCGGGCGATGTATTGGGGAATCCGGCGCTTGTCGCCGATTTCCATCAGCATTTTCAGGACCGCCTCGTTGGCGCCGCCGTGGGCCGGTCCCCACAGGGAGGCGATCCCGGCGGCGATGCAGGCGAAGGGATTGGCTCCGGAGGAGCCGGCGAGCCGTACCGTCGAAGTGGAGGCGTTCTGCTCGTGGTCGGCGTGGAGGATCAGAATACGGTCCAGGGCCTTGACCAGCACCGGATCGGGTTCGTAGTCTTCCGACGGCACCGAGAAGGTCATGTAGAGCAGGTTCTCGGCGTAGCTGAAGTCGTTGCGCGGATAGACGAAGGGACGGCCGATGGTGTAGCGGTAGGCGTAGGCGCCGATGGTGGGCATCTTGGCGATGATCCGGTAGGCGGCCAGCATGCGCTGTTCGGGATCGTAGATGTCGGTGTCCTCGTGATAGAAGGCCGACAGCGCCCCCACCACGCCCACCATGATCGCCATGGGGTGGGCGGAGCGGGTGAAGCCGCGGAAGAAGTGCATCAACTGATCGTGGAGCAGGGTGTGATGCTTGATGTCGCGGACGAATTCGTCCTTTTCCGCAGGCGAGGGCAGTTCGCCGTAGAGCAGCAGATAACAGACCTCCATGTAATCGCTTTGTCTGGCCAGTTCCTGGATCGGGTAGCCGCGGTAGAGCAGGACGCCTTTTTCCCCGTCGATGAAGGTGATGGCCGATTTGCAGGAGGCGGTGGAAGTGAAGCCCGGGTCGTAGGTCAGCACCCCGGCGGTGTGGTAAAAGTTGCGGATGTCGATGGCGGGCGGTCCCATGGTGCCGTTCAGCAGGGATTGGCGGTAACGTTGCCCGGTCCGTTCGTCGATCAGAGTGAAATGCTCGCTCTGAGGAGGTTGCTTCTCCGCCATGACGCAGCCTTTGCAGTGGATGGTGACGGATAAAGGTTACCATGAATCCGGACCGGGAATGAAAGCCCTTCCCGGTCGAAGGCAGCGTTATAATGAACGCCTTTTGTTCGCCGACTACGACCGATGAATTCTATCCAAGCGGAAATCACCAGACGGCGCACCTTCGCCATCATCTCCCATCCCGACGCCGGCAAGACCACCTTGACCGAGAAGCTGCTCCTGTTCGGCGGCGCCATCCAGTTGGCCGGAGCGGTCAAAGGACGCAAAGCGGCCCGGCACGCCACCTCCGACTGGATGGCGCTGGAAAAGGAGCGCGGCATTTCCGTGACCACCTCGGTGATGCAGTTCGAGCACGGCGGCTGCCTGATGAATCTGCTCGACACCCCGGGCCACGCCGATTTCTCCGAGGATACCTACCGCACCCTGACCGCGGTGGATTCGGCCCTGATGGTGATCGACAGCGCCAAGGGGGTGGAGGAACGTACCATCAAGCTGATGGCGGTGTGCCGGATGCGGGATACCCCGATCATCACCTTCATCAACAAGCTCGACCGCGAGGGCCGCGACCCCATCGAGCTGCTCGACGAGATCGAAGCGGTCCTCGGCATCGCCTGCGCCCCGGTCACCTGGCCCATCGGCATGGGACAGCGTTTCCAGGGAGTGTATCATTTGGAGGAGGATGCCGTGCATCTGTTCGACGCCCGGCACCGCGATCGGGTGGTCAAGGGGGAAGTCATCCAGGGGCTGGACAACCCGCTGCTCGACGAGCGCCTCGGCGAGCAGGCCGACGAGCTGCGCGAGCAGATCGAACTGGTGCGCGGCGCCAGCCACGCTTTCGATCACGGCGCCTATCTGGAAGGCAGGCAGACACCGGTGTTCTTCGGCTCGGCGATCAACAACTTCGGGGTTCTGGAATTGCTCGACGCTTTCGCCAGATACGCCCCGCCGCCGCGGCCCCGGGCGGCGCTCGAACGGGTGGTGGCGCCGGACGAGCCCAAGTTCAGCGGCTTCGTGTTCAAGATCCAGGCCAACATGGATCCCCAGCACCGCGACCGCATCGCCTTTCTCCGCATCTGCAGCGGCCGCTATCGCAAGGGGATGAAGCTTTACCACGTGCGTTCCGGCAAGACCGTCAACGTCGCCAATGCCGTGACCTTCCAGGCCGCCAGCCGCCGCCACGTGGAGGAGGCCTATCCCGGCGACATCATCGGTCTTTACAACCACGGTACCATCCAGGTGGCCGACACCTTCTCCCAGGGGGAGAAGCTCAAGTTCGGCGGCATCCCCTACTTCGCTCCGGAGCTGTTCCGCCGCGTGGTGCTCAAAGATCCCCTCAAGGCCAAGGCGTTGCACAAGGGCCTGGTCCAGCTCAGCGAGGAGGGGGCGACCCAGGTGTTCCGGCCCCTGAGGAACAACGATCTCATCCTCGGGGCGGTGGGGGTGTTGCAGTTCGACGTCACCGCCTTCCGCCTCAAACACGAATACAACGTGGAATGCGCCTACGAGCCGGTCGAGGTCGCCACCGCCCGCTGGATCGAGTGCGACGATCCGCAGGAACTGGAGCACTTCCGGCGCAAGAACTTCGAATATCTGGCCGAGGACGGCGGCGGCTTCCTGGTCTATCTGGCCCCGACCCGTGTCAACCTCCAACTGGCCGAGGAACGTTGGCCCAAGGTGCGTTTCAAGGCTACCCGGGAGTTATAAAAAATCCTGGTGCCGCCAGGGATGTCTTTATATAATTTGGAATTCTGTGCTTTTTCGTTTGGGAGGATGGCAACCTTGGGGGTTCAGTGGTGGTTCAGAGAGCGGTTGCTATCCTGCCGTTGACGATTATTGAATAAGGAGGAACATCCATGAAATTGCGTCATCTCGTTCTCGGTGTGGCTTTGGCGGCGTCTGCCGGTATGGCCTCGGCGGTCGAGTTCACCGAAGAGGAAAAGCTGTGGCTGGGGATGAAGATCTATGAACGCGCCGCCGGCCGCGGCTGCGGTACCTGCCACGACGTGCGTCCGTTCCCGGATCTGACCGAAAGCATCAAACGGCTGAGCAAGGAGGAATTCCTCAAGGTGGTGAAGGAAGGCCGTCCGGGTACCATCATGACGCCGATGGCGCCCCAGATCATGAAGATCGGTCTGGTGGAAAAGGCCTGCATGACCGAGGAACAGGCCCTCGACGCGCTGTACGCCTACCTCAAGGGATTGTCGGACGGCACGGTGAAGGGCAAGGTGAAGAAGCCCAAGACCCTGAAGGAGAAGCTGAAGGGCAAGTGCGAGTGATCCTCGTTTTCGCCTGAGTGCTGGAAAAAAGCCCGGGAGACCGGGCTTTTTTCATGGCTTTTTGCGGCGCAGGGACCATTGCTGGACCGATCCGTCGGAGGTGGCGCTGAGCAGATATTTCCCCTTTTTGACCAGCGCCAGGGCCAGCACCGGAGCGGCCGTGGGACGCCAGAAATGGGAGCGGGCCGGTGTGAAGCGACGCAGCAGCCGCCCGGATTTGACGCTCCAGAGTCGGATGCCCTGGGAGGGATGGCCGGTGAACAACATGCCTTCCCCGGGGGAGAACACGGCCCGGGTGACGGTAAGGTATTGGGGGCCGAGTTTGCGCTTGAGTTTGCCGTTACCGGTCTTCCAGATGCGGATCGGGGTGAACAGGGCGCTGGTCATGGCGTAGGTCCCCCGGGGTGACAGGGCGACCGCGGCCACTTTGCCCGGATGTGACCAGCGGTGGCGCAGTTTTCCGGTGCCGAGGTCCCACAGCTTCGCCATGCCGTCGTCGCCCCCGGTCAGGGCGAAACGCCCCCGGGCGTCGAGGGCCACGGCTTTGACCGCCCGGTCGTGGGGGAAGGCATAGCGGGTTTTGCCCCGTGCCAGGGAAAAATAGACCGCCTTGTCTCGCAGGCCGATCAGGGCCCAATGGCCGTCACGGGAGAGGATGACGGTCTGGATGCCTTCCAGGGCCCAGGAGGCCAGGGCTTTGCCGGCCCCAGTGTCCCACCAGGCGAGGCCGTCGCGGTCGGCGGTGACGGCCCAGCGGCCGTCCGGAGTCACGTCCGCGGCGATCAGCTCCTGTGACCGGCCCGGACCGTGGCGGAAGGTGTGCAGCAGCCGTTTCGGGCGCAGCCGCCACCACGCCGCCCCATGGTCGGCGGTGACGAGCAGCGCCCGGTTGGCGGTCACCGCCGCGGCGCTGACGCCGTCGGCCAGATGCCAGTCTTTGTCGGGCGGTTGGCCGTTGCCGCAGCCATACAGCAGGATCGGGAGGATGGCGGTCAACCAGATTCGCATGACGGATTTCCTTGAAACCAGGCGAGTTTACGACGGAGCTTGACCACTTCGCCGATGATGATCAGGGTCGGCGGGGATGCCTGGGCGTCCCGGGCCGCTTTGGCCAAGGTGGCGACGGTGGCGGTGATCACCTTTTGTCGGGGGGTGGTTCCCGACTCGATCAGGGCGGCGGGCATCTCCGGCGCCATGCCGTGTTCGATCAGTGCCCGGCAGATTTCCGCCAGCCCCAGTAGTCCCATGTAGATCACCAGGGTCTGGCGCGGGACCACCATCTTGTCCCAGTCCAGATTGACGCTGCCGTCTTTGCGATGACCGGTGACGAACAGGCAGGATTGGGCGTAATCGCGGTGGGTGAGGGGAATGCCGGCATAGCTGGCGCATCCGGAGGCGGCGGTGATCCCAGGCACCACCAGAAAGGGAATGCCGTTTTCCGCCAGGGTTTCGATTTCCTCGCCGCCGCGCCCGAAGATGAAGGGGTCTCCCCCTTTGAGGCGCACCACCCGCCGGCCCTCCCGGGCCAGCCGTACCAGCAGCTGGTTGATGCTTTCCTGGGGCAGGGCGTGGTCGGCGCGCGCCTTGCCGGCATAGATTTTTTCGGCGTCACGGCGGATCAGATCGAGGATGGGGCGGGAGACCAGGCGGTCGTAGACGACCACGTCCGCTTCCTGCAACAGGCGCAGGGCCCGGAAGGTCAGCAGATCGGGATCGCCGGGGCCGGCCCCCACCAGCGCCACGTAGCCCAGCGGTGCCTCCGCTTTGCCGGCGGCGTCGATCGCCTGTGCCATGGCGTCGGCGGCTGCCTCGTACTGTCCCGAGAGCATCAATTCGCCCGGCGCGCCGGTCAGGACTTGCTCCCAGAAACGGCGTCGCCGTTCCGGTATAATACATTGCTTGACCCGGTCGCGGAACCGGCTTGCCAGCCGGGCCAACTGGCCGATGCGCTCCGGCAGCAGGGTTTCCAGTCGGCTTTTGATGAGCCGGGTCAGCACCGGGGCCCGGCCGCCGCTGGAAACCGCCACGATGACGGGGGAGCGGTCGACGATGGCCGGCATGATGAAGTCGCAGTCCTCGGGTTGGTCGACGGCGTTGACCGGAATGCCCCGTTCCCGCGCCAGGGTGGCGATTTCGTGGTTCAGGCGGCGGTCGTCGGTGGCGGCGATGACCAGATGCGCGCCGGCGAGGTCGTCGGGCTCGAAGCGTTTGCGGCGCAGCCGGATGCGCTGCCCGGTGGCCAGTCGTTCCAGTTCGGGGTGAAACCGGGTTGCCGCCACCGTGACTCTGCCCCCGCAGCGAAGCAGCAGTTCCACTTTGCGCAGGGCGACCGCGCCGCCGCCGACGACGAGGCAGGACCGGTCACGCAGTTTCAAAAAGATGGGCAGATAGTCCATGAGGCTTGCGCTGATGATGAACGGGTGCTGTGGGTTCTAACATGATGAAATCCGACCGGGAACTGGACACCAGTGGCCTTCATTGCCCGCTGCCGCTGCTGCGGCTGAAGAAGGTGCTGAACGAGATGTCCAGCGGCCAGATCGTCCATGTCATCGCCACCGATCCCGCCTCGGTGCTGGATTTCGGGGTCTTCGCCGAACAAACGGGTAATGAAATTCTAGAACAACAGGAGCGGGACGGGGTGCTCCATTTCTGGATCCGCCGGAAATGATTCAGAGCCGCACCGGTTCGGGACCCTGTCGCAGCGACAGGATGGGCCAATCCTGGGCCCGGGCGTGCCGTTCCAGGCGTTCGTCGGGATCCACGGCCACCGGACGCCCCACCCGGCTCAGTAGGGGAAGGTCGTTGTGGGAGTCGCTGTAGAAGACGGCCGAGCTCAAATCCATCGCTTCTCCTAACCACTGCTGAATCCGGTCCACCTTTCCCTCCCGAAAGCAGGGAACGCCTTTCACCCCACCGGTGTAGCGGTCGTCGATCCGTTCCGGCTCCGTGGCGATCAGCGTGTCG
>JALSSF010000127.1 GCA_026984375.1 Methylothermaceae bacterium | reverse complement strand
CTTTCAAGTTCACTCATTGTCGTTGGTCTCGCTCCTTCCCTATCCCTCCCACAGACCAACAGGCCCGCAGGAGACCTCCTTCCTTTCGGTACCCGCCAGTCTAGCACCCAAACCTCCTTTGTCAAGATCTGGATGGGCCATATCCCACACCGCGTTGCGGCATTTGCCAACCCCTAGAAAAGCCCGACGATCCGCCCTTCCTCATCGATGTCGATGTTTTCCGCCGCCGGTACCTTGGGCAGCCCCGGCATGGTCATGATGTCGCCGCAGATCACCACCAGGAACTCGGCACCATAGGCGGGACGCACGTCGCGGATGGTGACCACGTGACCGGTGGGGGCACCGCGCAATTCCGGGTCGCAGGCGAAGGAATACTGCGTCTTGGCGATGCAAATCGGAAAATGACGGCATTCACGGTCGAGCGCTTCGATCCGGCGCCGAACTTTGGCGTCCGCGCTGATTCCGCCGGCACCGTAGATCTTCCGGGCCACTGTCTCGATCTTGTCCCACAAGGGAAGATCGTCGGGGTACAGCAGGTGGAAGCGGTTGGGCTGCCGGGCAAGGGCGACGACTTCGTGGGCCAGTTCCTCGGCCCCGGCGCCTCCCTCCGCCCAGTGGCGACAAACCACGGCCTTGGCCCCCAACGCCGCCACTTTTTGCTGCAACAGACGGAGCTCGGCCTCCGTGTCGGAAACGAAGTGATTGATCGCCACCACGCAAGGCAGGCCGAAGTGCTCGCGGATGTTGAACAGATGGCGCTCCAGGTTGGCGAAACCGGCCTCCAGGGCGGACAAGTCTTCCTGCTGCAATCGATCCTTCGGCACCCCCCCGTGCATCTTCAACGCCCGCACCGTGGCCACCAGCACGACCGCATCTGGTCGCAGTCCGGTCTTGCGGCACTTGATATCGATGAACTTTTCCGCCCCCAGATCGGCGCCGAAGCCTGCTTCGGTCACGACGTAGTCGGCCATCTTCAAGGCGGTTCGGGTGGCGATGGCGGAATTGCAACCGTGGGCGATGTTGGCGAACGGTCCACCGTGGACGAAGGCCAGATTGTTTTCCAGGGTTTGAACCAGATTGGGACACAGGGCGTCCTTCAACAGGACGGTCATGGCTCCCTGCGCCTTCAGATCCCGGGCGAATATCTTGTTCCCGTCACGGCTGTGACCGACCAAAACCCGACCCAGACGCTCCCGCAGTTCACCCAAGGAACCGGCCAGACACAATATCGCCATCACCTCGGAAGCCACCACGATGTCGAAACCGTCCTCCCGGGGAACCCCGTTGATGCGCCCGCCCAGCCCCTCGACGATGTGGCGCAGGTTGCGGTCGTTCATGTCGATGACCCGCTTCCAGGCCATCTGGCGCACGTCCAGATCGAGCGCATTGCCGTGATGGATGTGGTTGTCCGCCATGGCGGCGAGCAGGTTGTGGGCCACCCCGACGGCATGGAAGTCGCCGGTGAAATGAAGGTTGATGTCCTCCATGGGAACCACCTGGGCCCGGCCGCCCCCTGCGGCTCCGCCCTTGATTCCGAAACAGGGCCCCAGGGAAGGTTCGCGGAGGCAGATCAACGCTTTTTTGCCGATGCGGTTGAGGGCGTCACCCAACCCCACCGTGGTCGTGGTTTTGCCCTCACCGGCCGGGGTGGGACTGATGGCGGTGACCAGGATCAGTTTGCCGTCGCCCCGATCCTGGATCGCCTCGATATAGTCGAGCGACAGCTTGGCCTTGTAATGGCCGTATGGATCCAGATGACGGACGGGAATGTCGAACTTTTCCTGGGCCAGTTCGACGATCGGCCGCATTTCGGCCTGTCGGGCGATTTCGATATCGGTCAACATGAGGACTTCTCCATAGGCAAGGTGATCACCAGATTAGAAAAAGGCAGCCCGAAAGACAACGGGCCCATCCTCACCGGATGAGCCCGTTACGGGATTTCGCCCGGCCGGCTACTGACAGGACTCGGGAGACGGCAGTTTCAACACTTCCTTCAGCTTGGCGATGTGGCGCATGCCGCTGGAATCGACCACTTCGACGCTATGCAGACCGTCGACGCCATAATCGACGTAAATTTCCCGAGGATGCCGGACCAGGTGATCGAGACCTTCGAGGACGAACTCGACCACGTCGTCCTTGGGGTCATAGCTGACACCGTAGAACGGCACCCATTCGGCTTCGATCTGATCCCCCAGATTGATGGCCGCCACCTCGATCTCCGCCTGATTGGCCTTGAGATGCTTGGAGATGGTATCGAGATAGGACTCCCACTGTGCCTTTGGCAAAAGTTGCGTCGCCATGGTACTTCCCTCCTTTTTGCAAGTGCCATTGGAAAATGGGGGCAAAACGGGAAAATCCCAACCCCCTTACAGGCAATGGGGCGGCCTGGGAAGGCCGGCCAGCTTGCAGGCGTACTTGAGCGGCCCTTTCGGAAACAGCCGGTGCAGGTAACGGCTGTTGCCCTTGTCTTCCCCCAGGGCCTGGGCCACCGCCTTGACGAACACTCGCATGTTGGGCAGATGGTGCAGCCGCAGGTAATAATCGCGCATGAAGCGAATGATCTCCCAGTGGGCCTCGGTCAGTTCCAGACCTTCCCGGGCGGCCAGTTCCCGCGCCACCTGCTCGTTCCATTGCCGGTAATCGACCAGAAAGCCGTCCTGGGTCAAAGCCAACCGGCCGTCTCTGCCCACTACTTCCATGACAGGATCCGGCGATGCGCCACGGTCAGATCCACGAAACCGTCGAAATCGATCACCCGAATCAGCGGATGGTCGCTTCTAAAACCGCGTGCCCGCAAATCGGCTTCCAGCACGCTGAGGTGCACCCCTTTCGCCAACAGACGCTCCGCCTCCCGCTGAATTCCCAGAACTCCGTCGGCCAGAAGCAGAACCGAATCCCCGGGGGCTATCCGCTCGACGACGGCATCCCAGTCCCGTTCGGGGGAACGGAAAATCAAATGCAGCACCGCCATCTCAATCCCTCAGAATGACATCGAAGCGGTTCCAGAACGCCACCAGTCGTTTCCGCTGGATCCGGCGCACCGGAATCGACAGGTCACCGTCCTGCAACCCCCGCGCGCGGAGGCTCTCATCCTCGACCCAGGGAGACGCACCGATGCCGTAAAGCGGCAAATTGCGCCACAGGGCACTCAGATCGCGCAGACCGAGTACCCCCGGCGACTGTCCGGGATGCAAATGCCAGACCCCGTCGTCCAGCAGCAACACCGCCACCTCCTGGTCGAAGGCCGCCAGGGTCAGGAGGAGATCCAGCGATTCCGCGCCCCGACTGCCGTCCCAGGGCGAATGACGAAAGACGAAAAGACAGCGCATTCAGCCAAATATCAGCAGACGATCGCTTTCGACGATGGACTCGACCAGAAGCGCCAAACCCGCCACCCGGAAACCGGGGGCCAGTTCGGCCTCCGCCTCCGGATTCCAGACTCCGCGCCGCTGGGCGGCCGCCGAACACACCACCAGATCCACGCCGTGAACCCGGGCCAGTTCCGACCAGCGGGCGATGCGGCAGGTCTCGTCCGCCGGAGGCATCGCGCCGGCCAGGGCGTGATACACTCCGTCACGATAGAAAAACACCCGCTTCAGGCGATGCCCCTTCTTCACCAGGGCCCGGGCGAAACCGTAGGCGAGGTCGGCGGCCTCGCCGCCATAAGGCGAGGCATTGACCTGCAGGGTGTAACTCAGGAACCGGGAAGCTTCCGCCGGGGTCTGTGGTTCATTCATGGGAAAAACGCTCACATGCTGATTCGCATTCTGCTCCTGTGGCTGTCAGCCCTCGCGCCGGCCATGGCCAAGCTGCCTCCGCTGCCGGACATGGGCGCCCCCTCGGACCGAATTCTCAGTCCTCTCGAAGAAGAGCGCCTCGGCCAGGCGTTTTTTCGCAATCTGCACCGACACGTCCGGGTCAGCGACGACCCGATGATTCAGGATTATATCGCCTCGCTGGGGGGACGGCTGACCGGTCACAGCGACATGGCCAACCGCCCGTTTCACTTCTTCGTGGTGATGGAACCCGAAATCAACGCGTTCGCCGGACCGGCCGGCTATATCGGCGTCCATTCGGGCCTCATCGTGGCCACCCGCTCCGAAAGCGAGCTGGCCTCGGTGCTGGCCCACGAAATCGCTCACGTCACCCAGAATCATCTCAAGCGCGCCTTCGCCTCCGCCAAGAGGCTGAGCATTCCCCTCGCCGCCGCCATGCTGGCGGCCATCCTGGTGGGCACCCAGTCGCCGGAAGCGGCCCAGGCGGCCATTATCGCCATTCAGGCCGGCGGCCTGCAACAACAGATCAATTTCACCCGCGCCCACGAGCAGGAGGCCGACCGAATCGGCCTGCAGATCCTCGCCGACAGCGGCTTCGACCCGCGGAGCATGCCTGCTTTTTTCGAACGCCTGCAGCAGTCGACCCGGCTGTCGGGACGACGGAACGTTCCCGAATTCCTGCGCACCCACCCGGTGACCAGCAGCCGTATCGCCGACACCCGAGCCCGGGCGGCCGACTACCCCTATCGTCAGTACACCGATTCCCTTGCCTATTTGCTGGTCAAGGCCAAGCTCGAAGTCCTCAGCAGCCGGGAACCGGCCCGCCTGCTGCCCCTTTTCCGGCAGCGGCTGCGGCGTGGCACCCCAATGCAGCGGGCGGCGGCCCGCTACGGCCTGGCCCTGGTCCATCAGTCCCTGCACCATCTGGAGGAAAGCCGGGAGCTGCTGCTACGGCTGCTGCGCCAGTTTCCCGACCAACCCCAGTTCGTCGACGCCCTGGCCCGGGTGGAACTGGCGCAGGGCGATACCGAATCGGCCCTGCAGCACTATCGCCTGGCCCTGAAACATTTTCCCGCCTCGACCATGTTGCAACTGGCCTATTCCCAGGCACTGCTGCACAGCGGCCGTTTCAGCGAAGCCCGCCGGCGCCTGCTGCGACTCATGGCCAGGGGCAACGTTCCCCCTTCCCTGTACAAGCACCTTTCCCAGGCCTATGCGGGCATGGGAAAAACCGCCGAGGCGCAACGCTATCTGGCCGAATACTACTATGCCACCGGCGATCTGGAACAGGCCATCCGTTACGCGCGCCTCGCCCTGAAAATGGCCGGCGGCGACCGCATTCTCACGGCGGTCGCCCGGGAGCGCCTGCGCTTCTTCCAGCAGGAAGAGAAAGCCCGCAAACGTTAGGTGACCAGAGGCTCTCCCTTGGCCAGACGCGGCAGGTTGCCGTCCAGTCCCATGGCATAGCGCATCACCGCCAGGCGGGCGGGATGGAGTTGCTGCGCCAGGGACAGACCCAGGTTGCGGAGCAGCTTCAAAGGCAGGGAGGCGGTGCCGAACACGCGGTAGAACAGCTCCATGGCCGTCATCATGGTAAGGTTGTCGCGCCGCCGCATCGACTCGTATTCCTTCAGCACCTTGAGGGAACCGATGTCGCTTCCCTCCCGCTGGGCGCTCGCCAATACCTGAGCCAGCGCCGCGGCATCCAGCAAACCGATGTTGACCCCCTGGCCGGCGAGGGGATGGATGGTATGGGCGGCATCCCCGATCAGCGCCACACCGGCTTTGACATAGCGCTGGGCATGCTGGCGCCGCAGCGGGAAGCTGCCACGGTCGAGAATCTGCACCACGTCACCCAACTCCCGGGGGAACGCCTCGTACAGGGCGCTGAGCAGTTCACCGCCGCTCAGCGCCTGCAGGCGCCGCACCTCCTCGGGGCGCTGGTACCAGACCAGGGAGGCATGGGGACCGGGCAGGGGCAGGAAAGCCTGGGGACCGTCGGGGGTGAACCGCTGCCAGGTGATGTCCTGCTGCCCATAGGCGGTTTCCACCGTCAGCACCAGGGCGGACTGCTCGTAGTCCCAGGCGGTGACTCCGATCCCGGCAGCCTGACGCACCTGGGATCGTCCACCGTCGGCGGCGACCAGCAGTCGGGCCTGAAGAACCGTACCGCCTTCCAGTTCGATCTCGGAACCATCCGGACGATAATCGATCCGTCCGGGGCGGGCCGGGCACAGGAGATCGACGTTGTCGAAGGCGTCGAGACGCTCCAGCAAGGCCAGCTGGATCAGGCGGTTTTCGATGATGTAGCCCAGTTCGGGATACTGGACGTCACGGCTGCGAAACTCCGTGCCGTCGGTCATCTCCCAGACCTTCATCCGCCGGAACGGGCATAACCGCATCGAGGCGATGGCGTTCCAAGCCCCCACACCCTCCAGAATCCGGCGTGACGCGATACTGATGGCAGAAACACGCAGATCCAGTGGCTGGCCGGGCTCGAACGGCCTGGGAGGCTGCCCCTCGACCACCGCCACCCGCAGGGGGGTGTCGCCCAGCGAGCAGGCCAGGGTGGCACCGACCATACCGCCGCCAACGATGATGATGTCGTAGGATTGCGTCATTTCCTCACCTCACTGTGCTATGGGCACGATGGCAGCGTAACCAGCCATCCGGACGATTGCAACACACAAAAAGCCCGAAGGCGGGTTACCGCCCCCGGGCCCAATGTTGTCGTTATGACGTGCCCGTATATCCGGGCAACCGGTCTCAGGCGAATTGCCGGCGCGGACGGAAGTCGTCCCGGGGACGGGCCTCGTTGACCCGCAGCGCCCGGCCCTTCAGATCCTGGCCGTTGAGATTCTGAATGGCGGACTCAGCTTCCGAATCCACCGGCATCTCCACGAAACCGAAGCCTTTGGAGCGGTCGGTGTAACGATCCTTGATGATGCGGACGGAAGAGACCTCGCCAAATTGGGAGAACGCATCCCGCAGCTCATCTTCGGTCAGTTGGTACGACAGATTGCCCACATAAATATTCTTCATTGCTAAAACCCTATCGGAAAAGTGCACCATTTGCATCACGAATCGCCAGACCGGCCAATGGTGCGAAGACCGGCCGGGCGAGTTCCGGGCCTCGGCCCGTAATCATCCCCGCGCCCGAACGCCACGGCGCAGTCCTGCTGCGGGAATCGGAATTCTGTACAGGGAAACGAAAGGCGGGAACCTCCCCGAAGCGGGTCGATGGCCCTGGAGGGCAGGGGCTTCTCCGGAAAATCCGGAGCGTTCGGGGCGGAAGGTTCATACGACAGCGATTCAAACAGATGGGAACAGCGTAGTTGAGACTCCGGACAAATGCAAGGGTTAATTCGTCCGGCGCAGCAAAATTTCCTTGGCCCGGTTGATCTGGGCGGCGAGGAAATCCGACCCGCCGCGATCGGGGTGCACCTTCTGCATCAGACGGCGGTGGGCGGCGATAATTTCCTCCCGGCTCGCCCCGGGCTGTAATCCCAGTATCCGATACGCCTGCTCGACGGTTTCCGGCATGGCGCCGTCACCGGCCCCGTCCTGGACCCGCCGCTGCAGCCAGCGCTCGATCAAGGGCCACAGCCGGGGCAGATAGGGCAAGGCTCTTGCCGCCACGGCCGCCAGCGCCCCCAGGAGAGGCACGATCCAGTTGTGGGCCAACAGCGCCAACGCCACCAAGGCCGCCGCCAGGAGGACACCGCCCCGGCCTCTCAGGACCTGGGCGATCTGCCGCGGCGGAGTGCGCATGAACCAGCGCAGCCCCCAAAGGAAGAAGCCCAGCAGGGCCAAAATCAACAAGACTCGAATCATGGCGGAAGGTCTGCTGTCGTCGGCCTGGCGGTGGTATAGTACGCGCCCATGCGATCACGCTATTTTTCGTTCCTCACGGGGCTTGTGATTATAGCCTTCCTGGGCGGATGCCAGGGTCCGCTCAACAATCCCTATCCGAAGGCGGAAAGACGGGCCAACGTTTTCTACGCCTCCTTCAGCGAAAGACCGAAACACCTGGACCCCGCCGTCGCCTACAGCAGCGACGAGTACCGCCTGATCGGTCAAATCTACGAGCCGCCCCTGCAGTATCACTACCTGAAGCGCCCCTACACCCTGATTCCCCTGGCCGCCGCCGCCATGCCCCAGGTGCGCTATTTCGACGCCAAAGGACGACCGCTGCCGGCGGACACGCCACCGGAACGGATCGCCTACAGCGATTTCATCATCACCATCCGCCCCGGCATCCGCTATCAACCCCACCCCGCCTTCGCCCGGGACCGGAACGGCCGGCTGCTTTACCACCGGTTGCGGGAGGAAGACCTGAAGCACATCGAACGGCCCGGGGACTTTCCGGTCCAGGGGACGCGGGAACTGACCGCGGCCGATTTCGTTTACCAGATCAAACGCCTGGTCCATCCCCAACTGCATTCCCCCATCGCCGGATTGATGCAACAGCACATCGTCGGCCTGCGGGAATTCGCCCGGGAAATGGAACGGCGCTACCGCCGGGAAAAGCCCGAAGGCTTCTTCGATCTGCGCCCGTACAACATCGCCGGCGTCAAGGTCCTCGGCCGCTACCGCTACCGGATCCGGATCCGGGGCAAATACCCCCAGTTCAAGTACTGGCTGGCCATGCCCTTCTTCGCCCCCATGCCCTGGGAGGCGGACTTCTTCTATCATCAGAAACCGCTAATGAAGCGCAACCTCACCCTGGACTGGTACCCGGTGGGCACCGGTCCTTACATGCTGACGGAAAACAATCCCAATCGCCGCATGGTGCTGGTGAGAAACCCCAACTTCCACGGCGAACGCTACCCGGACGACGGCGAACCGCACGACCGCGACCGCGGCTTGCTGCGGGACGCCGGCAGGCCTCTGCCCTTCATCGACCGGGTCAAATACATCCTGGAGCGGGAATCGATCCCCGCGTGGAACAAGTTTCTCCAGGGGTACTACGAGGCTTCCGGGATCGGCTCCGACAGTTTCGACCAGGCCATCCGCTTCGGCACCGGGGGGCAGGCGGAACTCACCCCGAGACTGAAGGCCAAGGGCATCCGGCTGCAGACCGCAGTGGCGCCTTCGATCTTCTACCTGGGCTTCAACATGCTCGATCCGGTGGTCGGCGGCCTCGACGAGGCCCACCGCAAACTTCGCCTCGCCCTGTCCATCGCCATCGACTACGAGGAATACATCGCCATCTTCACCAACGGCCGCGGCATTCCCGCCCAGGGGGTGCTGCCGCCGGGCATCTTCGGCTACCGGAGCGGGCCGGCGGGCATCAACCCCTACGTCTATCGCTGGGAAAACAACCGGGCGGTGCGGAAATCCATCGACACGGCGCGGAAACTGCTGGCCGAGGCCGGCTTCCCCCAGGGACGCGATCCCAGGACCGGCACCCCCCTGCTGCTTTACTTCGACGTGCCCGGCGGCGGCCCCGACGACAAGGCCCGCCTCAACTGGTACCGCAAACAGTTCGCCAAGCTGGGCATCCAGCTGGTGGTGCGGGCTACCGATTACAACCGGTTTCGTGACAAAATGCGCACCGGCAACGCCCAGATCTTCACCTGGGGCTGGAACGCCGACTATCCGGATCCGGAAAACTTCTTCTTTCTGCTCTATGGTCCCAACGGCAAGGTCAAATACGGCGGGGAGAACGCCGCCAATTACGCAAACCCCGAATTCGACCGCCTGTTCGAGCGGATGCGCAACATGGACGACACCCCGGAGCGCCAGCGTCTGATCGACCGGCTCCAGGACATCGTCCGCCGCGACGCCCCCTGGGTGTTCGGCTTCCATCCCAAGAACTTCAGCCTCTATCACAGCTGGCTGCACAACGTGAAACCCAACCTGATGGCCAACAACACCCTGAAATACCTGCGCCTGGAACCGGAGCGCCGGGATCGGCTGCGCTCCCTGTGGAACCGGCCGCTGTGGTGGCCCCTGGCGGCGCTGCTACTGGGGCTGGTCGTGGCGCTGATCCCGGCCTGGCGCCAGTATCGCAAACGGATGCAGGCGACCGCCTTGCCGGACTGAACCCCTGAAGTATATACTTCTTAGTATAAACAAATGTAAAATTAAAGAATTCCCATGAAAACGGCAAAAGTATTTCAAAGCGGCAATTCCCAAGCCATTCGACTACCAAAGGAATTTCGCTTGCGGTGCGACAGGGTGACGATTCGCCGGGAAGGTCGCGTCCTGATCATCGAGCCAATCGACGACTGGGCCGACCGCCTGTTCGACACGCTGGAAAGCTTTTCGGAAGATTTCATGGAGCATGGGCGGGAACAACCGCCGATGCAGGAACGCGAGGCCCTGGAGGAAGCCTTTGGCGATTGACTATCTTTTGGACACGGATACTTGTATCTATCTCATCAAGCATCGCCCACCCGAAGTGCGGGAACGCTTCCGGGATATCGGCCCTGAACATCTATTCATATCCACGATCACCCTGTTCGAACTGGCTTACGGCGCCGAACGTAGCCGCCAGCGCGAACGCAATCTCAACGCCATAGAACGCTTCGCCTCCCTGGTGAACGTGGCGGTCTTCGACGCTGAAGCGGCCCGCAACGCAGCCCGAATCCGGGCTGAATTGACACGCCAGGGCACTCCCATCGGCCCTTACGACTTACAGATCGCCGCCATCGCCCTGTCCCGCAACATGGTGCTGGTCTCCAACAACCTGAGGGAATTTCGCCGCCTCCCCCAACTCGTCAGCGAAACCTGGGTATTTGAGTCATGACCGCCTATCTGCTGCGCCGCCTCCTGAACGCGGTCCCGATCCTGATCGGCGTCAACCTGATCACCTTCGCCCTGTTCTTCGTGGTCAACCCGCCCGACGCCATGGCCCGGATGCAATTGGGGCAAAAGTACGTCACCCAGGAGGCCATCGACAAATGGAAGCACGAGCGCGGCTACGACCTGCCGCTGCTGTACAACCCCCGGGGCGAGGGTCTCGAACGCTGGACCCGGACCATCTTCTTCCAGAAGTCGGTCAATCTGTTCCTGTTTCGCTTCGGCCGTTCCGACAGCGGACGGGACATCGGCGCCGACATCCGCGAGCGCATGTGGCCTTCCCTGGCCATCGCCGTGCCGACCCTGGTGCTGGGACTGATGGTGAACGTCACCTTCGCCCTGCTGCTGGTGTTCTTCCGCCGCACCTATCTGGAATTTTCCGGACTGGCCCTGTGCGTCGGCCTGATGTCGATCTCGGCGCTGTTCTACATCATCGCCGGACAGTTCCTGTTCGGCAAGGTGATGAAACTGGTGCCGATTTCCGGTTACGATTCCGGGCTGGCGGCGGTCAAGTTCGTCATCCTGCCGGTCGCGGTCGGTGTGGTGTCGGGAATCGGCTCCGGGGTGCGCTGGTACCGCACCCTGTTCCTGGAGGAGATCGAGAAGGATTACGTACGCACCGCCCGGGCCAAGGGACTCTCGGAACCCCGGGTGCTGTTCGGTCACGTGTTCCGGAACGCCCTGATCCCGATTCTGACCGGCGTGGTGGCCATCCTGCCGCTCCTGTTCATGGGCAGCCTGCTGATGGAGTCCTTCTTCAGCATTCCCGGTCTGGGCAGCTACACCATCGATGCCATCCAGCGCCAGGACTTCGCCATCGTCCGCTCCATGGTGTTTCTCGGTTCGGTGCTCTACATCCTCGGCCTGATCCTGACCGACTTCTCCTACACCCTGGTCGATCCGCGGGTGCGACTGCAATGACCTGGGTGCTGTTGTGGACCGACGCCTTGCTGTTCCTCCTGGTCGCGGCCCTGCTGGCCCTGGGATTCTACGCCCGGCGCCAGGAACACCTGCGCCGTCCCTGGCGCTACGTGATCCGCAGCCGGGTGGCGATGGCTTCCCTGGTCGTCCTGGCCGCCTTCACCGCCGTCGGTCTGCTCGATTCCATCCACTTCCGGGACCGGGACAGCGGCGAGGTGTTGAGCCTGTTCGACGACTGGGCCGAGCCGCTGCGCACCCGGGTGGAGAAGACCTATTCGGCCCCCTTCGCCATCCATCTTTACACCCGGGAACTGGTCTATCTTCCCGACGGCCGCACCGTCTGGGTCTATCCCCGTCTGCGCTTCGGCGGCGCCCATCTGGCCGACCCCCGGGACCGGTGGCCGGATATCGTCCGAACGGCTCTGAGCGGCGGGCTGAAGGGATCGGCCCTCTGGACCCTGGCGTTCCTGACGATCGCCC
>JALSSF010000126.1 GCA_026984375.1 Methylothermaceae bacterium | reverse complement strand
ATCGAGGCCCACACCCGGCTGGAGCGGATGCTCGAAGCCTGGGAGGCGCGCCTGGCCTGGCTCAAGGTCCTCGAGGACGTCCAGGTGGCGCCCACGGAAAGCGAAATCGCGCAATTGGCGGAACGCCCCGACGATCCCCTGATCGCCGGCGTCGCCGCCGCCCTGGTCGAGCGGGCCGGCCGGGACCAAGACGCCGGGACGGCCCAGCTCGCGCTGCGTCTGCTCCATGCGGCCTGTCAGAAGGAGGCGAACCGATGAGGCTCCGGTCCGCCCGGGTACGCAACTATCGCATCCATCGGGACCTCACCGTCGAGTTCGATCCCCACCGGACCCTGATCGCCGGAGACAACGAAAGCGGCAAGAGCACCCTGGTGGAAGCGATCCACCGGGCGCTGTTCCTCAAGGCCACCGTCACCGGCGACGTGCTCGCCGGGATGCGTTCCCGTCTCCATTCGGGCCATCCCGAGGTGGAACTGCGTTTCACCGTCGGCGAGCACGTTTATCACCTGCGCAAGCGTTTCTCCGGTCAGAACGGTACCGTGACCCTGAGCCGGATCGGGGGAGAAACCTGGCAGGGGGAGGAAGCCGAAGCACGGCTCGCCGCTCTCCTCGGGGTCGAGCCCACCGGCGGCGGCAGGGGGATCGACAAGCGGCTGCAGGCCCAGTGGGCACACCTGTGGGTCTGGCAGGGCGTGGGCGGCGAGGACCCCGCCCGATACGCCAAAACCCAGCAACACCGGCTCCTCCAGCAGCTCCAGCGGGTCGGCGGCGCCGTGGCCATGCAGTCGGCGCTGGACGGGCGCGTCGCCGAGCACTTCGCCCGCCTCCACGGCGCGATGTTCACCAAGAGCGGCAAGCCCAAGGCCGGATCGGCGCTGGCCGCCGCCGAGGCCGAACACGAACGGGCCGGGGAACGGTTACGACAGGCGGAAGCACGCCTGGCCCGGCTGGAAACGGCCATGAATACGTTCGAGAAGGCCGGCGAAGCCATCCGCCGGGCGAAGGCCGTCCTAGCGGACGCCCGGCAGAAACACCAGGAAACCACCGAAAAGCTCGAAAAACTGGAAAACCTGCGCCAACAGGCGGAGGCGAAATGCCGGGAACTGGCGACCATCCAAGACCGGCTGATGGCCGTCGAAGAAGCCGACCGGAAGATCGGAGAATGTCAGGCGCAGATCCGGCGACTTCAGGAAGCCCTGGCCCCGCTCCGGCGCCAACTGGCCGATAAGGAACAAAGCCTGGCCGACCTGAAGCGCCACCTCGAACGAGCGCGGCAAGCCCACCAGGAATCCAAGGACCGGGCCGTGAAGACGCGCCGGATGCGGGACCTGGCGGTCGCCTGCGAACGTGTTCTGGAAGCCGGGCGCCAGTACCGGGCCCTGGCACGCCAGGTGGCCGAGATCGAACGCCACGAGCGGGAAATTCAGGCGTATCAGGAGCAGCTCGCCCGCCTGCCGGCCGTCACCAGGGAAGCGCTGGACAGGATCGAACGGCTCGACCGCGACCTCGGGAAGGCCCAAGTCGCCCTGGCGGCGGCCGCGCCGGTGATCGAAATCCTCCAGACCCCTCGGCCCATCCGTATCGGGGAGCGGGAGCTGTCACCGGGCGAACGGCTCTCCGTCACCGAGACGGCGGAACTGACGGCCGGCGACACCCGGCTGCGCATCCATCCCGGCGGCGGGGAAGGACTCGCGGCGCTCCGGGAACGGATCGCGGCGCTCGAGGAAGCGATCCGGGAGGCGCTCGGGGCTTGGGGCCTGGCCTCGCTCGACGAGGCCGCCGCGGTCGTCCTCGAACGGCGGACGATCCAGCAGGAAATCGAGCGCTTGCAGGCCGCCCTCGCCGCTCTGAATCCGGCATCGACCCGGGAGCAGTTCGAAAAGGCCAAGCTCCATCGGACCGCCACCGAGGCCGAGCTCGACCGGTTACAGCAGGCTGCAGGCGGGGAAAGCGTCCCGGAAGACCTCGAAGCCGCCCGGCGACAGGTGCGCCAGGCCCAGCAGCGGGTGGACGACGCCGAGGCCGAAGAGCGGGAAGCCGCCGGCGACCTGGCCGCGCTGACCGCTCAGGCCGAGCAGGTGATCCGGGAACGCGACCGGCTGGAAAAATCCCTTCAGGAACAGGCGGGGGTGCTGCGTGACCTCGAAACCACCCTCCGCGTGCTGGTCGAACAGGCGGGGGACGAGACCCGGCGCCACCTCGAGCGGCAGCGCCTTCTGGAAAGCAAGCAGGCCGCCGCGCGACAACTTGAAGAAATCCACACCGCCATCACCGAACTGCAACCCGATCTTCTCGAAGCGGACAAGGAACGCCTGGAACGGGTCATTAGAAACGCCGAGGACACGATCCGCGAGGCCGAGCCGCGGCGCGCCGCGGCCAAGGCCCTGCTACAGAGCGACGGCAACGAGGATCCCCACGCCGAGCTCGCCCGGGCCCGCGCCGACTTCGCCGCCGCTGAAGAACGGTTGCAGGCCGAGCGACGCCACGCCGAGGCCGTCGCCCTGGTGCACGGGCTGTTCAAGACGCAGCAACGGGAACTGTCCGAACATTTCTCCCAGCCCCTGGCGGAAACGATCACCACCTATCTGCGACCGGCGTTGGGACCCGGGGCACGCGCGGTCGCCCGCTTCGACGGCAACGAATTCACCGGCGTGGAACTGGTGCGCCCACCCATGGAAGGCACCCTGGCTTTCGATGCTCTGAGCGGCGGGACGCGGGAGCAGGTCGCCGCAGCGGTGCGCCTGGCCATCGCCGAGCTGCTGGCGGCGGAGGGAGACGGCACGTTGCCGGTGGTGTTCGACGACGCCTTCGTCAACTCCGATCCCCGTCGCATCGCCCGCCTGCAGCGAACCCTCGACCTCGGCGCCCGCCGCGGCCTGCAGATCATCGTCCTGACCTGCCACAGCGACTACTACACCGAACTGGGGGCGCGCCGGGTATTTCTCGAGCCAGCGGGAGCCGCTATCCTTGGACGATGACAATCTTTGACCTCGAAGTGCCGAACGGTTATTTTCACTCGGTACGCAGGTCATTGCCGATCACGAAGAACCGACGGCCCGGTGACCGACAGGCTGCCGGACGCTGACGAACACCGGAGTCTGTCGTGGAATGGAACAACTTGATCAGTCACCGATTTGGGCTCGTCCACGCTTTGATGCTGCTGTCGTCAATGGCCTCCGCTGACCCGGCGGGGACGCGTCCAAACCCTGGACCTGGTTTCCCATCGTCGGATTGCAGCGACCCCGTCGCCTATTATCGTGCCGATACCACGGAGCTGTATCTACCGACAGTCCGCCTCGGTTCGTCCCGTTACACCGCACGACTGAAACTGGCATCCGGCGACCCCCCTCTCGTTTTCGAACTGCTTTCCAGCCGGCCCTGCCCGGACGTCTCCAGCGAACTTTCCGCACTGCCGCCCGTTTACGACGCCGGGACCGGAGAACTCGTATTGCCAACGGTGGCGGTCGAATTTCCCGATGGCCGCAAACGAAGCTACCGGGCCCGGCTGAGACGTACCGGCACCGAACCGGTGAGGTTCGAACTGTCGCGCATCGAGGCGCTGCCCGGTGAACTTTTCACCGTGGATGATACGGTCTACGTCAACACCCTGCTCGGTTACGGCGAGATAAGAACCCAGACGAGTTATCCGACTTACAACCGTTCCGCCGCCTCCGGCGGTGATATCCTCTGGGGCGCCGATCTGGGGCTGCCGGTCACCCTTCCCGGCGCCGGTCGTGAAGGCCGGGATCTCACGCTATATCTCTTCGGCGACACCGATCAACTTGACCGGCGCTGGCTGATGGAAACCGGACGGGTACGCAAATACCGGCCCGAAAACGACCAAGCATTCGTGGGGCCCGCGGGCCCTTTCGAAGGGGACGCCATCGGCCTCTCCGAGGACGACGATCCCAGCGATGGAATCCATTTGACCCGAATCTATCGCAACCGCGAACCCGAGGATCCGGCACCGGTATGCGACCAAGCCGCCCAGGACGGTTTTCGGCCCGTCTACCTTGAAGGTGTTCACGCTTCCCCTTGCGTTCAGATCCTTCCGAACACTACACCGACAGGTGCCTGGAGCCTGGACGGCATGTTGTTCATGCTGGCAGGTCTGCAAAGCCCGGACGACCTTGCAAACGCCCGATCCTATTTGGCGGTAAGCACCGATCGAGGTTTGACTTGGCAGGTGGTGAACGGAGGACTCCCCTTCTCCCAAGGCGGCCCCCGGGCCCGCTTCATTCATGGATTCGGACTGGAAATCGACGCCCGGGACTATCAAGACATGCGCCGTTCCGGCCCCTGTCGTCTGCCGTTGCCCGCGGGACGGGACACTCGCGGGCTGCTTCTGTTCGGCACCGGACTGTGGAAAGCCAGCGACGTGTATCTGGCCTTCATCGCCCGCACCGATCTGCTCGCCGCCGCCGTGGACCCTCGCCATCGTCTCCAGCCCTGGTATTTCGCCGGCACCGACAGCGCCTCCTGCTGGAGCCGCTCCGAAAGCGAGGCCAAGGCCATCATCGTCGCTGGTGATCTCAGCGCCTACGACCGTTTTGAACGGGCCTGCAACACCACACTGGTTTCCGCCGGCGTGGGATACAGCAAACCGATTCGGGTCGATCGGATCCTGGGCGACGGCACCCGAATCGATCGGCTGGTGATGCTGCTGTCACCAGCCTATCAGGGCATCACCGCCGAAGGTAAGGCCCTGGACGCCGACCTTGGCACGGTGCTGGTGACCGGCGACCCGCTGCGGCCGTGGAGCTGGAACCTGGCGGTGGAGCCAACCCGACACGACGGCCGCCTGTCCGACACGGTGCACTTCCGTCCGCTTCCGGTACCGGCGGCCGGCAACAGCGGCCTGGAACCGGCCCGACCCGCCTGCCGGAACCCGAGCGTTCCCTGGGCCACGGTGAGCGGCTACGCCCCTTTGCTGATCGACCGTTACACCCGTCTGAGCGCCGACGGCAAGGGGATCGACTTGTACTTCACCATTTCCCGCTGGAACGTCCCCAAGGATCCCGACGACCCCGGCCCCCGACAAGTGGACGCCTATCACTATGTAGTGGACATCCTACGCACCACGCTGCGGCCGAAGCCATAGAACAGCCACCGCGGCATATGCCGCAATCGTCGGTCATTTCCCCCGCCCCGCTTCGGTCATCAGGCCGGTCATCACCACTATCCTCTTGATCCGGCTGAAAAACTCCCTTTTGGCACCCGGTTTGCTCCGTAATGAACTTCGCGGAACCCCGGTTCTGCGATTTCTCAATCGCTCAATTTTCAACGAGGAGTGACACGTATGCTCAAACTGACATCGCCGTTACGACTGCTGCTGGTCCTGTGGCTGTCCTTCAGCCTGCTGCCGGCCCAAGCCGGCGGGCGCTATCAGGATGCCCCCGCCAATCTCAATGAGATTCTCACGGCGGCCAAACGGGGACTGGAAGCCATCCAGAAGGACAATCTGGAAGAGGCGCTGGCGGCCGTCAGCGAGGCCCGGGATCTGGCCAAAGCCTCCAACAAGGAAAAGACCACCGCCCCCATGCAGCGGGCCAGCGGCCGGCTGCGCATGGCCAAGGGAGCCCTGCGGCGCGGGGACACGGTCAAGGCCGGAGAGATCCTGGAAAAATTGATACCCTATCTGGAAGACGTCAAACGTTCCTACGAATAAAAGACCGAACCATCCTCCCATGAAGAACGGACAAGGAAGCATTCGTGGCCAGGGAGGGCTCCTGGCCTGCTGCATTCTGCTCAGTTGCACCGCCGCCGCCGACACGGTGAAGCTGGACACCGTGGAAGTGGTCAGCCGCGGCGTCAATCTACTGGAGACGGCCCGTTCCGCCTCCCAGGGATTCGTGGGCAGGCCCGAATTCGAATTCCGCCCCTGGCTGCGGGTGGGGGAACTGGTGGAAGTGGTACCGGGCATGCTGGCGACCCAGCACAGCGGCGCCGGCAAAGCCAACCAGTACTTTCTGCGCGGCTTCAACATCGACCACGGCACCGACTTCGCCGCCTTCCTCGACGGCGTCCCCCTCAACCTGCCGACCCACGGCCACGGCCAAGGCTATCTCGATCTCAATCCCCTGATTCCCGAACTGATCGACTACATCGAATACGGCAAGGGTCCCTATTACGCCGACGTGGGGGACTTTTCCTCCGCCGGCTACGCCCGGTTCCACACCGTGTCGCGCCTGGACAAAGGTTTCG
Source organism: Methylothermaceae bacterium (assembly GCA_026984375.1). Classification (GTDB taxonomy): domain Bacteria; phylum Pseudomonadota; class Gammaproteobacteria; order Methylococcales; family Methylothermaceae; genus Methylohalobius. Next base: position 3,796 of record JALSSF010000126.1, on the reverse strand, counting down.
TGCGCCAGACCTTCGGCCAGGACGCCTACTATCGCACCGTCGCCGCCGATTCGATCGATCTGGGCCAGGGAAGCCTGCTGGCGGGGGGCGAGGTGACCTTCTACGACGGGCCCTGGGACACCCCCATGGACATGAAGCGCTACAAGGGCCTGGTCAAATACCGTTGGGAAGGCGTCGGCCGCGGTCTCGAACTCAGCGCCAACGCCTATTACAACGACTGGACCGCCACCGACCAGATTCCCGAACGGGCGGTGAAACGGGGGCTGATCTCGCGCCTCGGCACCCTCGACCCCAGCGACGGCGGTCAGGTCCACCGTTTCGGCCTGACCCTGAACGGCTGGAACAGCTCCCGCCTGGGGGAAACCCGTCTGACCCTGTACGGCTATTATTCCGACCTGCGCCTGTATTCCAATTTCACCTTCTTCCTGGAAGACCCGGTCAACGGCGACCAGCTCTTCCAAAAGGATCGCCGTTTCGTGACCGGCGGCAATCTGGACCACCACTGGCACTGGCGGCTGAAGGACATCGACTTCGGCTTCCGCCTCGGCGCCCAGGTGCGTCACGACTTCATCCCCAAGGTAGCCCTCTATCGCAGCCGGCGGCGCGCCATCGTCCGCCCGGTGCGCATCGACCAGGTCAACGAGACTTCGGTGGGATTGTACCTGGAGAACCAGACCCGCTGGCATCCCAAGGTGCGCACCCTGGCGGCGCTCCGCGGTGATATTTTCTTCTTCGACGTCAAAGACAGCCTCACCGGCCGTCAGTCCGGCGATACCTCCGACGCCCTGATCAACCCCAAGTTCGGCCTGGTGCTCGGACCCTGGTACGACACCGAGCTGTACTTCAACTACGGCTTCGGCTTCCACAGCAACGACGCCCGCGGCGTGACCATGCGCCCCCATCCGGTCAAGCCCCTGGTGCGCTCCCGCGGCCTCGAGGTGGGCCTGCGGACCTACTGGCTTCCCGGCCTCAGCACCACCCTGGCCCTGTGGCAACTCAAACTGGACTCGGAACTGGTGTTCGTGGGCGACGCCGGCACCACCGAGCCCAGCGGCAAGAGCCGGCGCCAGGGTATCGAGCTGAGCAACTACTACCGCCCCTTCGACTGGCTGACCCTGGATCTCGACGTGGCTTTGACCCGGGCCCGCTTCGAGGACGTCGGGCACCGGGCCGACCAGATTCCCAACTCGGTGGGCCGCGTCGTCACCGGCGGCATCACCCTGACCCATCCCGCCGGGGGATATGCCACCATCCGGGTCCGCCATTTCGGCGCCGTCCCCCTCAACGAGGCCGGTACCGTGGAAGCGGGCAGCACCACCCTGGTCAACCTGGGGCTGGGATGGCAGTGGCGCGACCGCCTGCGCCTGTCCCTGGACGTGCTCAACCTCACCGACAGCGAGGATCCGGACATCGCCTATTACTACGCCTCGCGGCTTCCCGGAGAACCTGCCGGCGGCATCGAGGACGTCCTCTTCCACCCGGTCATCCCGCGCCAGTTCCGCGGCACCGTACAGCTGTTCTTCTGACGGATCGGCCTCAAAAGAGGCCGGTTCCGTGGCATTTGCCGCAAAGTGCGGGATTTGCCCCTGCGTTTGCCCTTCCCCACCCGGCGAACCGAGCCCCGACGCCGCCCCTGCCATGGCACACTTTTTGCTAAAGATTATTCAGATCAATTGCCATCGAAGTCAGGCGATCCGTCATGATTCGTATTTACACCTTGTTTCTTCTGCTGGCCGCTTTCCGGGTCTGGGGCCACGCCATCCTGGTAGAGGCGACCCCCGCCAAGGATGCGGTGCTCGACAAAGTTCCGGAAACCGTCCAACTGCGCTTCGACGCTCCCGTGGGCGATCGCTATCTGGCGGTCGCCGTCATCGACGCCGAACAGCATGAGCGCGTGGATGCGGGTGACGCCCACCGCGACATCCTCGATCCCAGCATCGTCCAGGTCCACCTGAACCGTCCCCTGAAGCCGGGCGCCTACGTGGTCCGCTACCGCGTCCAGTCGGCCGACGGACACATCGTCACCGGCCGTTACCGTTTCACCATCGCTGGAGTTTCCCATGCCCCTGAGCAAAACGACGAAAAATCTCTGCTGGATCGTCTGGTGGGTCTGTTCGCTGACCGCTGAGGTCCAGGCCCGTCCCGACCAGGCTCGCGGCGACTGTCTGATTTCCACCGATTTCTACATCGTCCACTTTACCGCTTTCCAACCGCCGAAGAAAATGCCCACCGACCTTCGGGAACGGCGTCAGGCCCTGCAACGCTATTGCCGGGAATTGCCGAACACCGGCACCACCTTCCTCGGCATCGACTTCATCGACCGGGACGTCCGCCAACTTCCCATCGCTCTCAAGGTGGTGGAAGAAAGCGGGGACACCGGTGACTCCGAACGGGTTCTCAAGGCGCTTCCCGCCAAGCGCTATCCCCACGGGGTGGCGGAGATGCGGGTGGATTTCGATCGTCCGGGTCATTACGCCCTGGTGGTGGAATTCGGCGACCATCCGGAACTGGCCGACGACCGGCTGCGCATCCCCCTGACCGTGGGAATCGAACGCTGGCACGTTCCTTGGCTGGCCATCGCCGCCGCTATCAGCATCGGCCTTTTCTTCAGCATGATCGCCTTCTTCGTCCTCCATTTCCGCCGGGGCGAGACGGTCACGTCATGAAATGGGGATGGCGGCGGCTGCACCGCTGGCTGGTCTGGAGTGTCGGCTTCCTGTTGATTCCCTGGGTGATGAGCGGCTGCCTGTTGCTTTGGCAGGACCTGGGAATCCCCCGTGTGAGGCCGGCGGGAAATCCCGCCTCCCTGGACCGGATACTGGCGGCGGCCCAGACGCTCTTTCCGGCCCGGTCCGGCGACTGGCGCCTGGTCCTGCCCCGCCGCCCGGACGACCCGGTCAAGGTGGTCTACGTGGCCTCCGATCCCTTCGGAGGACCGGAAGCCCCGGTGTCCGTCTATATCGACCCCTATCGGGCCGAAGTCCTGGCATCGACCGAAGGCCGCGGACCGTTCTGGGAATGGCTCTACCGTTTCCACACTTCCCTGCTGGTACCCGGTGATACCCGCTGGCTCCTGTGGGTGCTGTCGGCGGCGCTGGCAGGGATTCTCGCCTCCGGAGCGCGGCTGAGTCGGCGCGGCAAAAGCCGGCACGCCCGAATCGGACTGACGGCCGTCCCGGCCCTGACGCTCAGCCTGGTCTCCGGCTTGCTGTTGCTGATGCCGCTTCCCACGGCCGGACCGGAGCCCCGACCGCCCCTCCCCTCCCTTCAAGACCGTCCCCTGCCCCCGCTGACGCCGGTGGTGGACCGGATCGCCCACCGCCACCCCGACCTGGAATTGCGGGAAATTCTCTGGACGGCGGACGGAAGCCCTTGGCGCCTGGCCTATCACCGCCCGGGAACGCCGGACTTGGAACCGGCCTGGACGATCGTCTACCTCGATCCCGGGAACGAAACCGTCCTGCGGATTTCCGCACCGCTGGAATCCTACGCTACATTGCGGCGCTGGGCCTATCTGATCCACCGCGGCGTGCTGGCGGAACCCTGGGAGCGCCTGGTGCTGACCTGGGGGGGAGTGGGGCTGACCATGACGGCGTTCACGGGGGTGTTCGCCTGGTGGCGAAAAAGGAGACGGCATGGGATACCTGCTGTTCAAATCTAGCCAGTTTTCCTTGTGACAATGGAGGGCAACGACATGAGCATCCATCCGATCGAAGTGGAAAAAGTCCGGGTACGGGAGTTCCCGCTACGCTGGCTCGCCGCCGGCGCCGTCCTGTTCCTGGCCGTCGGGGCCTGG
>JALSSF010000125.1 GCA_026984375.1 Methylothermaceae bacterium | reverse complement strand
TCGGCGGCGGTGTCTATTTCGCTTGGAGCGATCTGGACTGGATCCACGGCGATCATCTCGTCCAAAGGCCCACGGCGCCGCCGCCCGGGGACATCTCCCCCGCCATCGTGGCCGGCGTGCTGGAACACCTGCGCCGGCGGGAAACCGTCACCGCCTGGCGAGACGTGGCCTTCGTCGAGATACTCGGCGAAGCGGTGATCCGGGTGCATTACCACACCCCCGCCGGCCGACGCACCGCCCTGTTCTCGGCCGACGACGGTCACCCCCTGCCACCCCTCGACCGCGATCGGGCCGTCGCCGTGGCCCGCGCCGCCTTCACTGCCGATGCCCCGGTGGTCGAGGTCACCTACCTGCGGGAGGTGCCCGCCGGCCACGAATACCGCGGCCATCCCCTGCCCGCCTGGGGTGTGACCTTCGCCCATCCCGGCCGTCCCACGGTGTACGTGGCCGCCGAGGAAGGGGTGGTGAGCGCGGTGCGCCACGACGGCTGGCGGGTGTTCGATTTCCTCTGGATGCTCCACACCCTCGACTTTCACGGCCGCGACGACATCGACAACCCGCTGCTGCGGGCCCTGTCTCTGGCGGCGCTGGGGGTGGTGGCGAGCGGCTATCTGCTGTACGCCCGTCTGCGCGCCCGGCGGCGGAAAACTGCCCTTCAGCGGTGATAGACGCGCAGCACCGCCCGTTGCCGTAACAGATCCACGGATTCCACCTCGACGCGCTCGATCGCCAGCCCGGTGCGGGCTTCCAGGTCGCGGATCAAGACAGCGTGATGTTGGGGTTGGGTGTTCTCCGGCCAGTCGTAAACGACGACACGGCATTGCAGTCGGGGCGGCAGGAACCAGGGAGTCAGCGAAAAGGCGAACAGCGCCAACAGCAACACGTTCAGCGCCAGCACGACAGGCCAGGCCAGGGGCGCGGCGGCATCCAGCAGGCCGATGCCGATACAGAGGAACAACAAGGTCATCTGACCCGGCGACAGGGTTTCGGTGCGGTAGCGCAAGATGGAAAAGGTGGCGAACAGGCCGAAGGCGAATCCCATCGACAAAGTCACGCCCTTGAGCCAGAAGGTGACCAGGAAGACCGTCTGCCCCAGCAGAAAGGCGCTGGCGGCAAAATCCCGGTCGCCGTCTCGGGGAAACGCGAAAAAGCGAATCAGAACCCACTCGGCGACGAAGACGATCGTCAGACGGATGAGGAAATCATCCAACACCGGCCAGCGCCCATCGACTCATTCCACCCAGACCCTGGCCTGCTTGATGGCGAGGCGGCCGCGGCTGCCGTCGTCGGTGGCGGTGATCTTGAACTCCACCTCGATGGCGAAGTCGTCGCCGCCGTGATAGCGCTTCTTGAAATGATGGTGGATCAGCGTCATGAAATGGCGCAGTTGCTCGATTTCCTCCTCCCGCAGCACCGGCCCGGGCGCCACCGCCTGCCCATAGACCTCCGTGACGTTGGTGTGGCGCAGATACAGAGTCTCCCAGGTATCGGGGCCGTCGGCGCCCGGCAGGCGCACGAGGACGAACTCGTCCGGCACCGGGATGGTGCCGTCGGTCAGGGGCTTGGGGTTGGTCACGGAGACCTCCCCGTGCTGCACGTTGACGGTGATGCCGGGCCAGTCGGGGTTGTAGAGGTTCTTGCTCACCGCGACCCCGTTGGCCTGTTCGTCACCGTAGTTGGGATGCACCAGGACCCCCATATAGGTGCGGAAGTGATCGACGCGCCAGAATTCCCGCTCCTCCACCGCCACATCGTTCCACAGGCTGGCCCAGACCTTCTTGACGCTCTCGATCAGCGGCCCTTCGTCGGGATGGTGGGTGGTAGAACGGTACAGGCCGGCACCGTTGAAGCCGGGCAGGTCCTCGTTGTTGGTGCTGGAGCGGCAGCGCAGCGACTGCCGGAACGGCGGCCCGGCCAGATCCCAGAAGCGGCGGATCGCCTCGAGGGCGGCGATCATGTCCGCCGGCGCCTC
>JALSSF010000124.1 GCA_026984375.1 Methylothermaceae bacterium | reverse complement strand
TTGCCGACGTTGGGTCGCCCCACCAGGGCCACCACGGGCAAGGGTTCAGTCACTTCGCGCTTCAACTTTCAATACGGCCACATCGCCGTCACTGGCATAAACGATCAGACGGTCACCCGCCACCAGCGGCGGAATGCGGATCGGACTTCGGAACACCCGGATGCGTCCCACCTGGCGGCCGTCTTCCTGGGCCAGAAAATGGACATAGCCCTTGTAGTCGCCGACGGCGAGATAATCGTCGAAAATCACCGGCGCCGTCACCTGGCGGCGGTGCAAGGCCTCCTGTTTCCAGTAGGCCCGCCCGGTAGCGCTGTCCAGGCCCCAGACGTCCCCGGCGGTGTCGGTGACGAAGACATAACGCCAGGAGACCGCCGGCGTGGTGTTGGCGACGATGTCGGTATTGCGCCAGATCACTTCCCCATCCACCAGGGAGGCGGCAATGACACCGCCGTAATAGGCGGTGACGTAAAACATGCCCTCGTGCACCGCCGGGGCCGAATCGATGTCGACGATCCGCTCCAGCTCCGAGACCCCCCGGGGAACGGCCAGCTGACGCTCCCAGAAAAGCTTGCCGTCCTTGAGGCGGAGCGCCGCCATGCGGCCGTCGGCGAAACCGATCAGGACCGCCGTGTCGACGATTTTCGGCGGCGCCACCCCGCGCAGGGTCAGGCGGCTGATCGACTTGCCGTAGCTCCACAGCGGTTTCCCGGAATCTTCCTCCAGGGCGAACACGGCGTCGTCGCCGGCATGGACGACCACGATACCCCGATCCGCCACCGGCGGAGCCAGGACCTCGCTGGAGACCGCCGCAGTCCAGCGCCGCTCCCCGGTTTCCCGGGACAGGGCCACCACCTGCCCCTCGCTGGTTCCGAGCAACAGATGCTCCCATCCCAATCCCGGACCGGCGGAAACGGGCAAACCGGTGTCGGTTTCGAAGAGAGACCGCCCGTCGGCCAATTTCAGCGCCGTCACCCGGCCCCGGTGATCGGCGGTGAAAACGGCATCGTCACCGACAGCCGGCGTCAGGGCCAACCACTGGCCGCCGTCCCCGGAACCGATGTCCTCCTCCCAGAGGACATCGATCGCGATTTCCGCCGTGATCGGTTCCAGTTCCCTGGGCGGCTCCACCTCGCCACCTCCCCCGGTCACCAGATTGATGGTGCCGGAGACAAGGTTGCTGAAACCGGCCCCCATGGACTGGCAGCCGCTCAGGAAAAGGACGATTGCCGCCAGGGTGGCGATCCGTGCGCCCGACATCAAGACGATTCCAGTCCCAGATCGTTCAGCTTCATCCTCAGGTAACCGTGGTCGCGTCCCAGCTCGATGGCTTTGCGGTAGGCCGCCGCCGCTTGTTCCAAGCGCCCCAGAGCCACGTACAGATCCCCCTTGATCTCCTCGTACTGGCCGCCGAAGCTGCCGGGATCACCGGCATCCGGAGCAGTCAGCAGTTTCAGGCCATCCTCCGGATGGCCGTCGGCCAGATGGACCCGCGCCAGACGCAGACGGGCGAGATGGCGGAAATCAGGATCCCCGGAACGGGTCAACACTTGTCCCAGATACTTCTTGGCGTTCTCCAAGTCCTGGCGATCCACGGCGGCTTTGGCCGCCAGCAGGCGGGCGAAATCGGCATAGGCGGTCGAGCCGAACTCGGTGGTGAGACGCTGGACGAGACCTTCCGCCAGGGAATACTGACGGCGATCCACCGCATCGAGCAGCTGGGCGTACAGAGCGGAGGCCTGTTCGGCCTGGACCTGCCGATGGTTCTGCCAGGCGTTCCAGCCGAATATCCCGGCCAGACCCAGCACGATGCCGGCGATGATGGCCGTGCCGTTTTCCTTCCACCACCGTTTCAGGGCTTCGACTTGTTCTTCCTCGTGGATGTGTGTCGCCATTTATTCCCCTTGCAGAAGTCGTTGTGATTGAACGAAGCGGAGCAATTCCTCCCAGGTGAGGGTTTGCTGTTCCCCCGGCCGGCGCAGCGGTTTCACCGCCACCTGGCCGCGTGCGGCCTCTTCGTCGCCGATGATCAGTGCGTACAGGGCGCCGCTCCTGTCGGCCTTCTTGAACTGGCTCTTGAAACTGCCGCCCCCGCAATGGAGCTGCAGCCGGAGGGCGGGGAAACGCTCCCGCAGGCGTTCCGCCACCCGCACGCCGGCCCGTTCCGCTTCCGCCCCCACCCGGATCAGATAGAAATGGGGCGGCTCCCGGCGGGCCAAATGGGATCCTTCCAGCAGGGCGATCAAGCGCTCCATCCCCAGGGCGAAACCGACGGCCGGCGTCGGCCTTCCCCCCAATTGTTCCACCAGGGTGTCGTAACGACCCCCGGCGCAAACGGTCCCCTGGGCCCCCAGGGACTCGGTGACCCACTCGAACACCGTAAGGCAGTAATAATCGAGTCCACGCACCAGCCTGGGATTGACCCGGTACGGAACGCCGGCGGTTTCGAGCAGCTCGGTGAAGCGGCGAAAATGGGCCCGGGAGTCCTCACCCAGATAATCGAGCAGTTTCGGCGCCCCCTCGATCAATCCCTGCATTTCCGGGTTCTTGCTGTCGAGGATCCTCAAGGGATTGGTGTGGAGCCGCCGCTGGCTGTCCGGATCGAGAAGATCCCGATAGGTGGTGAAGTACGCCACCAGGTCGTCCCGGTAGGCGCGTCTTTCCTCCAGGGTGCCCAGGGAGTTGATCTGGAGTTCGAGTTCGGTCTCGACGCCCAGTCGGCGCCACCAGCGTCGATTGAGGAGGATCAATTCGGCGTCGATGTCCGGACCCGGCATGCCGTAGGCTTCCACCCCCAACTGGTGGAACTGGCGGTAACGCCCCTTCTGGGGGCGTTCGTGGCGGAACATCGGCCCCAGATACCACAGACGCAACTGGCCGGCCCGCAGCAGTCCGTGCTCGATGCAGGCCCGTACACAGCCGGCGGTTCCCTCCGGACGCAGGGTCAACGATTCACCGCTCTTGTCCTGGAAGGTGTACATTTCCTTCTCGACGATGTCGGTCACCTCGCCGATGGAGCGCCGGAACAATTCCGTCCTTTCCACGATCGGCAAGCGGATCTCGCTGAAACCGCTGCCTTCCAGTTCGGCGGTCAAAATCCGTTCGACGTTGCGCCACAGTGGGGTCTGATCCGGAAGAATGTCGTGCATGCCCCGCACGGCCTGAAGTTTGCTACTCATGGATCCTCAGTCGGCGGTTGGATGACCGCCTGGAAACAGGCGGTGAAGTTTGTCCCGATACGTCTGGGCCGCGGTCACATCCCCCAGGGCGGTTTCGATGCGATAGCCCAGCTCGAGCATTTCCCGGGATGGTTGTTGAACCGCGGCTTCATAACGCTGCAGAAAGGCCCGGGCGGACAGCCATTTCCCCTGTTCCGCCATCAGACGGGCCATGGCCGCCAGGGCCTGGGGCGCTTCGGGATTCAGTTGCAAGGCCTGGCGCAGCCGGGTTTCCGCCGCCTGCGGCCGTCCGCCGCGCCAGGCGCATTCGCCGGCGTTCACCAGGGCGATCCATCGCTTGTCGTACAGCTTGTCGGCCCCCGCCCGGCTGAGATATTCCAATCCCTCATCGTACCGTCCCCGTTTGCACAGAAAGCGGCCGTAGTTATTGAGGATGCGGGGATTTTCCGGTGCCGACCGCAGCGCCGCCTCGTAATGGGCGGCGGCCTTTTCCGGCATGTCCAGATCCTCGTAGAGCAGGGCGAGGGTGGCGTGGGCCACGGCGTTGTCCGGATCCAGCTTCAATGCCTTCCGCAGGTCGGCCATGGCCGCCTTCCAATTGCCCCGCGCTAGATAGGCGCTCCCCTTGGTAGCATAGATCTGGGCCAACTTTTCCCTGTCGATGGCTTCGTCGGAGGCCGGTGGAACGCTGTGGCAGCCGGAAAGCAACAACACCCCCGTCGCGATCCAGACCTGTAATCTCATCCGGCCGCCTCCATCGGGACACGCGGCCTCGGTCTCGACCGGGCCCGGACCCTGCCGACCAGCTGCCCGCAGGCGGCGTCGATGTCGTCCCCCCGGGTCCGGCGCACGGTGGTCAGATAACCGGCATCCTGAAGCACCCGCTGGAAGCGAGCGATGGCCGCCGCGTCCGAGCGCCGGTACGGTGCACCCGGAAAGGGGTTGAAGGGAATCAAATTGATCTTGGAGGGAATCCGGCTCAGCAACTTGACCAGACGGCGGGCGTCGGCGATCGAGTCGTTGACGCCGTCGAGCATGACGTATTCCCAGGTGATCTTGCGTCCCTGCTGACGCGGCGAGTGAATGAAGCGGCGGCAGGCTTCCAACAACTGGGCCAGAGGGTACTTGCGGTTGATCGGCACCAGTTCGTCACGCAACCGGTCGGTGGTGGCGTGCAGGGAAACCGCCAGGCTGACATCGGACACCTGGGCGAGCTTTTCGATCGCCGGCACCAGTCCGGCGGTCGACACCGTCACCCGCCGCCTGGCCAGACCGTAGGCCAGATCGTCCATCATCAGGTCGGTGGCGACCACCACCGCGTCGAAATTGAGCAACGGCTCCCCCATGCCCATCAGCACCACGTTGGTGATTTTGCCCTCCGGCAGAAGGCGGTGGGCCTGCCAGACCTGACCGACGATCTCGGCGGCGGACAGGCTGCGGCTGAATCCCTGCCTCGCCGTGGCGCAAAAGGCGCAGTTGAGGGCGCAGCCCACCTGGGACGAGACGCACAGGGTGCCGCGCCGTTCTTCCGGAATGAAGACCGTCTCGATGCGGTTGCCATCGGCCAGTTCCATCAGCCATTTGCGGGTACCGTCGCGCGATTCCTGAGCTCGCACCAGCCGGGGCGGCGCCAGAACCGCCTCCCGTTCCAGGCGGGCGCGCAGGGATTTGCCGAGGTCGGTCATGGACTGGAAGTCGAGCACGCCCCGGCCGTGGACCCACTTGAGCAACTGGCGGGCCCGGAACGGCTTTTCCCCCAGCCGGGCGAAATAGGCCTCCAGCGCCGGGCGGTTCAGGCCCAGCAGGTCGACGGGCGATCGGGTTTCAGCCGATACGGGGGAAGATTTCATTTTCCTTGAAGAAATAGGCAATTTCCCAGGCCGCCGTCTCCGGCCCGTCGGAGCCGTGAACGGCATTGGCCTCGATGCTGGTTCCGAAATCGGCCCGGATCGTTCCCGGCGCCGCCTGCCTGGGATCGGTGGCTCCCATCAATTCACGGTTTCGGGCGATGGCGTCCTCGCCTTCCAGGACCTGGACCACGACCGGACCGGAAGTCATGTATTCGACCAGTTCGCCGAAGAAAGGTTTGTCCTTGTGAACGGCATAAAACCCCTCCGCCTGTTCGCGGCTCAAATGTACCATTTTCAAGGCGGCGACGGCCAACCCGGCCTTTTCGAAACGGCTGATGATTTCACCGATGACGTTTTTCCGCACCGCATCCGGTTTGATGATGGAAAGGGTTCTTTCGATTGCCATGGATCCCCCAAATCTCGGTTGATAAAACTGATGTATTCTACCCGACGACCGAACCCGTCGTGAAATTCCGTTTTCCCCGATCCGCGCAACACCGATCCGTTTCGTTTCCCAAATCGGATCGCGAACATCGTATAATGGGCGGCTTTGGGACGCGTACCCCCTGGCTTGGGTTCATCGTAACAATCGGTTCTTCGACAACTTAGGATTGAACATGGCCATCAAAAACCGCCTTCACCGAAGCGAGCTCGCCGTTCCCGGCAGCAATCCGCGAATGCTGGAAAAGGCACCCCACAGCGGCGCCGATGTGGTGTTCCTGGACCTGGAGGACGCCGTGGCCCCGGACGACAAGGAGCAGGCCCGGCGCAACGTCATCGACGCCCTCAAGCGTTACGACTGGTCCCGCTGCTCGGTGTCGGTCCGGATCAACGGACTGGACACGCCCTACTGCTACCGGGACGTGGTGGAGGTGGTGGAACAGGCGGGGGAACGAATCGATACCATCCTGATTCCCAAGGTCAACGGCCCGGAGGACATCCATTTCGTCGCCACCCTGCTGAGCCAGATCGAGGCCGCCAGGGGGCTGAAACCCATCAATCTCCACATCCTCATCGAAACCGCGGCGGGAATGGACAACATCAGGGAAATCGCCCGGGCCTGCCCCGAACGCCTGGAAGCCATGGTGTTCGGCGTCGCCGACTACGCCGCTTCGGTCCAGGCCCGCACCACCCACATCGGCGGTGCCAATCCCGATTACGCAGTGCTCACCGATCCGTTGGAAGACGGTCACCGGGAACGGCATTGGGGCGACCAGTGGCATTATCCCCTGTCCCGCCTGGTGGTGGCCTGCCGTGCCAACGGCCTCCGCCCCATCGACGGCCCATTCGGAGACATCGGCGATCCGGAAGGTTATCTGGCCGCCGCCCGCCGGGCCGCCGCCCTGGGCTGTGAAGGCAAATGGGCCATCCATCCGTCCCAGATCGAACTGGCCAATCGGGTCTTCACGCCTTCGGAAGCGGAGGTGGAACGGGCCCGCCGCATCCTGGCGGCGATGGAAGAAGCCGCCCGGGAGGGCAAGGGGGCGGTTTCCCTCGACGGCCGGCTGATCGACGCCGCTTCGATCCGCATGGCGGAGAACCTGATCGCCAAGGTCGAGCAAATTCGAGACCGCCAATCCCGCTGAAATTTCAAGGAGACAGGCTGAGGTGAACATCCACGAATATCAAGCCAAAGAATTGTTGCGTTCTTATCAGGTTCCGGTCCCGGCCGGCAACGTCGCCTTTTCCGACGGCCAGGCTTACTCCATCGCCGAACAGATCGGCGGGGAACGCTGGGTGGTCAAAGCCCAGATCCATGCCGGCGGCCGGGGCAAAGCCGGCGGCGTCAAGGTGGCCGACTCCCTGGAAGAAGTCCGCCGCATCGCCGACGAAATGATCGGCATGACCCTGGTGACCCATCAGACCGGCCCCAAAGGTCGGGTGGTCAAACGGGTTCTGGTGGAGGAAGCCAGTCGGATCGTCGATGAATTCTACCTCGGCTTCGTCATCGACCGCGCCACCCAACGCATCACCATCGTCGCCTCCAGCGAAGGCGGGGTGGAAATCGAGGAAGTCGCCAAACGCAGCCCGGACAAGATCATCCGGGAAACCATCGATCCGGCCATCGGCCTGGCCGACTTTCAGTGCCGTAAGGTCGCTGCCGCCATGGGATTGCGCGACAGGGAACGCATGACCCAGCTGGTGCGGATCATGAAGCGGATCTATCGCTGCTTCCGCGACAAGGACGCCCTCCAGGCGGAGATCAACCCGCTGGCCCAGGTGGAGGGGGGCAAGTTGATCTGTCTCGACGCCAAGTTCAACTTCGACGCCAACGCCCTCTACCGCCATCCGGACATCAACGAACTGCGGGACCTGGACGAGGAGGATCCCAAAGAAGTGGAAGCCTCCGGTCACGGACTCAACTACATCGCCCTCGACGGCAACATCGGCTGCATCGTCAACGGCGCCGGCCTGGCGATGGCCACCATGGACGCCATCACCCTGCACGGCGGCCGGCCGGCCAACTTCCTCGACGTCGGCGGCGGCGCCTCCCCGGAGAAGGTCACCAACGCCTGTCGCATCGTCATGGAGGATCCCAACGTCAGGGCCCTGCTGGTCAACATCTTCGCCGGCATCAACCGCTGCGACTGGATCGCCACCGGTCTGATCCAGGCTTATCGGACGCTGAACATCGAACTGCCGATGGTGGTGCGCCTGGCCGGCACCAACGTGGAACAGGGACGCAAAATTCTCCAGGACTCCGGCCTTCCCTTCGTCCAGGCCGCCAACCTGGACGACGCCGCCGCCAAGGCCGTGGCCACCATCAAGGGAGAAAGCGCATGAGCATCTTCGTCAACCAGGATTCCAAGGTCATCTTCCAGGGTTTCACCGGCCAGCACGCCACCTTTCACGCCGAAGAGGCGATCAAGACCGGCACCAACGTGGTCGGCGGCGTCACCCCGGGCAAGGGTGGTACCACCCATCTGGGACTCCCAGTCTTCGACACCGTCGCCGAGGCGGTCGAAGCCACCGGCGCCGACGTTTCCGCCATCTTCGTTCCCCCGGCCTTCGCCGCCGACGCCATCATGGAAGCCATCGACGCCGGCATCAAAGTGGCGGTGGTGATCGCCGATGGCATTCCGGTACAGGACATGGTGCGGGTGCAGCGTTACCGGGCCGGCCGCGACACCCTGGTCATCGGTCCCAACACGCCCGGCATCATCACCCCCGGCCAGTGCAAGGTGGGCATCATGCCGGCCCACATCTACCAACCGGGGCGCATCGGCGTGGTATCCCGCTCCGGCACCCTCAACTACGAGGCGGTGGAGCAGATGACCGCCCTGGGATTGGGCCAGTCCACCTCGGTGGGCATCGGCGGCGATCCGGTCAACGGCACCGACTTCGTCACCGTGCTCAAGGCCTTCGAGGCCGATCCCGAAACCGACGCGGTGGTCATGATCGGCGAGATCGGCGGCCCTCAGGAAGTGGCGGCAGCCCGGTGGGCCAAGGAAAACATGCGCAAGCCCATCGTCGGTTTCGTCGCCGGCCTCTCGGCCCCTCCCGGCAGGCGGATGGGCCATGCCGGTGCTATCATCGCCGGCGAGGCGGATACCGCCAAGGCCAAGATGGATCTCATGGAGCAACTGGGCCTGTACGTGGCCCGCAACCCGGCCCACATCGGCGAGACGGTGATGCGGGCGCTGCGGGAACACGGTCTGGCCTAGATCGACCGCCGAATCCAATCCTTGAACCGGGGAAGATCGGCAACGGAGAAAACACGGCAGCACCTTTCGTCGCCCAGCCAGCGGTGAAACGCCGCATCGACGATACCCTGGCGCTGCAACCGGTCGATTCGTTGAGTGACGATGGGGGCGGCCTTGACCAGGACGACCCCATCGGCATTCAGACGACGCGCCAGCCAGGCCGCCAGACTGTCCGAGGTCACGGACCAGCGGTTGGGTATCCGGGCCCGTTCCAGTTCGTCGAAATCCGGCAGCCACAGGACCGGCCTGTGGTATCGGAGTCGGGATCGGACGGCCGCGGCCCCGGTCACCGGAATCAGCGCCGGCTGGATGCCGGCCAACATCCAGCCGTACTGCTGCATAGCCAGAATCGCCATGCGATGGGCGGTGCGGTCATCGAAGCGCCACCGGGACTGGCTTTCCCGCACCTGGTCGGCAAACGCCCCGCCCCCCGGAACCACCACCTTGCGCCACCCGGGACGGGACAGGAACTTCAGCCAGGATTTCAATCGGGGATCCCGGCCGAGACTGCCCCCCAGTTTAACCACCAACATGCCCGGTGGCATCCTGGAAACGGCTCAGCACTCGGATGAGCGCCGCCGCTTTGTCGTAGCTTTCCTGATATTCCTGCAGAGGCCTGGAATCGGCGACGATCCCGCCCCCGGCCCAGAAGTGGATCCGGTTGCGGGTGTGGACCAGGGTACGAATCACGATGTTGGTGTCCATCGCACCGTCATAACCGATATAACCGATCGCGCCACAGTAGACGCCGCGGCGGATACCCTCCAACTCCTCGATGATTTCCATCGCCCGGATTTTCGGCGCTCCGGTGATGGAACCGCCGGGAAAGCAATGGCGCAACAGATCCAGGGCGTGGCGGCCCGGCTCCAGCCGACCGGTGACCGTGCTCACCAGATGATGTACGGTGGCGAAGCTCTCCACCCGAAAGAGGGACGGGACCTTCACCGATCCCAGGCGGCACGTCTTACTCAGGTCGTTGCGCAGCAGGTCCACGATCATCAGATTCTCCGCCCGGTCCTTGGAACTTTCGGCCAGGGCCTGGATCTGGAACAGATCCTCCTCCGGATTGGAACAACGGGGACGGGTACCCTTGATCGGCTTGGTCTCCACCTGACCGTCCCGCACCTGCAGGAAGCGCTCCGGCGAGGAACTGAGCACGGTCGCCTGGGGCAGGCGCAGGAAGGCACCGAAAGGCGCTGGGTTGATCTCACGCAGCTCCAGATAGACCGCCCAGGGATCGCCGCCGGTCATGGCGGAAAAGCGCTGGGCGAAATTGACCTGGTAACAGTCGCCTTCGCGGATGTAACGCTGGATGCGCTCGAACGCCTCGACGTAGTCGCGGCGGCTCAAATGGGAAACCACCGGCGTCAACAGCCGGAAGGCCGGAACCGGTCTGGCTGGCCTGGCCAAGGCCTGATGAACCCGGGGCCATAGCCGCTGCATGAGGTCCGGATCCCGGGCGACCAGAAAACTCTGCCGCCGATGGTGATCCACTACCACCGCCCAGTCGTAGATTCCCACCGCCATGTCCGGCAGGCGGTCGTAATCCCGGGCCGTACGCGGCAGACGCTCGAGGCGCCACGCCAGATCATAACCGAAATAACCGATCGCCCCACCGCAGAAAGGCAGGTCGTAAGGATTTTCCTCCACCTCGCCGAGCACCCGGCGAAGCAATTGGAAGGGATCGTCGGGAACCAGCCGGATGCCGTGACGGTCGCGGATCTCAGTCCGTTGTCCCCGGGTGACCAGAGTCATGCGGGGATTGGCGGCGAAAATATCGAAGCGCCCCTGGCGGTCGAAGGGAGCACCGCTGTCGAGAAATACGGCCCAAGGTTGCTGAGCCCAGTGGGAGAACACCACACTGGTGTCCTCCCGGTAAGGGAGATCATGGATGCGCATGCAACGATTAACGACCTGATTGACTCGAATTCATCTTATCATCCCTGAGATACCGGTCCAGCATCAGCGCCAGGGCGGCCGCCGGAGCACAGTCGGCGGCCGTGAAACGGACGCCGGGAACTTCCGTGACGAAGTCACCGAAGTCGCGCCAGGAAAGATCCAAGCGGCGCGCCAACTCAGGAACCAAAAACCGCCCCACCCCGGCGCCGACCAGGGATTCCACCCCCTGGCCATGGCGCAGACAGGCCAGGGTCAGACGCTGCATCAGGATTTCGTGGAACGAGCGGGCCAAATGACGCCAGACCGACGTTGGAGCGTCCTCGAGATCCAGGCCGACCATCCGGGCCAGGCGCCGCATGCTGGCCTCGACGCTCCTGTCCCCGCCGTCCGCCGTCTCGGCCTGATCTTTGTCCGGGGACAGATGGCCGAGGATGCGATACACGTCGGCCGTGGTGGCGAAATGCTCCGCCATCAGGGGAATGCAGTGGCCCTGGAACGGCACTTCCCGGGCCAGGGCCATCAGCGGGGTTCTCACCACCCCGAAATACAACAATTCCCCGCTGCGCAGGCGCCGGTGATCGTCCCTGCCTCGGATCACCAGGCGCCGGTCGGAAATCACCGCGATGTCGGTGGTGGTGCTGCCGATGTCGAGGTAGAGGGCATCGTCGAGATGGCGGGACAGCCATCGTGCGGGAAGCTGCCAGTTTTGCGAGGCGATCTGCCGGTGGTCGATGGAATCATCTAATCCAGATAACGGTATAAATCCAGTATCGGCAAACACATAGACGTCTCCCCGCACCTGGGTGGCGAAACGGGCCAGCAGGGCCCGCACGCCGGCCTCCCGATGAGGGAAAATGTCCGCCATCTCCCCGGTCATGGTGATGCCGTGGTCGCAGGCGGGCAATGATCCTGCGACCGTCGCCACCGCCCGGTCGATCCATTCCAGTCCCCGCCACAGGGGACAGGGCAACTGCCAGACTTTTTCGATCACGCCATCCCGGCACAACGCCGCCTTGACGTGGGCGCCGCCGAGATCCCAGCCGACCCGGACGCTCACGCCGCCACCCAGACGGTCTTCCCTCTGCCGGCCCGGCACCGCCAGGTCCAGAGCGCGGACAGGGTCCGGGTTCCCGAGGCCAGGGCGACGATCCAGGCCGCCAAACTTTCACCCAGCGCCGTCCCAAGGCCGGCATAGGACAGGGTCAGCCGGGGATTGATCTCTACGACTAGGGGGCCTCGGCGCGTCCATATCACGTCGATGCCGGCATAGCCCCACAAACCGGGAAAGACGGCGGCGATCCGCCGGCACAACCGCTGCCATCGTTCGTCGGGCTCCGCCACGTTGACCTCACAGCCCAGCAACCGGAAACCGTTATCCACCGTCACGATCCGCTGCCGGTTGACGCTGACGCAGACCGCCTCCCCCCGATCGAAGACAGCACTCAGGCTCAGCGGCT
>JALSSF010000123.1 GCA_026984375.1 Methylothermaceae bacterium | reverse complement strand
GCGACTGTCACCGCAAGATCCGCGACTATCCCCACGATCCCAAGAACGGCTACGTGGACTGCGGCGCCGCCTGCCACGTGGAAGAGCCGTCGGAGGCCGAGGCCTTCAGCCATCGCGACATCGTCGACGAATTCAAGGCTTCGGTGCACGGCGAGGGGAAGGACGGCGGTGCCACCTCGGGATTCCACGGCGGCAACCGCCTGGAGGAGGTGGAAAACGCCCTCAATCCCTCCTGCCGCCGCTGTCATTACAACGAGCCCTACATCCGCCCCGACCGCCTCGCCGACTTCATGGAAGCTTTCGACCACGTGGACAGCGAGTGCGGCAGCTGCCACCAGGGCGAGGTCTGGCGTGATCAGTTCGCCGGCCACATCCTGCGCCGCCTGATCGGCAACCATTACTCCAAGCAGGAAGCCAACGCCATGTGCGTCGGCTGTCACGGCGACGCCGAAAAGATGAAGCAGGTCAAGATCGAGAATCCGGATACCGGTGTCGAGGAGCCGGCCGGTCCCCGCTTCGTGTTCGCCGTGGCCAGCTATGCCAAGTTCCTCCATGCCCGCCTCCTCGAAGTCGGGGTGGAGGACGGAGCGGCCTGCATCGATTGTCATGCGCCGGAGGGAGCCGGTTTCCGTCACAACGTGCGCCGCGCCAGCGATCCCGAGTCCACCACCCACGAGGACCGCTTGGCTGACACCTGCGGTCAGTCCGGCTGCCACGGGGATTACGCCCACGACCCCAGAAACGAGGGCTTTCTCCACACCGACGTCCACGATCTGGCCTGGGTGCCGCTGGACCGGATCGTCGCCGCCGGTTTCTCGCCCGAGGTGGTGGCCGATTCCCCCTGGGTGACGGTGTTGGCGGTCCTGGGGCCGGCCGCAGTCCTCTTCGTCCTGGGACAATTGCTGTGGCTGGCGTGGGAGCGGCGCGACCAGGCGATCCCCCTGCTGGGAGGACGGTCGTTCCAGAAGATCATGCTGGAGATGCCGGTGCCGCCGGCGTGGTGGCGCCGCTGGCGGCGCGGTGACGAGGCCGGGCTCGTCACCGAGACGGCCGGCGATGCCGAGCTGGACGATTCCCTCACCATCGTCTACGGTTCCCAGACCGGCAACGCCGAAGGTCTGGCCGAGCGCCTGCACGATCTGGCCGAACGCTGGGGGCTGCCGGTACGGCTCTTCAATCTCGCCGATTTCGATGCCGCCCAGCTGGTCCGTACCCGATTTTTGTTCCTCCTCACCAGCACCCAGGGGGAGGGGGAACCCCCCCTCAACGCCCAGCCCTTCTATCACCATCTCAGGGATCTGAGCCGGCGGGAGCACGAGAAGCCGCTCCTGGGACACCTGCGGTTCGCCGTCTTCGGTCTCGGGGACAGCAGCTACACCTATTTCTGCCAGTGCGGCAAGGATTTCGACGCCTTTCTGGAGAAACTGGGGGCCGAACGCATCCTGCCCCGGGTCGACGCCGACGTCGATTTCGAGGAGCCGGCCGCCGAATGGATGCGCCGGGTCATCGAGATCTATCAGGAACTGAGCGGCCACCGGGGTACCCCGCCGCCGGTGGAGGAGGAAGCGGCTCCGCAAGGTTACGGCAAACAGCGCCCCTATCCGGCGTCGGTAGTGGAGAACCGTAATCTCAACGGGCCGGGATCGGCTAAGGAGACCCGGCATCTGGAACTGGATCTGGGGGACTCGGGTTTCACCTACGAGCCGGGGGACGTGGTCGGCGTCTATCCCCGGAACGACGGCCGCTATGTCGACGCCCTGCTGCAGGTGCTGGGGTGGGACGGCGACGACGAAGTGATCCTCGGGGAGGAGACCCTGAGCCTGCGGGAGGCGTTGCTGGGGCGCCTCGACGTCACCGCCCTGACCCGGCCGCTGGCGGAAAGCTACGCCGAGGCCACCGGCGACGAAACCCTGAAGGGGTTGCTCGCCGATGCTGAGGCTTTCCAGAAATATAGTTGGGGGCGGCAGTTGATCGATCTGGTCCAGGACCATCCCCCCAAGGGGTTGTCGCCCCAGGATTTCGTCGCCCTGTTGCGGCGCATGCCGCCGCGCCTGTATTCCATCGCCTCCAGCCTGAAGAAGCATCCCGGCCAAGTGCATCTGTGCGTCGGCGTGGTGCGTTATCACAGCCACGG
>JALSSF010000122.1 GCA_026984375.1 Methylothermaceae bacterium | reverse complement strand
AACGGAGTTCGCTGGCTGGGCTGGCTGTTGCTGGTACTGGGCGGGCCGTTGTCGGCGGCCACCCTTTACGAGCAACAGGTGGAAACTTACCGTCCCGACGCCGAGACCCTGGCCAAGGCTCGGGAAAAGGTGAAAAAACACCGCGACATCGTCATCCGCGACGACATCGACGCTCAGTTGCCCCATTTCCACCGCCGCGGTCCCGGCCTGAAACGGGGGGAGACCTTCTGCCAGGTGTGTCATCTGCCCTTGCCCCATACCCGGAAGCTGCGCACCCGCAGTTTCCTCAACATGCACAGCCGCTACATCGCCTGCGGCACCTGCCATTTCCGCCCCGAGGGCATCGCCTTCCGTTACCGTTGGCTCGATCTGCGCCGCGGCGAGCCGGCCGAGCCGGACGCGCGCCGTTTCCCTAGTCAACGCGAGACGGTGGACGACTGGCGTTTCGTCGACTGGATCAAGATCGCCCCCTTCTTCGCCGGCGAGCCGGCGGTGCCGCTGCCCGGCAGCGACTTCGCCCGCGACGTGGCCCGGCGTTGGCGCGACGGCGATCTGGAAGCGCGGACTCGCCTGCAGGCCCGGTTGCACGGTCCCCTGGAGACGAAGGGACCCGAATGCGGTGACTGCCATCAGGTAGAGGCGCCGTTGCTGGATCTGAAGGCGCTGGGGGAGGATCCCGAGACGGCCCGGCGGGTGTACCGCCATTCGGTGCCGCAGTTCTTCCAGCGTTACCGGGAGGACGATCAGCGTATCCGTATCATCGACATCCTCCGATGAGCCTGCTGCTCCGGTTTTGTCTTCTCCTGATGTGGCCGCTGCTGGCGGCGGCCGGCACCGTTCCCTGGCCGGTGGCGGTGGACGTCGAGCGCCTCGGCCCGGTTTCCCAGCCGGCGGCGCTGGCGGTGGACGCCGCCGGGACGGTGTGGGCCCTGGACGCCGACGGCCGGTTGTTACGCTGGGGAGCGCCGGGGAAGCCGGAAGTGGTTTCCACCGAGCCGTTGGACCGTCCCCTGGGCTTGAGCGCCGCGGAAGGGTTTCTCTGGGTCGCCGATACCGGACACGGCCGGCTGTTGCAGTTGCGGCCGGACGGAACCACCGTGGCCTGGTGGTCGCTGGGAGAGCCCTGCCTGCCGCCGGTGGGCGAGGACGAACCGGTCTGCCGGCGCGCCGAGCCGGTGGCCGTGGCCGTCGCCGGTCCCATCCTCGCCTGGAGCGACCGGGCTCTCCACGCCCTGTGCCGGCTGGAGCGCGACAGCGGCCGCCAGGTCTGCCAGGGCGGATACGGCACGACCGAGGGACAATTCCGCTATCCGTTCCAGATCGCCGTGGACGGCGACGGCTTTCTCGCCGTGGTGGACGTCCTCAACGCCCGGGTGCAGCAGTTCCACCCCAAGGGCAGGCGGGTCGGGCAGTTGGGCTGGTTCGGCCTGCGCGAGGGGGACCTGTACCGGCCCAACGGTATCGCCTTCGATACCGACCGTGGGCTGGCCTTCGTCAGCGACGCCTATTTCGGCACCGTGACGGTATTCTTCCACGGCCGTCCCCTGGGTTGGCTGCGGGATCGGTCCGGCAAACCGTTGCGCTTCGACACCCCGGCGGCCCTGGCTTACCGGGACGGGGTGCTGTACGTGGCGGAAACCGGCGCCGACCGCATCGTCCAGGTCGCCCTGGCCTTCGCCGAGCGCCCGGAACCGGCCCAGGTGGCGCCGGCGCCGCTGGCCCGGCGCGACTGTCTCGTCTGCCACCTGGAGTTCGCCCCCGGATTCAAAGCCGCCACCGACCGCGCCGGGCAGATGCCGGTGGCGGCGTTTTCCATGTGCTACAGCTGTCACCACGGGCCGGTGATCGATTCCCGGCGGATCATCCACGCCGGTGCCCAGCACCCGACGGTGTACGATCCCGAGGAAAAGCGCCACCAGCATCCCTGGCCCCGCGACGACGAACTGCCGGACGATTTCCCCATCACCGACGATCACCAGCTCACCTGCACCAGTTGCCACACGCCCCACACCGACGTGGATCAGGCCCGCACCCTGTACGCGGACCATCACAACGCCTGGCTGCGGGTGCCCAACGACGACGGTCGTCTATGCGAGCGTTGCCACGAATCCAAGGCGAAAGCCGCCCGCGAGCGTCTTGCCCGAAAGCGGGGGCGCAACCATCCCCTCGGGATTCGCCTGCGTCCGCCTCCCTTCGAGGGCGCGCCCGGATACCCCGCCGATCCCGACCTCACCCGCGGCCTGCCCGAAGTCCTCGCCCGCGCCGGTGGTGCCCTGGGGCCCGACGACACCCTGATCTGCCAAAGCTGCCATCAGATCCACGGCGGGGTGAGCGACGATCTGCTGTTGCTCGACGACGACCGGGGAGAACTGTGCCGCCAGTGCCACCGGCGCCAGTTCAGCCGCAGCAGGGAAGAAGCCCGCCGCAAGGGGGTGCATCCGGTCAACATCGAGCCGGAGGAGAAGATCGTCATCGACGGCGAGCGGCTGCGCTGGGTGACCTGCACCACCTGTCATCCGGTGCACGACGGCCGGTTGGCGACGCCGATGCTGAAAAAGCCGGCGCCGCGGTTGTGTCAGGACTGTCATCCCCGTCAGCACGCCGAGGGCCGTGACGATGCCCGCCGCAAGGGGGTGCATCCGGTCAACGTCGATCTGGACGAGCCGGTCACCGTCGCCGGCCGCCGCATCGAGCGGCTCGACTGTCTCACCTGCCACGCCGTGCATCGGGGTAAGCCGAATACCCCGGCGCTGGTGGCCGATCACCACGACGGCGCTCTGTGCCGTCCCTGTCACCAGGACAACCTGCCGGTGGTGGGCAGCGATCACGACCTTCGGGTCACTGCCGCCGACAGCCGCAACCGTTTCGACGAGCCCCCGCGCCGTAGCGGGGTGTGCGGTGCCTGTCACACCCTGCACCGGGGCAAGGGAAAATGGCCGTTCCTGTACGCCGCCCGTATCGTCGGCCGTCCAGGCAAGCCGGCCGAGGAAGGGGACGAGACGGTGTTGAAACGGGACCGTCTGTGTCTGAACTGCCATCAGGACCATCCCCGGGCCGTCGCCAAGAAGAAGGTCGTGGCCTGGTTCAGCCATCCGGCCAAGGACATCGTCCTCCGTTCGGACAAGGCCCATATGCCGCTCCTGGACTCCAAGGAAGAGGACGCCGATTTCGGGGTGATCGGCTGTGCCACCTGTCACGATCCCCACGTCTGGACCCCGGCTCACCGCGATGCCGCCGCGCCGCCCCTGGCCGGCAACCGCGACAACCGGGAAGGCGATCCCCACTCCAGCTTCCTGCGCGAGCTCAAGCCGGAAAAGACCTTCTGTCTCGGTTGCCACGGCCTGGAGACCCGGGAAAAATACAAGTATTTCCACGACCGCATCGTGCGCGGCGTGGTCGATTACCTGCATTGACGGAGGTGAGCGTATGCGCTGGATGATCGGTATCTGCCTGCTGGCTCTGGTCTGGCTGCCGGCGGCCCAGGCGACGGCGGTGCGGGCGGTGAGCCTGCAGGAGGCGCTGCGGCACAGCGAGCTGGTGTTTCAGGGGCGGGTGGTGACGCGGAAAGTGATCGACGACGCGGGCCCGCGTCCCTTCACCCGCATCGTTTTCGCGGTCGAAGAGGTGATCAAGGGCGACTATGCGGCGCCGACGCTGACCCTGGATTTCGCCGGCGCCCCCGAGAGGGGGCTGGTGGTGGCCGACATGGACTATCCCGAGCCGGGCGAGGCCGGGATCTATTTCGTCGAATCGTTGCGGCGGCGTCAGGCCAATCCCCTCTACGGCTGGTCCCAGGGGCGTTTCCGCATCGTGGTTCGTGGCGGCCGGCCGCTGGTGGTGACCGCCGACGGCAGTCCGGTGGTGGCCCTGACGCCGGCGGCCGACGGGCACTACCTGAGTCGCGGGGTGGCCAAGGGCGTCCGGGTCCGGCGCCAGGCCTGGGACCAGGGTATGGCACCGGAGGACTTCAAGGCCGTTCTCAGAGACTGGCTCGCGGGGGAAAGGCGATGAGCCGTCTGGGGTTGGTGGCCCTGCTGCTGGGATACGCCCTCGGCGCTCCGGCCTATCAGCTGTCGGGGGAACGTTGGCCACGGCCGGAGGCGACCTTCCGCTTCGACATCGTCGATCTGGCCGGCAAGCGTCGAGCCTCCAGTGGAACCTCGTGGAACGCCGGTTTCTTCGAGGCGATGCGGCGCTGGAATGAGGCCACAGTGTTCACTTTCCACGGCCATGACGGCGAGGCCCGCGACCCCTGCCGTACCGACGGCGTCAACAGCGCCGGTTTCCGCGCCGACGATTGCGGTTTCGCCTTCGGACGCACCACCCTGGCCATCACCTACAGCCAGTTCGCTTGGGACGGAACTTTGTCGGAGACCGACATCGTCTTCAACGGCAATCTGGATTGGGACATCTACGCCGGGCCACTGCGGCGGGCGGACGAATTCGTCCGGGTGGCGACCCACGAACTGGGACACGCCCTGGGCCTCGGCCACGAGGACGGGGGCATCCCCACCATCATGACCTCGCTGGTGGGTGACCTGGAATTTCCCCAGAAGGACGACATCGCCGCCGTCAGCGCACTCTACGGCGGTTCCCCGCCGCAGCCGCCTCCTGTCTGTGAAGACATGGTGGAGATCCCCCTGAACCGGATGGTCGAAGGCCGCTTCGAAGCCGGCGACTGCCAGCGCCGCTTTCTACCCGGTCCCACCTTCGACAGCGACGACAGTTACGTGGACCTCTACCGCTTCCGGTTGCCGGTGGCGGCGCTGGTGGTGGTGGCGATGGAATCGGAAAGCGTCGATCCCTATCTGGAACTCTACGACCTGAACGGCGAAAGGTTGCTCGCCTGGGACGACGACAGCGGCCGGGATCGGAACGCCCTGCTGTACGCCTACCTGCAACCGGGTTCCTATCGCCTGGTCGCCAACACCGCCACGAGGTACTCGGCGACCGGCGCTTACCGGCTGCAGGTCGTCGTCAATCTGGACGGCCCGGCGGCAGCGGAACTGCTCGACGACTGGCGTCTGCAGATCCATGCCGTGGCGGTGAACGGCGCCTTTTTCAAAGCCGTGTTGTCGCCCTACGCCAATCCCCTGGATCCGGAAGGGCTGTATTGGCGATTGGCGGAAGTCGCCCCGGGGGGCGATCCTACCTTGCGGGGCGTCACCTTCGTGCCTGGTTCCAAGGCGCTGCTGTTCAATCCGGCGGCGGCGTTGGGTCGGCGTTACGATGCCGTGTTGCAGCGCTACGTCAATCCCCTCGAGCCGGACGGGTGGTTCTGGAAATTGGAATCGGCCTGGCCGCGTCAGCCTTAGCTCAGTCCGATCCGGATGGCGGCGGCGATGGCCGGCGGCGCCAGGGTGACGGCGAGAACCAGCAGGGCGGCGAGAAAGTACAGTTGTCCTTCGATCGGCAGCCCGGCGGCGGCGGCGCTCACGGCGCCGGTGGCGAAGATCAGCACCGGGATATAGAGGGGCAGCACCAACAGGGTGAGCAGGACGCCGCCACGGCGCAATCCCACCGTCAGGGCGGTGCCGACGGCGCCGATGAGGCTGAGCAGTGGGGTACCGAGGGCCAGGGTGGCCGCGAGGGCCAGGGTGGCCGCGGGGGTCAGGGACAGCAATACCGCCAGCAGCGGGGCCAGCAGCACCATCGGCAGGCCGCTGACCAGCCAGTGGGCCAGCACCTTGGCGCCGATCAGCAAGGGTAGGGGATGGGGGCTCAGGGCCAGTTGTTCCAGGGTGCCGTCGGCGAAATCGGCCTTGAACAGATTCTCCAGGGAGAACAGGGCTGCCAGCAGCGCGGCGATCCAGATGATCCCGGGGGCGATGGTGCGCAGAACGTCCGTCTCCGGGCTGATGCCCAAGGGATAGAGGCTGACGGTCATCAGAAAGAACAGGGGCGGGTTGAGCAGTTCCCCCCGGTGGCGGAAAGCCAGGATCAGATCCCGTTGCAGCACCGTCCAGAAGGCGACGAGCGGTGACTTCATCATAGCGACAGTTCACGAGCGTGAAAAAGCCGCCCTGAAGGCGGCTTCGGCGAATGGCTGGGGGACCAGGATTCGAACCTGGGTTAACGGAGTCAGAGTCCGCTGTCCTGCCGCTAGACGATCCCCCAACGAGAAACCTTTAACGCTTGGAGTATTGCGGCCGCTTGCGGGCCTTGTGCAGGCCGACCTTCTTGCGTTCCACCTTGCGAGCGTCGCGGGTGACGTAACCGGCCTTGCGCAAAGACGGGCGCAGGGATTCGTCGTAATCGATCAGCGCCCGGGTGATGCCGTGGCGGATCGCGCCTGCCTGCCCTGTCGGGCCGCCGCCCTTCACGGTCACCATGATATCAAATTTGTCGGTCATCTCAACGCATTCCAACGGCTGGCGCACGATCATGCAGTCGGTCTTGCGGCCGAAATAGACGTCCAGCGGTTTCCGGTTGACGGTGATCCGGCCGGAACCCGGCTTCAGGAAGACCCGGGCGACGGAACTCTTGCGGCGGCCGGTGCCGTAGTTGTATTGGATTTGTGCCATGACTCGATTGCCTTACAGTTCCAGAACTTTGGGTTGTTGGGCGTGATGGTTGTGCTGCGGTCCGGCGTAGACCTTGAGCTTGCGGAACATCGCCCGACCAAGGGGGTTCTTGGGCAGCATGCCGCGCACGGCGTTCTCGATGATCCGTTCCGGATGGGCGGCCCGCTGCTTTCCCAGGGAGATGGCCTTGAGGCCACCGGGATAACCGCTGTGACGGTAGTAAATCTTTTTCTCCTCCTTGCGGCCGGTCACCTTCACCTTTTCCGCGTTGATGACGATGATGTAGTCGCCGGTGTCCACGTGGGGGGTGTATTCGGGTTTGTGCTTGCCACGCAGGCGCCGGGCGATCTCGCTCGCCAAACGCCCCAAGGTCTTCCCTTCGGCGTCGATGACGTACCAGTCGCGTTTCACTTCGTGGGGTTTGGCGCTAAAGGTTTTCATGATTCTCCTTGCGAACTTCTTTGGGGCCGATCTGAAACAGGAAATTTTAGATTATGAAAAAAAATACTGCAAGAGGGTGTTTCATCGATGCCTGCTGTCGAGAAAGCGAACGGACAGTTAGGGTTGGTAGCTTGCCTGAGCGAAAATTGGGTCATGTTATACTGCGGCCGTTTTGGATTTTCAATCAAGTCATCGGTCGTCATGTCGAACGCTTCCGCAGCCAAGGTCTTTCCCCGGATGCAGCCCGGGCCTCGCTTCGAGGTCTATACCCTGGCCGATCTGGAGAAGGGCACGATTCCGCATTTGCAAATCCTCTCCGAAGAACAACGTCTGCTCATGAGGGCGGTGGCGCACGTGTTGCCATTCCGGGCCAACCGCTACGTGGTGGAAGAGCTGATCGACTGGGATCGGGTACCGGACGATCCCCTGTTCCAGTTGACCTTTCCCCAACCCGGGATGCTGGCGCCCCAGGATCTGGCGACAATGACCGACCTGCTGCGCCGGGAAACGCCGGCCGCGGAAATCAAGGCCGCCGCCGCCGGCATTCGCGCCCGTCTCAATCCCCATCCAGCCGGCCAGTTGCAGCTGAACCGTCCCCGGGACGCCGACGGTCGGCCCATCGACGGCTTGCAGCACAAGTACCGCGAGACGGTCCTGTTCTTTCCCAGCCAGGGACAGACCTGCCACAGCTACTGCACTTTCTGTTTCCGCTGGGCCCAATTCATCGGTGACAAGTCTCTGCGCATGGCCTCGCGCGAGGCCGCCGTGGTGCACGAATATCTGCGCCGCCACCCGGAGGTGACCGACCTGCTGATCACCGGCGGTGATCCCCTGGTGATGAAGACCCGCCATCTGGCCGATTATCTGGAACCGTTGCTGGCGCCGGAATTCGAGCATCTCCGTACCATCCGCATCGGCACCAAGTCGCTCAGCTTCTGGCCTTACCGTTATCTGGATGGCGATGATGCCGACGAGTTGCTGCGCCTGCTGGAAAAGCTGGTCGCCGGCGGCAAGCACGTGGCCCTGATGGCCCACTACAACCACTGGCGCGAGCTGGAAACTCCGGCGGCCCGGCGCGCCATCGCCCGGGTGCGCGAGACCGGTGCGGTGATCCGGGCCCAGGGACCTTTGATCGCCCACGTCAACGACGACCCGGTGGTCTGGGCGCGTCTGTGGCGGACCCAGGTGCATCTGGGTATCGTGCCCTACTATATGTTCGTGGAGCGGGACACCGGTGCCCGGCACTATTTTGAGGTACCGCTGGTGCGCTGCTGGGAGATCTATCGCGAGGCGATTCAGCGGGTGTCCGGTCTTGGACGTACCGTCCGCGGTCCCAGCATGAGCGCGACCCCCGGCAAGGTGGAAGTGCAGGGGGTGGCGGAGATCGGCGGTGAGAAGGTTTTCGTCCTCCGTTTCCTGCAAGGGCGCAATCCCGACTGGGTGCAGCGGCCTTTCTTCGCCCGTTTCGATCCCCGGGCCACCTGGCTCGACCAGTTGAAGCCGGCTTTCGGCGACGACAGGTTCTTCTTCGAGGACGAGCTGACGGCGGTGTTTCAAGCCGAGCGCCGCGGCGGGGCGTCGTAGACCATCCGTTCCCGGCCGCAGTAGACCAGGAAGTGGTGGCCGCGGGCGCGGGCGATCAGAACCATCCCTGCGCGCCGGGCCATGGCCAGACCCATTTCGGTGATGCCGGAGCGGGACAGCAGGACGGGAATGCCCATCTGGGCCGCCTTGATGCTCATCTCCGAGGTCAGGCGGCCGGTGGTGTAGAAGATCTTGTCGCCGCCGTCGATGCCGTGAAGCCACATGTAGCCGGCGATGGCGTCGACGGCGTTGTGGCGGCCCACGTCCTCGCAGAAGAACAGGATCTCCCCTTCGGAGGAACACAGGGCGCAGCCGTGGACGGCGCCGGCTTGTTTGTAGACTTCGTTGTAGGCTTTCAGATTGGCCAGCAGCCGGTAGACGACCGACTGGCGCACCGGCGGCGGCGTCAGGCGGATCGTTTCCAGTTTCTCTTGGAGGCGGCCGTAGACGGTTCCCTGGCCGCAGCCGGTGGTGACCGTGCGCCGGCCCAGGACCGTCAGCCGCGCCGGATCGATGCCGCGGCGGGTGACCACGGCGGCGGCTTCCACTTCCCAGTCCACCTGGACCGCGGCGATGTCGTCGAGATCCTCCACTAGTCCCTGGTTGCGCAGGTAGCCCAGGGTCAGCAGTTCCGGCTGGGTGCCCAGGGTCATGAGGGTCACGATCTCGTGTTTGTCGAGGTAGATCGTCAGCGGGCGCTCGCCGGCGATGGCCTTGGTCACCGGGCGGCCGTGCTCGTCGTAGGCGGTGACGGGTGCGGTGGCGGCCAGGCCGCTGTCACTGAGTTCGATCGTCGCCATCGAAGTCTTCGGGCGTGTTGAGGTTGCGGAACTGGTCCGGGGCGTCGCTGCCGTCCACCGCGGTCCAGCAGTGACGCCGGGCCCAGCGGTCGATCTTGCGCTCCCCGGTGGCGAGCCAGGCGGACAGGTCCCCGGCCAGCTCGGTGCGCAGCGCCATCACCACCGGATGCAGCCGTCGGCCGTCGTGGGCGATGGCGATGTCATGGTCGGCCAGGGCCGCCGCCAGGCGTTCGAGCAGGTCGCGGCGCAGGTGCGGGCTGTCGCAGGGAACGACCAGCAGGCCGGGGGTGTGCGCCCGCTGCAGGGCGGCGAGGATGCCGGCCAGGGGGCCCTGAAAGTCGGGCAGAGGGTCGGGGATGACCGGATGGCCGAAACGGCGGTAGACAGCCAGGTTGCGGTTGGCGTTGATGAAAACCTCCCGGCACAGCGGCGCCAGGATTTCCAGGGCATGCTGGACCAGCGGTCGGCCGCGATAGGGCTGCAGGCCTTTGTCGACTCCCCCCAGGCGCCGG
>JALSSF010000121.1 GCA_026984375.1 Methylothermaceae bacterium | reverse complement strand
TGATGGTGCTTGCAAGGCCAGCAGTCGGGCCAGGGCCTGTTCGACCGCCCGGGCATCGTTCTTCGCCAGACGCCCCAAAATGCCGCGCACCAGACGGTGGTCAAAGGTGGACCACTTGAGAAGGGGGGATCTTGAGCTCGACAATCGTTTTCGCGTTGTGTCAACTGTTGACATGGATTCATGGTAATCTGCAGAAGGTGCAGGTCCACTTTACACCTCCAAAGGGGGTAGGGATGTGAAGGTCGGTTGCACGACAATCGATGGAGGAAAGTGCAATGAGCCGAGAAAGGTCCAACGTCCAGGCTCCGGTTCACGAATTGATCGCCACTCGCTGGAGTTCTCGGGCTTTCGATGACAAACGGCCAGTGGAGCCAGAGAAAATGGTCTCTTGTCTGGAAGCGGCGCGCTGGACGCCGTCGTGTTACAACGACCAGCCCTGGCGCTTTCTGGTCACCGACCGGTTTCACGACCGGGGATCCTGGGGAAAGTTGCTGGCCTGCCTGTCGCCGGGCAACCGGACCTGGGCCTGTCGGGCACCGCTACTGCTGCTCACTTGTGCCGCTGGGTCGTTCACCCACAACGGTCGGTCCAACCGCTGGGGTGCTTATGACACCGGACAAGCAGCGATGAGCCTGTGCCTGCAGGCTACCGCTCTGGGGTTGGCGACCCACCAGATGGGCGGTTTCGATGCCGAGCGGGTTCGGGAAGCGTTTACCATACCCGCGGGGTTCGAACCGATGAGTGTCATTGCTTTGGGTTATCCGGGTGATGCCGTTGTGCTTGATGGGGAACTCAGGCGGCGGGAACAGGCGCCGCGCCGACGCAAATCCCTGGAGGAGATCGCTTTCCTGGAAGTTTGGGGCAGGGGGGTTACCCCACCTGCCTGGGTTGGAAAGCGTACTGTTGAAAAATCCCTGAGCGGTCCGTAGCCTATTCGGCGGCGAGCCAGTCCAGACCTTTCAGTTTCCAACTGGCGGCTTCGAGGAGATTGCCGCCTCGGTATTTCACGTAGCAGGTGTAATTGATCCGGTGGGCCAGCTCCAGGTCGTCGGTTACCACGGCACTGGCTTTCACCAGAAAGCGGCCGCTCTCCATCGCCCAGACCTTGGTGTCCCTAAGGGGAAATTCGACCCGCTCCGTGTTCATTTCCTGACGGAAGAAACGACGACACTGGATTTGGGCGGCCTCTCCGGCGTCGCCCTCGATCGGACTGAACGTTCCGGGGGCAGAGAAAAAGTCGGATTCGACCACATAGGTCATGAACGGCACGAACACGAAAATCTGCAAGGCATACAGCAGAGCGACATAGGCGACGATTTTTCCCAGTGTTTTCCGGTCAGGGATGAGATCGCGCCAGCTCAGGCGGCGGTCTTTGCGCACATTCTTCATTCGTATGAGGCCTCAGTGGCGGTTCCAGGCATGGATATGAAAGAAATAGAGCAATTGGGAAATCCCGCAATAGGCCAGCCCGACGACCAGCGGAGGACGAAGCGGGATTTCATTGCGGTACGAATACAGCGGCACCCCCAGGGCGGCGATGAGAAGCAGGCCGCCCATGAAGAGGGCGTCCACATGGCCGTGGCGGCGATGGCGGAACGCCAGCGCCATCGCCTGAATCGCCACCAGATAGAACACGATCAGCAGCAGATTGCGGGCCAGGGGGTCGTGTCGTTGGGTGATTTCCGGAAACAGCAGTTGGGGATGAATCAATACGGCGACACCCCCGACCAGGGCGATCAGCACAGCGGTGTGGAAATTCCACGTGATCAGCTTATTCATCGTCGTCATGGCGGAGGTTCTTCCGATTCTGGTTTTTCCTTCCCGGTGGATCGGCATACGTCGGTACGGCCGCCTTAGGAAGCGCCGTGGGTTGTTCGGCCTCCTCGTAGATCCGGTCCACCAGCCGTTTGAACCATCGGGGGCGGAACAGGACGACGTAAAGCATGATCAGCGTGGTCCCCGGAACAGGTGTGAAGCTGAAGACCACCATGACCAGGAGGACCAGAATCGTCAGCAATCGCACCATGAACGGGCTCATCGCCTTCCCCTCGCTGAGCCTTGGTTGTGTGGCCGACTTTTATTTAGAAGACGATCGGCTTTGAAAGTTTCCCCATGATCGGAAGGAGGGACCGTTGGCAAGACCCTCAGGGGTTGCCGCCGGTCTTGGGATGGTGGTCTCCCGGGAACGGCGGGTCCGGCCCGGTTTGGATCGGTGCCAGGTGTTCCAGTTCCTCGGTGGAGAACAGCCGCGAGCGGGTATGGAAGCGCACTCCCTCCGGACCCTCCAGGGAGAACATGCCGCCGCGGCCCGGCACCACGTCGATGATGAGCTGGGTGTGTCGCCAGTATTCGTACTGGGATTTGCTGATGTAGAAGGGACAGCCGCCGATTTCCCCCAACAACACGTCTTGGGAGCCGACGCGGAACTCGCCCCGGGGATAGCACATGGGTGAGCTGCCGTCGCAGCAGCCGCCGGACTGGTGGAACATCAGCGGGCCGTGTTCGGCCTTGAGTTTCTCGATCAGCTTCAGGGCCGCCTCGGTGGCGACTACGCGGGGGACGGTCGCGGTCATGGTGTCATCTCTTGGGTTTCACCGTGGAGACGCAGAGACCGCAGAGCATGATTTTCCCCAACTCTGCGTCCTC